>DLGU01000083.1:19632-20223 GCA_002482865.1 Porphyrobacter sp. UBA7686
CCCATGAGCCTCAGCCATGACACAGTAAGCCAGCGCTTGCTGATCGTCCCGACTGCCGCACTGCCGGTGCTGATGCGCCTCGCGCGCGAAGAACGGCAAGCGCGGCTGCGGCCCGAGACCTCCCGCCCCAATTTCGCGCTCCTGGCACGCCCGGAAGGCGCGGTGAAGCTGTGGAGCGCCGATCTCGGCGCAGGCATCGCCATGACCCCTCAAGGCCAGCAGGTGTCTGCCAATCTGCTCGCCAGCGGCGCGCTGTTCGGGCTTGCCGGGCGGGTCGGCGTCGCGGTCACCAATGATGGCCGCATCACCCCCGGTTTCACCCTCTCCGACGCGCGCGATACGCCTGACCTGCTCGGCCCGCTGGGCGCACGCAGCCTCTCGCTTGGCGATATTGCCGCGCCTGCCCAGCCGCTGATCGCCGACGCGCTGTCGGGGCGCGGATTGGTGGTTTCCTCGCGTGCGCCGTGGCGGGCGGATCTGGTCGACACCATCACCCTCACCGGCCCGCTCCCGCAGGGCTGGGAGGCTGAGCTGTGGCACGAGGAACGCCTCGTCGCGGTCACCCGCGAACCCGACGCCGCCGGGCAATGG
>DLGU01000083.1:20254-20541 GCA_002482865.1 Porphyrobacter sp. UBA7686
GGCGACATCCCCGTCCGCATCGGTGAGAACCGCTGGGTGGTGCGCCTCTACGGCCCCAATGGCGAAATGAGCGAAGACGTCTTCACCCGGCTCGTCGGCACCGAAATGAACGCCGAGAACGAGATCGGCTACAGCTTCGGCCTAGTCGACGGCGGACGTCCGCTGTTCGGCGAAACGCTGGCGGGCGAGCCTGCTGGGCCGACCGCCTTTGCCAGCCTCGACTGGGGCATGGCGCCGGATCTGACCGCACGGCTCGATGTGCGCGCGGGTACGCAGGGGCAACCCGC
>DLGU01000122.1 GCA_002482865.1 Porphyrobacter sp. UBA7686
CGGATCGTCACCGGCTTTGAAAAGCCGGTTGTCCGGCTGCTCAACATCGGCACTGAAGAGATCAAGGGCACCGAAGAACTGCGCGATGCCGCCGCGATGCTCACAGCCGCTTCGCTGGGCGGGACTCTGGCGCTTCAATTCGACGGGTTTGTCGAGAGCGACAAGATCAACCGCGGCGAAACCCACGTGGTCGTGACCGACGGCTTCTCCGGCAATATCGCGCTGAAGGCGATTGAAGGTTCGGCACGCTTCGTCACCGACCTGCTGCGCCAGGCTTTCACGTCCTCGCTGCGCTCGAAGATCGGCTTTCTGGTCTCGCGCCCGGCGACCGAGTTGCTGAAGCATCACCTCGATCCGAACAACCACAATGGCGCGGTGTTCCTCGGCCTCAATGGCGTGGTGGTGAAGAGCCACGGCAGCGCCACAGCCAAAGGCGTGGCCCATGCGGTTGCCGTGACCGCGCGCCTGCTTGAAAATAAGCTGACCGAGCGGATCGCGCATGACCTGTCGCAACTGGGTGAAGAAACCCTGCGCAAAAACGGTCGCGGTGCCGCGTCCAAGGACAGCGAGACCCCCGCGTGAATGGTTCGCGGATCCTCGGAACGGGTTCGGCGCTGCCCCGCAGGGTGGTGACCAATGCCGAACTCGCTGAGCGAGTCGACACCTCGGATGAATGGATCACCGCGCGCACCGGCATCCGCCAGCGCCATGTTGCCGGACCGGATGAGACCACCGCCACGCTCGCGACCGCCGCCGCTCGCGCGGCGCTGGCCGATGCGGGCGTGGATGCCAGCAGCATCGACCTAATCGTGCTCGCCACTGCGACGCCCGACAACACTTTCCCCGCCACCGCCACCAAGGTGCAGGACGCGCTCGGCTGCAATGGCGGGATCGCCTTCGATGTCGCCGCGGTCTGCTCGGGCTTTCTCTATGCGCTGAGCGTTGCCGATTCGCTGCTCAAGACCGGCATGGCGAAGCGCGCGCTGGTGATCGGCGCGGAAACCTTCAGCCGCATCCTCGATTGGGAAGACCGCACCACCTGCGTGCTGTTCGGTGACGGAGCCGGGGCCGTGGTGCTCGATGCGCCCTCGGCCGAAAATGCGGGTGAAGACGCCCCGGGGATCTTGTGCAGCCGGCTCCATGCTGATGGTGCGCAGCACGACCTGCTCTATGTCGACGGCGGGCCTTCGACCACGCAAACCGTCGGCCATGTCCGCATGAGAGGTCCCGAAGTGTTCCGCCACGCGGTGGTGAACCTGGCCGCCGTGCTACGCGAAGTCATTGACGACGCAGGCGTTTCTGTCGACGCGATCGACTGGGTCGTGCCGCATCAGGCCAATGCCCGGATCCTTGATGCGACCGCGAAAAAGCTCGGCATTTCGCCCGACAAGGTGGTTATCACGGTTGACCGCCACGCCAACACCTCCGCCGCATCCGTGCCGCTCGCGCTGGATGTCGCGCGCAAGGATGGGCGGATAAAGGCGGGCGATCTGGTGATGCTCGAAGCGATGGGCGGCGGCTTTACCTGGGGTGCGAGCCTGATCCGAATGTGACGCGCGCGGGCACACACTGTCCCGTTCACTAACACTATTGCTGAAAACTCTACATTGCGCGGGGCATCGCATTGCAAAACCGCAGGAAATTAGTAAGCTTTACGTCTTCTTTCGGGTCGCGCCGCGAAGGAGAATACGCATGATGCGTTCCGTTGGCACTTTGACTCGCGCCGATCTGGCGGAGACCATCAATCGCAAGATGGGATTCAGCCGAGCTGAATCGCTCGATATGGTTGAAGCGATCCTCGACAAAATGAGCGATGCGCTCTCGCGGGGCGAGAACGTCAAGATTTCAGGCTTTGGCAGCTTCGTGCTGCGTGACAAGAATGAGCGGATCGGCCGCAATCCCAAGACCGGGATCGAAGTGCCGATCACACCGCGCCGGGTGATGACCTTCCGCGCGAGCCAGCTGCTCAAGGAACGCATTTCCAAAGGCTAACGAGCTAGGGAATTATGCGAACAGGTGAGGTTTGATGACCGCTTTCGACGACGGCAAGGACGATAGCGCTCTGCGCACCATCGGCGAAGTCAGCGACGCGCTGGGCATCAAACCTCACGTGCTCCGCTATTGGGAAGCGCAATTCCCGCTGCTCAAGCCGTTGAAGCGCAGCGGGGGACGGCGCTATTACCGCCCCACTGATGTCGCGCTGGTCGAAACGATCGACCGGCTGGTCAACCGCGAAGGCTACACCCTCAAGGGCGCTGAAGCGGTGCTGCGGTCGGCGGGCAAATCCGATCTCGACCGCCGCTCAGATGACCGCCGAAGCGGCGATCGCCGCGCCGATGCCGATCCAGATGGCGGACCCGGCGTCAGGCTCATGGTGACCGAAAATCCCGACATGGGCGAAACCATCGCTGCTTTGAAGTCGATCCGCGCTCGGTTGGCGGCTGCACTCGGGGCTTAGGGCACGGGCAGGGGGCTTGGTCTCAGACCCCCAGCAGGTCGTAGAGCAGCGCCTCGGCCTTGGCCGCGAACCGCGCCGGGTCGAGCCGCTCCGGCACATCTTCCGCGCGTGTAAGTTCCCCGGTGATCAGCGTCTCCAACTCCCGCGACCGCGTGGCGGGTGCCGCCTCCTTGGTCTCGGCCTTAAGCGCGACCAGCTCCTCGATCAGGTTAGCAAGGGCGGGGGGCAGGTCGGTTGCTGCCATCAGCCCCTGCAGCGCCATCGGCGGGCGCGCCGCAGGGTTCATGCGCAGCGCCCGCACGCACAGCGCCGGGCGCAGCGCGTAGAAATAGCGCTTCACCGAAAGCGTCCCGGCGGACTCATCCCAGCGCGCGACATTGTTTTGCCCTAAGCTCGCATAGTGCCGAGCATAGCCGCGCGGGTTGAAGTGGCGGTCTGCGAGCTCCGCCAGCCGCGCGATCACCGGGTCGTCCGGCTGGTAGCGGATCGGCGAATTGATCCACTCGGCCACCACCGCATTGTGGTTCAGCAGCAGGCCCAGCGTCTTGTCGATGTCCCATCCGTTGACGTCGAAGAGGTCGACAATCGGCCGCTCCACCACGTCCCGCACCGGGGTCAGGCGCAGGTAATCGCGCACTGGTCGGACATAGATGAAGCGCGCATCGTAATCGCTGTCGGGCGAGGGGAAGCCCCAAGCACGCGAGCCGGATTCGACCGCCATGAGGATGCGGATGCCCTCTTCCTCGGCGATGGCGTTGAGCCGCCGCTCGATCTCTGCGCGGGCTTCGGGGGCGATGTCGGGCATGGCTTACTCTGGGGCCTACTCCGCCGCCAGCAGCGCGGCCTCTCCCAGATCGACGCTGACGAGACGCGAGACGCCCTTTTCCGCCATCGTCACCCCGAACAGGCGGTGCATCCGGCTCATCGTCACCGCGTTGTGGGTGACAATCAGGTAGCGGGTGGTGGCAGCACGCACCATCGAATCGAGCAAGTCGCAGAAGCGTTCGACATTGGCGTCATCAAGCGGCGCGTCGACTTCGTCGAGGACGCAGATCGGCGCGGGGTTGGTGAGGAACAGGGCGAAGATCAGCGCTGTGGCGGTCAGCGCCTGCTCGCCGCCTGACAGCAGGGACAGCGATTGCAACCGCTTGCCCGGCGGCTGGGCGTAGATTTCGAGGCCAGCCTCCAGCGGATCGTCGCTGTCGATCAACGCCAGATGCGCGGCCCCGCCTTCGAAGAGGCGGGTGAACAGCACGCGGAAATGGCCGTCGACCTCCTCGAACGCGGCGCGCAGCCGTTCGCGGCCTTCGCGGTTGAGGCTACCGATCGAGCCCCGCAGCCGGGCGATGGCTTCGACCAGTTCCGCCTGTTCTTCGGCGCTGGTGCCGTGCTCGGTTTCGATCCGGGCGAGTTCGTCGGCAGCGACCAGATTGACCGGCCCGATCCGTTCGCGCGCGGCCGTCAGCTTTTCCAATTCGGCGGATTCATCGGCAGCGGGGGCAAGATCGCCTTCTGCAAAGCCGAAACGTTCGCCCAGCAAGGGCGGCGGGCATTGGAAGCGCTCACCCGAGATGCGCGCCATTTCGGCGCGGCGCAGTTCCTCGTTCTCGGCCCGCGCGGCAAGGCTGGCGCGGCTTTCGCGGGCTTGGGCGAGGGTCTCGGTCCGCTGGGCAAGCGCCATGTCAGCGGCGCGCTGACGGGCTTCAGCCTCGCGCATCACGGCCTCGGCAGCCGCGAGATCGGCGGTGATCCGGGTGCGCGCTTCCTCGCCCGCTTCAATTTCGGCGGTGAGCGCGGCGGGCTTGGCCGCGTGGACGGCGTGGTCCTCGGCGATTTCCGCAAGGCGGCGGGTGGTCTCGGCCATGCGGCGCTCGGCGTCGGAGGAGCGCGCCTGCCACCCGGCGTGATCGGCGGCCTGCGCGGCGAGCCGTTCGCGCGCCACCGCCAGCGCCTGATCTTGCGCGGCCAGTTCGGCGAGCGCGGCCTGCACCGCGGCGCGACCGGCGGCGTTCCTGACCTGCGCGGCTTCGAGCGCGGCGCGCTCGGCATCGCGGGCGGGAAGACGTTCGCGCGCCGCGCGTGCGGCTGTCACATCGGCCTTGGCAGCGGTAATCTGGGTCTCGATCTCGGTGGCGCTCGCGGCAAGTTCGGCGAGGCGGGCAGCAAGGCGGTCCTTGGCGGCTTCGGCCTGATCGAGCTTGCGGAGCGCGTGGCGTTCCGCCTCAATCGCACCCGCGATGCTGCGCTCCTGTGCGACCAGCGCGGTCTGCAAGTGGCTGAGTTCCTCGCGCACCGCCCGGTCTTCGGCCTCGGCGCGGGCTGCCGCCTCGCGCAGCGGCGGCAGCGTGGCGTC
Source organism: Porphyrobacter sp. UBA7686 (assembly GCA_002482865.1). Classification (GTDB taxonomy): domain Bacteria; phylum Pseudomonadota; class Alphaproteobacteria; order Sphingomonadales; family Sphingomonadaceae; genus Erythrobacter. The sequence goes on from DLGU01000122.1 coordinate 4,812, forward strand.
GAGCTCGGCAAAGCGGTTGGCGGCTTCGAGCTGTGCAGCCTCAGCCGCTCCTTCGCCGCGCGCGACGAAGCCATCCCAGCGTCGCAGGTGCCCCGCACGGGTCACCAGCCATTCGCCGGGGCCGAGCGCACGGCCATCATCGGTCTCAACGCAATGCACCAGCGCGAGGCGGGCAGCGAGTTCGTCGGGGCAGGTGGTCAGACGCGCGAGCAGGCTATCGGCGACCGGCGTAGGCCTGTCCGCGCCCGTCCAGAACCGCCCGTCCTGAGCGGCAGCGGGCGCGCCCAATGGTGATTTACCATCGCGCCCCAGCACGGCGGCGAGGGCACGCTCATAGCCCGGCGTAACGCCGACGCGGTCAAGCGCGGTGGCCATGCCCTGTCGTCCGGCCTCGCGCTTGGCGCGGGCGTCGCGGTCGCGGGCGAGGGCGGAGTGTTCGCGTTCAATCCCGGCAAGTTCGGCACGGGCTGCGGCGAGGGCGCTGGCGGCTTCGTCGCGCGCGGATTGCAAGTCGCCCTTGCGGGCCTGATCCTCGGCCAATCTGGCGCGCAGGCGTGCCAGTTCGTCGGCGGCGTTTTCGGCTGCCTCGCGTGCGGCGATCACGTCTGCTTCGGGATCGCTGCTGGCGGCAAGATCGGTGCGGGCGCGAGCAATGCGGGCGGCTTCGGACTCGATCCGAGCGAGGCGTGCGGCCGCCTGATCGACCGCCGCTTCGGCGACTCGCCATTCCGCTTCTACCCCCGCATGGTCGGCGGTCGCATTCGCCAAGGCGAGTTCCGCCGCGCGGCTGGCGCGCTCGCGGTCTTCGGCCTTGTCGGCCAGCGCGGGACGGGCAGCTTCTGCGGCTGTGACGGCGGCGCGGCTGGCAGCGAGTTCCCCGGTCAGCCGCGCCAGCGCGGTGGAGGCGCTTTCGGTTTCGGTGGGGAGCATGCCCCAGGAGCGGACCTGC
>DLGU01000210.1 GCA_002482865.1 Porphyrobacter sp. UBA7686
CCGCGCAGCACCCAGTCCTGCCGCGCGTCCTTGTCGTCCCGTTCGATCCCCATCGCCCCGAACAATTGCTTGGCGACCTCAACCTGCCGGTCGCGGTGGACGCCCGCAAACGCCTCGCCCCGGCGGAATTCGCGGCTGTCGGGGACTCCGGCGAGAATGTTGTCGGTGTTGCCCTTGCGGATGCGGCCCAGCGGTTCGCCGGTGATGACGTGGAAGTGCCATGGCTGGGTGTTCATCGACGTGGGCGATCGCATCGCCATCGTGAGGATCTCTTCGATCAACGCACGCGGCACGGGCTTGTCGAGATAGCCACGAATGCTTCGCCGCCCGAGGACGACCTCGGCGTAAGTCTGGTCAGGCGTACCGCCCATGATGCTCTCTCCCGAATCTGTGTTGCGGGAGGCGTTAGCCTAGCCGGAGCGCCGCTCAAAGGACGCTACGGCAGGGCGGGGCGATTACGCCGCCTCAGCCAGCCGCAGCTCCAGCCGGTCCCAGATTTCCACCAGTGCCGCCGTCAGCTCGTCCATCATTTCATCGGTGTGGTGCGGGCCGGGGGTGAAGCGCAGGCGCTCGGTGCCGCGCGGGACGGTGGGGAAATTGATCGGCTGCACATAGACGCCGTATTCGGCGAGCAGGACGTCGCTGATCTTCTTCGCGCGGATGGGATCGCCCACCATCAGCGGGACGATGTGGGTGACAGAATCCATCACCGGCAGGCCCGCTTCGGCAAACTTCAGCTTGAGCATGGCGGCGGCGCGCTGCTGCGCGTTACGCTCAACGCTGCTTTCCTTGAGGTGCCGCACCGAAGCCAGCACGCCCGCCACCAGCACCGGCGACAGTGAGGTCGTGAAGATGAACCCCGGCGCGTAGGAGCGGATGCAGTCCACCACCTTGTGGCTCGCCGCGATATAGCCGCCCATCACGCCGAACGCCTTGCCCAGCGTGCCTTCGATGATGTCGATCCGGTGGGCCGCACCGTCCCGCTCCGAAATGCCGCCGCCGCGCGCGCCGTACATGCCGACCGCGTGAACCTCGTCGATATAGGTGAGCGCGTTGTACTTCTCGGCAAGGTCACAGATCGCGTGGATCGGGGCGACATCGCCGTCCATCGAATAGACGCTTTCGAAGGCGATCAGCTTGGGCGTGTCGATGTCGACGCTGGCGAGCAGTTCTTCGAGGTGCGCCACGTCATTGTGACGGAACACCTTCTTGTCGCAGCCCGAATTGCGGATGCCCGCGATCATGCTGGCGTGGTTCAGCTCGTCGGAGAAAATCACGCAGCCCGGCAGCAGCTTGGCGAGCGTCGAGAGCGTTGCGTCGTTCGAAACGTAGCCGCTGGTGAACAGCAGCGCCGTGTCCTTGCCGTGCAGGTCGGCGAGTTCATTTTCCAACTGCACGTGGAAGTGGGTGTTGCCGCCGATGTTGCGGGTGCCGCCCGAACCGGCGCCGACATCATGCAAGGCGGCTTCCATCGCGCCGATCACCTTGTCGTGCTGCCCCATGCACAGGTAGTCGTTCGAACACCACACGGTGATCGGCTTGGGGCCATTGTGGCCGTGGAAACAGCGCGCGTTGGGATAAGCGCCCTTGTTGCGCATGATGTCGATAAAAACGCGGTACCGGCCTTCTTCATGCAACCGGTCGATGGCGGAATCGAAGATCTGATCGTAGTTCACTCGCATCTCGCTGCTCTCGCGGCCGCTCACGCGGGCGCTACGTTCCTGCCGTGCTTCTTTTGTCCCGCCATAACGTGCCAGATGGCGGTTGGTTTCGCGCGATTATCTAGGGTGAGCGTGCAGTTTTTGCCACAGCGATCTTTGCGAGTGCTTCGCAAGGCTGGCAGCCCCAATTAGAACGCTTCTGCTGGCCCGAAACCGCGCGTGGCGAGGGCGTCTTCCAGCCCTTGTGCCCCGGTTAGCGGCCCGGTGACGACGAAGCGGTTGGGGCCTTGCGCCGCAAAGCTCTGCCCTTCGAGCAAGTGGGCAATCCGCCGCGCGATACCCTCTGCGCCGTCCACTTGGGCAACATCATCCCCGAAGGCAGCGGCGAGCTCATCAGACAGCAGCGGGAAGTGGGTGCAGGCGAGTACCAGCGTGTCGATGTCCGCTCCGCCCGTCATGGCGGCAAGCCGCTCGTGAACATCCGCGATCAGCGCGGGATCGACCGGCTGCCCGCGCAATTTGGCCTCAGCAGCGGCGACCAGGCCGGGGGCAGCCACCCGCAGCAGGCGCTTGCCGCTGGCAAACCTCGCTTCGAGATCATCGACATAGGCTTGCCGGATCGTCGCTTCGGTGCCGACGAGGCCGATGGTGCCGGTGCGGGTGAGCGCAGCAGCAGGCTTGATCGCTGGCACGGTGCCGACCACCGGAATCTCGAGCACATCGCGCACCATACCCAGCGCGATGGTCGATGCGGTATTGCAGGCAATACAGGCGAGGCGCGGCTGATACCGCTCCGCCATCCGCCCGAGCAATCCCGCGACCCGCGCGGCGATCTGGGCTTCGGTCTTGGTGCCATAGGGCAGGCCCGCAAGGTCGGCGGCGTAGATCACCGGAGCCTCGGGCAGCACCTTGCGCAAGGCGTCGTAAACGGTCAGCCCGCCGACGCCGGAATCGAACAGCAAGATGGGGGAGGCTGAGTTCACGAAAGTCTTATTACCGTTCACCCTGCGCTTGTCGAAGGGTTGTCTTTCTTTTGGCATACGGAGCGCTAGAAGAAGGACAGGGCTTCGACAAGCTCAGCCCGAACGGAGAGTTGTTTTGGAACTGTTTTTCGCCGCCTTGCTAGGCTTCGCGCTCGGCTCGATCCCCTTCGGCTTGATCCTCACCCGCGCCGCAGGTCTGGGGGATGTGCGCAAGATCGGCAGCGGCTCGATTGGTGCGACCAATGTGCTGCGGACCGGCAACAAGGGGCTGGCGGCGGCAACGGTGCTGCTGGATGCGGCCAAGGCGGCGGTGCCAGTGCTGGTCGCCGGACACTTCTGGCCTGGCACTGAAGGCGTAGCAGCCATTGCGGCGGTGGCAGGGCATTGCTTCACGCCGTGGCTCGCGTTCAAGGGCGGCAAGGGCTTTGCGAGCGCAGCGGGCGCGCTGCTGGCGCTGGCATGGCCCGCGATGCTCGCCTGCGCCGCGATCTGGGCGATCACACTGTATGTCAGCCGGATTTCCTCGGTGTCGTCGATGGTGACAGTGGTCGCATCGCCGCTGGTGGCGTGGGGGCTGGGCTATCCCGACGCCATCCCGCCGTTAGTCTCGATAGCGGCCATCGTGCTGTTGCAGCACCGCGCCAATATCGGGCGGCTGATGCGCGGGGAGGAGCCGAAGATCGGCTCGAGTAAGCCGTAATGCGGGGCCGTATCTGATGGAGAGCCAAGGGTCGCAGCCGGTGCTCTCACAACAAGAAGCCTTCGCGCGGATTCGCCTGCTGCGCTCGCCCAATATCGGGCCGGTGAGCTATCGCCAGCTGCTGGCGCGGTTCGGAACGGCGGCGGCGGCGCTGGAGGCGCTGCCTGATTTGGCGAGCCGGGGGCGGGGGCCGTATCGTCCGGCCAGCGCGGAGAATATCGAGCGCGAGGTCACGGGGGTCCGCCAGGCCGGCGCGCGCTACCTGTTCCACGATCAGCCCGATTACCCCGCGCTGCTGGCCGAGCTGGACAGCGCTCCCCCGATTGTCACCTGCCGGGGCAGGTTGGCGCTGGCGTCTGAGCCGTGCGTCGCGCTGGTCGGCGCGCGCAACGCCAGCGGGGCGGCGGTCAAGCTGGCACGCGATTTCGCCGCCGCTCTGGCCGAGGCGGGGTTCACCGTCGTATCCGGCCTTGCGCGCGGCATCGACGGCGCGGCGCATGAGGGCGCTTTTCCGCAGACCATTGGGGTGATCGCCAGCGGCATCGACATCGCCTATCCGCCGCAGCACACCGCATTGCAGGAACGCATCGCCACAGACGGCCTGCTGATCGCTGAACAACCTCCCGGCACCGAGCCGCGCGGGCGGCATTTCCCCTCGCGTAACCGCATCATCGCAGGCCTTGCAAGCGGCACGCTGGTGGTCGAAGCTGCGCCGCAATCGGGCTCGCTGATAACTGCGCGGTTGGCGGGCGAAGCGGGGCGTGAGGTGATGGCGATCCCCGGCTCTCCGCTTGATGCCCGCGCGAGCGGCTGCAACCAGTTGATCCGCGAAGGCGCGGTGCTGGTGCAGACCCCGGACGAGGTGGTGGAGCTGCTGCAAAGCTTCACCGGCGCCCCGCGTTCGCGCTTCCGGGTGAGCGACGGGGCGGCGGACTTCGACTACGCCGAACTCGCCAAGCTCAACTGGGGCGAGGCGCGGGCCGACCTTAGCGGCGACATCGCCAACCTGCTGACCAACGCGCCGGTCGCGGTCGACGAACTGATCCGCCAGTCCGCCGCTAGCTCAGCCGAGGTGCACATGGCGCTGCTCGAACTCGAACTCGCGGGCGAGATCGAGCGCGAAGGCAGCGGTCTGGTTCGCCGGGTCTAACCCCGGCGGTCAGCCACGCGGCGGCATGATCACCCCGCAGGCGACACGGTCACCTGCAGAGGCCATGTCGGCATAGTCGTCGCCGCCGGAATGGACCATGATCGCGGAACCGTCGGCATCGTCCAGTGTGTAGGGATAGCGGTCATTTTCCGGCCCGCTGACTGAGACCTGCGGCACGAAGAATTCGCCCATCGCGGTGCCGTCTTCACCAACATGGATATTCGGCATGTCACCGACGTGATATCCGCCCGCACCATCGAAACCATGTTCGGAACCTGCGGGATTGTAATGGCCGCCGGCGGCTTTGAAATCAGGCGTGCAGGCCCCGGTTTCGTGGATGTGGAAGCCGTGCGGGCCGGGCGTGAGGTTCTTCAGCTTTGCCATGACCAGCACGCCATGTTCGGCCTGCCTGAAGGTCACTGTTCCCGCGTCGCGGCCATCGGCGGTCTTGAGCTGGGTCTCGGTCGGCTGGTCGGCGGGCGCCTCCTGCCCGGCCAACGGTGCGGCCACTGCGGCGAGCGCGCCGAGCGCGGCAAGGCAAAGCCGAGGGGTGGTTGCTGATCGGGTCATGTCGCGTCTCCTGAATGGCCCGAAAGAGTGCGGGCCTAGCCTCAGTCTAGCCGCCAGACGCCCTCGCTGTTCCGCCGCGCGGGGCGGAACGGGGCGTGCGAACGCCGGTCCGAGCGCACAGCAAATGCACGCCGGTACGCATCATCGCTTGAGTTTGCGGTCGCCTTGCGCCACCGGGAGGCCCGTTTCACGCTTGACGCATCGCTTCGGCGCGCTTCACCCTCGCGCGTACGTACACGTAAGGGACACTTCCGCAGCCATCATGCAGCTTGTCATCGTTGAATCCCCCGCCAAGGCAAAGACCATCGAGAAATATCTCGGCAAGGACTTCAAGGTTCTCGCCTCCTATGGCCATGTCCGCGACCTGCCGCCCAAAGATGGCAGCGTCGATCCCGAGGCTGACTTTGCGATGGAGTGGGAACTCTACCGCGACAAGCAGAGCCGCTTCAAGGAAATCGCCGACGCGGCCAAGGGCGCAAGCCGCCTCGTGCTCGCGACTGACCCTGACCGTGAGGGCGAGGCGATCAGCTGGCACGTGCTGGAGCTTCTGAAGAAGCGCAAAAGCGTCCCCGCCAACGTCCAGCGCGTCACCTTCAACGCGATCACCAAACAGGCCGTGACCGAAGCGATGGCCCGCCCGCGTGAGCTGGATCAGCCGCTGATCGACGCCTATCTGGCGCGCCGGGCGCTCGATTACCTGTTCGGCTTCACCCTCTCGCCCGTCCTGTGGCGCAAGCTGCCCGGTGCCAAGAGCGCGGGCCGCGTGCAGTCCGTCGCGCTGCGTCTGATCGTCGAGCGCGAGCGCGAGATTGAAGCCTTCCGCGCGGACGAATACTGGAGCGTCGTCGCGCGGATGATGCACGACGGCACCGAGTTCGACGCGCGCCTCGTCAAGTTCCGCGGCGACAAGCTGGAGAAGCTGAGCCTTGGCCAGCAGGGCATCGCGATGGAGGCCAAGGTCGCCGTCGAGGCTGGACGCTTCACAGTCGAAGGCGTCGAGACCAAGCCGGTCAAGCGCAACCCCGCCCCGCCGTTCACCACCTCGACCTTGCAACAGGAAGCCGCGCGCAAGCTGGGATACTCGGCGCAGCACACCATGCGGCTGGCGCAATCGCTCTACGAAGCGGGCGCAATCACCTATATGCGGACCGACGGCGTGCAGATGGACATGAGCGCGATTTTGGCCGCCCGCGATGCGATTGCCGCGCGCTTCAGCGAGGATTACCGCCCCGAAAAGCCGCGGATGTACAGCACCAAGGCCAAGAACGCGCAGGAGGCGCACGAAGCGATCCGGCCGACCGATTTCACCCGAGAACGTGCCGCGAGCGGGGACGAGGGCAAGCTCTACGACCTGATCTTCAAGCGCGCGATGGCGAGCCAGATGGCGACCGCGCAGCTGGAACGCACCACCGTCACCTTCCGCGATGCCACCGGCCAGCATGAGTTGCGCGCCACGGGTCAGGTGATCCGCTTCCCGGGCTTCCTCGCCGTCTATCAGGAAGGCTTCGACGATGCCGATGATGATGAAAGCGGACTGCTGCCGGTGATGAAATCGGGCGATTGCCCGGCCAAGCGCGCCGTGGATGCCACCCAGCATTTCACTCAGCCGCCGCCGCGCTTCTCCGAGGCCAGCCTGGTAAAGCGGTTGGAAGAACTCGGCATCGGGCGTCCGTCCACCTACGCCTCGACCATCCAGACCCTGCGCGACCGCGCCTATGTGCGGATGGAGAAGAACCGGTTCTTCGCAGAGGAATCCGGCCGGTTGCTGACGGCGTTCCTCGAACGCTTCTTCCCCACCTATGTCGCCTATGATTTCACCGCCGGGATGGAGGATGAACTCGATATCGTCTCCGACGGACGTGAGGATTACAAGCTGCTGCTCGCCCGGTTCTGGAAGGACTTCAAGCCCAAGGCCGACGAGGTGATGGAGAAGCTCCCCTCGGAAGTGACCGAGGCGCTGGACGAATATCTCTCTGACTTCCTGTTCCCGCCGCGCGAAGACGGCAGCGATCCGCGCGCCTGTCCGCTCTGCGCCAGCGAGGGCCGCGCCAATGGCCGCTTGGCCCTGCGCGGCGGCAAGTTCGGCGCCTTTGTCGCCTGCGCCAATTATCCCGAGTGCAAATACACCCGCCGTTTCGCCCAGCCGGGCGGAGAGGGTGAGGGCGGGGCGGATGATGGCATTATGGGCCAGCACCCCGAAACGGGGGAGGACATCCACCGCAAGACCGGGCGCTTCGGCCCCTATGTCCAGATGGGTGACGGCAAGGAAGCCAAGCGCGCCAGCATCCCCAAGGACTTGGACGACTTCGATCTCGATTGGGCGGTGAAGCTGCTCGATCTGCCGCGCATCATCGGCGCGCACCCGGACACGGGCCTGGAAATCGAAGCCAATATCGGGCGTTACGGGCCCTATCTGCGGCACGATGGCAAGTACGGCAAACTCACCAACACCCGCGAAGTGTTCGAGGTGGGGATGAACCGCGCGGTCGATCTGTTGGCGCAGGCGGCCAATCGCGGCGGGGCGACACGCGGGACGTCAGAGCCCATCGCCACGCTCGGCGCGCACCCGACCAGCGGCGGCGAGATCAAGGTCATGCCCGGGCGCTATGGCCCCTATGTGACCGATGGCACCACCAACGCCACCATCCCGCGCGACGCCAAGCCCGAGGATGTAACGCTCGAACAGGCCATCGCACTGATCGACGCGCGCATCGCCAAGGGTCCGTCGGCCAAGAAGGGCAAGAAGAAAGCCGCGCCCAAGAAGGCGGCTGCCAAGAAACCCGCGGCCAAGAAGGCGCCCGCGAAGAAGAAGGCTGCGGCCAAGAAGGCCTGACAAAACGACGAACTGAGCGCCGGAGGACGACAAAGGCCCTCCCGGCGCTCGGACGTTTGCAAATAATAAAGCATTTGGACCTTACCACGGTGGCCGGAAAAAGGGCTCCCGCCGTGATAGAAATCGAAATCCAGAACGAGACCCATCAGACCCAGAGCCGCATCCGCTTTGCCGCGGTGCCGCGGATCGGCGAAGGCATCCGCCTGCGCGAACCGGATGGCATGTGGGCGAGTTATGATGTGCTTGACGTGTGGTACCAGAAGGCCGAATTCGGCGATGTCTGGATGCCTTATCTCCACATCCGCATGACGCCGGGCGAAGAGGTCGGCACGCTCGATTCCGCTGATCCCTATTCCGACGATTACGCCGCCAAGGCGTATGAGTCGGGCTTTGCGACGATGGGCGGGGGACGGTAACCATGCAGAACCTGATCAAGCGCAATTCTGGCCCCAATCGCCGCACCGTGACCGATGGCAAGACGCTGGCGGAAAAGCTCGCACAGAACGAAAAAGTGCTGGCCGCCGCTGCCGAAGAGGACGAAGCCCGCGTCGCGGCTGAGGCAGCCGCGCCGCCGCGTCCGGCGCCGACAGGTCAGTCCGGCGCGTCCGAACCCGACGATACCGCCGCGATTGTCGCTGCCGCCAAGGCGATGCGCGACCGCTATGCCGGCCAACCTGCGCCCGCCGCGACGGCGAAGACCTGCCTGATCGTCGATGACAGCCGGGTGATCCGCAAGGTCTCCAGCAAGATCGCATTGAGCCTCGGCTATGTCCCGGTCGAAGCCGAAAACGGCGAGGAGGCTTTGGCGCGCTGCAAGAAGTCGATGCCCGATCTGGTGCTGACCGATTGGAACATGCCCGAAATGGATGGCATCACCTTCGTCACCAAACTGCGCAGCATCCCCACGCCCAAGGAACCGGTGGTGGTGTTCTGCACCTCGAACGGCGAGGCCAAGGACATCCACGATGGCATCGCGGCGGGGGCGGATGACTACATCGTCAAGCCGTTCGACGAAGCCGCGCTGAAGGCGAAGCTGGAGAAGCTGGGGCGGGGGTGATTTTGCCACCCGTCGCCCCGTGCTTGACACGGGGCTTGGCTTTTATTCGCTCCAATAATCTGCAATATCAGTCGTATGGCGAAGGGCGGCTGGGTCTACATCATGGCGAACCGCTATCGCAGCGGGGATGTATGTCGGTGTCACCGCTGATGCGATCGGGCGCGTTTACCAGCACCGCGAGGGTTCGGGGTCCCGCCACGTTGCAGATTTCGCGAAGACGCGGCTGGTCTATGTCGAGCACCACGACACAATCGAGGGCGCTATCGCCCGCGAAAAGCTGGTCAAGAAATGGCGCCGCGAATGGAAATTCGCGCTGATTGAGGCGGATAATCCCGATTGGAATGATCTGTGGGATCAGTGGTTCGCGCCCCGCGCACCAGAAGATTAGCCAAGCCCCGTGTCAAGCACGGGGCGACGGGTTTGGGATACATCTCCTATTTCGTCGCCTCGGACTTGATCCGGGGCTTGGCTTTACGCTCTCAAATCGCGCTACAAACTCCCTTCCCGAGGGGAGGGGAGAAGCAGGCCCCCGTGTCACGCACGGGGCGACGCGGTAGGTCAGTCTTTTGCGTTTCTGTTCCTTGGCATATAGTTGCCTGCATGGACGCAACATGGACAGAAAACGAAGTTATCGAAGTCGCCACTCGGTTCTTCAAGGAAGTCACGGGCGATCTGCTGAAGCACGGGGGTGTGCAAGTCGGCAGAGAGAAGCCGCTGCGGCGAAGTCCGGCCTTTGCCAGCGCGGTTTACGACAAGTTGGCGGTCATCCTCGCCCGCAAATATCATGAGGGCGAGCTTGATTACGTGACTGCCGATTGGTTTGCCAATAAGCTGGAGGGCGACCTCATCCAGCTTACGGTTGAGATGTGGCCGAAAAGCGGGGGGCCTTACCCAGAGAAATGGTCCGAAGTTTACGAAGCCTTCGACGCAGGAGAATTCGACCACTTCGGCCGATCAAGCAACCCGGTAGCCGAATTCACCAATCCGCAGATCGCCGAATTTCTCGCCAAGCACGGCTAAATCGCAACCCGCATCACCGCACCCAATCGAGCCCCATCTCCTCGAAAATCTCCTTGTCCTCGGCCCAGTTCTCCAGCTGCTTCACATGGAGATAGAGGTGCACCGGCACGCCCAGCACTTCGCTCAATTCCTTGCGCGCGGCCGCGCCGATCTGCTTGATGCGTGAGCCACCTTTGCCGAGCACAATCGCGCGCTGGGTTTCCCGCGCCACCACGATCTGTTGGTGGATTTCGATGCTGCCGTCTTTGCGCACCTCGTATTTCTCGGGCCGCACCGCGCTGTCATAGGGCAGTTCCTCGTGAAGCTGCTGGTAGAGCTGTTCGCGGGTGATTTCGGCGGCGAGCAGGCGTTCTGAGGCGTCTGATACCTGATCTTCCGGATACATCCACTCGCCCTCGGGCATCATGCTGGCCAGCGCATCCTTCAGTTCCGGCACGCCGTCCCCGGTCAAAGCCGAGACGAAGTAAATCTCGGCAAAATCGACCTTGCCCGCCAGATCCTGCGCGAGCGCCAGCATCGGCTCCTTCTTGGACCGGTCGACCTTGTTGATGACGAGGATCTTGCGTTCAGGGCGGCCCGCTAGCGCTTCCAGCAAGGGCTCCAGCTCATGGCGGCGCTGCTTGATCGGATCGACCAGCAGCAGCACGGCATCGGCGCTTTCCGCGCCTTCCCAAGCGGCACTGACCATTGCGCGGTCGAGCCGGCGGCGCGGCGCGAAGATGCCGGGGGTGTCCACCAGGATCATCTGCACACCCGCGCCGTCCAGCTCATGCAAGGCGATGCCGAGCATCCGCGCGCGGGTGGTCTGCGCCTTGGCGCTGGTGATCGCGACCTTCTGGCCGACCAATTGGTTCACCAGTGTTGATTTGCCGGCATTCGGCGCGCCAATCACGGCAACGACTCCGCAGCGGGTAGGGGGGGGCGAGGGTGGTGTCTGAGTCATGGTTCGATTGTATCCGTTCGCCCTGACATTGTCGAAGGGCTGTTTCGAAGGGGTGGGCAGCGATTGGCGCGGCTATGCAGGCGTTGACGCGGGTTATGCAGCGGTTGTCCGGCGTCAGTCTGGGGGTAGGGCGGAGCGGCCAGCAATGTTTCACGTGAAACATATAGGGAACATAGCTGCGCTATCTCACCCGAACGCCTCCAGAAACGCCTTCGCGGCGAGCCGTTCGGCCTCGCCCTTGCTGGTGGCGGTTGCCTCGGCTGAGCCGACATTGCGCACGCTAACCTGAACGGTGAAGCGGGCGGCATGGTCGGGGCCGCTGCGGTCGATGACTTCGTAGAGCGGGGGGGCGCGGCGGTTGCCTGCGGCCCATTCCTGCAACGCGCTTTTGGGGTGTTTGGACTTGCCCTCGTCACCTTCCAGTTCATGCGACCACAGGCGGTAGATCATGGCCTGCGCGGCATCGAAGCCGCTCTCGATGAAGCAGGCGCCGATCAGGGCTTCCATCACATCGCCGAGGATCTTGTCGCTGTCCGCCCCGCCATCGTCCCGCGCTTGCTTGCCGAGCCGAATGTGGACAGGCAAGTCGATTGCACGGGCGATACGCGCGCAGGTCGCCCCGCTGACGAGCGCATTCAGACGCTGCGAAAGCCGACCTTCGGGAGCGTCTCCAGCGCGGAACAGCCAGCTCGCCACCGAGAGCCCCAGGACCCGGTCCCCCAGAAACTCAAGCCGCTGGTAATCGGCCACTTCCGCGCCCGAGCCGTTGAAGCTGCCATGGGTCAGCGCCTCGATCCACGGGGCCTCGTTGGCGATGACAAAGCCCTTGGCCTCAAGCCATTCGCGGGTAGCGGGGGCGAGGCCGGTCACAGCGTCTCTCCGATCCGGTCCCAGCGCGCGGCGGAAAACCATGTCCACGGCTTGCCCCAATCGGCGCTGCCATCGGTGGACCAGACGATAATCGCGGCGCGTCCGACCAGCAGGTCTTGCGGGACGAAGCCGACCCCGTCGCCCGCCACCGCAGGAAAGCGGCTGTCGCGCGAACTGTCGCGGTTGTCGCCCATCACGAACAGGCGGCCCGCGGGAACGGTCACCTCGGCAAAGCCATCATAGGGGGTGAGGCCGAAATCGAGCGTGGTGTAAGACGGGTCGCCCGGCAGCGTCTCGCGGAACGCGGGGTAGCGGCACACTTCGACGCCGTCCGCCCCATCGGCCAGATCGCCGCCCCAGGCGCAGCCGGTATTGGACGATTGCGCCACCGGCACGTCGGCGATCCGTTGCCGCGGCAGGCGCGTCCCGTTCAGCACAACCTCCCCGCCGATCACCGCCACCCGGTCGCCCGGCAGGCCGATCACACGCTTGATATATTCGCGCCCGTCGACCGGGTGCTTGAAAATCGCGATATCGCCGCGCTCGGGCGTGGCGGGCAGCAAGCGCCCGCTGGGGAGCGGCAGATCGAAGGGCAGCGAATGGCGCGAGATGCCATAGGGCCACTTGGCCGCCAGCAGGTAATCGCCGTTCATCAGCCGCGGCAACATACTCTCCGATGGGATGGAGAAGGGCGAAAACACCAGCGTACGAAACGCCAGCACCGCCAGCAGCAGCTTGATCAAGAACCAAGCGAAACCGGCCCAGCTTTCGCGGGCACGGGCGCCATTTGCGGCGGTCTGGCCTGCGTCGAGCGTTTGGGCCTCAAGCGATTGGGTCTTAACATCCATCGTCTCTGCCCTTACTCGCAGCCGCACACTTGCGTAAAGGAAAACGGCGATGAGCACATCGGGTGGGGCACAGGGTGACGCGGCAATTGGGGCAGCTTGGTCGCAGCTGAAGGCTCTGCCGCAGCCCAAGCTTGCCGACCTGTTCGCCGCGGATCCTGATCGTCCCGCCAGCCTGACCCGGCGGATCGCCTGGCCAGTAGAGCCCGGCAGCGCCGCCGAGGCCGGGATGCGGATCGACTTTTCCAAAACCCAGCTGAGCGATGACGCGCTCTCCGCCTTCGAAGCGCTGGCCGAAGCAGCCGGTTTTGATGCGGCGCGCGAGGCGCTGTTCGGCGGCGGGATCATCAACGTCACCGAGGGCCGGGCCGCGACCCACGGTGCGCTGCGCGGCAGCGGCACGCCCGCGCAGGTTGATGAAGCCGAGGCGCTGCTTACTCGCATGAGCCTGCTGGTCGAAGCGATCCACGAAGGCGCTCTGGGAGAGATCAAGCATTGCATCGCCATCGGCATCGGCGGATCGGCGCTGGGCCCCGCGCTCGCGATTGACGCTCTGACCCGCGATCTGGCGCTGGTCGATGTGCACGTGGTCTCGAACATCGACGGACTGGCGCTGGAGCAGGCGTTCCGAGCCTGCGATCCGGAGACGACGCTGATCGCGGTCGCCTCCAAGACCTTCACCACCATTGAGACCATGACCAATGCGGAAAGCGCGCTGAAGTGGCTGGCCGAAAACGGCGTGGACGATCCGGGCGGCCGGGTGATCGCACTCACCGCGTCGCCGGAAAAGGCCGTCGAGTGGGGCGTGGACGAAACCCGCGTGCTGCCCTTCATCGAAAGCGTGGGCGGGCGCTATTCGCTGTTCTCCTCGATCGGCTTCCCGGTCGCGCTCGCCATCGGCATGGACGAATTCCGCGCGATGCTGGCGGGCGCCAAGGCGGTGGATGATCACTTCCGCGCTGAGGAAGGCCGGGCCAACGCCCCGCTGCTCGCTGCGTTTGCGGACCAGTATTACACCCGGCTGCGCGGTTGCCAGACTCGCGCGGTCTTCGCCTATGACGAGCGGCTCGCGCTGCTGCCCGACTATCTCCAGCAGCTCGAGATGGAATCGAATGGCAAGAGCGTGAAGACGGACGGCAGCCCGGTCGACGGGCCGACAGCGGCGATCACCTGGGGCGGTGTGGGGACCGACGCGCAGCACGCGGTGTTCCAGCTGCTGCATCAGGGCACGCATCTGATCCCGGTCGATTTCCTCGTCAGTATCGGGCCCGGCGACCAGCTTGATCCGGCGCATCACCGCATCCTGCTGATGAACTGCCTCGCGCAGGGGGCCGCGCTGATGGCGGGCAAGCCGGCCGACGATCCGGCGCGGGCCTATCCGGGCGACCGGCCTTCGACGACCTTCCTGATTGACGATTGCGATGCGGCTGCATTGGGCGCGCTGATCGCCTTCCACGAACACCGCACCTTCGCGAATGCCGTGCTGATGGGGATCAACCCCTTCGACCAGTTCGGGGTCGAGCTTGGCAAGGCGATCGCCAAGCAGATCGAAAGCGGCGAGGGCGAGTTCGACCCGAGCACCAAGGTGCTGATGGCGGCGGCGGGGTTGGGGTGATCCCCACACCATCCGTCGCCCCGTGCTTGACACGGGGTTAGGCTTTTTGCGGCCCCGACTGCACTTGCCAAAGGCAGCCAAGCCCCGTGTCAAGCACGGGGTGACGATGATTAGTGGCCTCGGGGCATCGCGTATTCGATTGACTTTTATCGAGCCTGCGCCCATCTGGCGCCCATCGAAGCGCGCTAGCCATGCGTGAAGCGGCGGAAATCTGAAAACATCCGCCCCGGCCGCACTTCGGTTCTACCTCCAAGACTTCCCTTTTCACGCGGGCGGTTTCAACCCCCGCGCCGCGCGTGGCGTGCCCATTGGCGATACCCGTCAGAGGCAGCCCAGCGCGCGTCGCAGACTATTTGCGAGCTTATTTCATATGACGACTTTTGCTGAC
>DLGU01000033.1:0-3948 GCA_002482865.1 Porphyrobacter sp. UBA7686
AGGTAGTCGGCGGTGAGGCTGCCCTTGGCCTTGAGGATCTGCTTGAGGGTGCCCTGCGCGACGATCTCCCCTCCGTGCACGCCCGCGCCGGGGCCGAGGTCGACGATGTAGTCGGCGGTGCGGATGGCGTCCTCGTCATGCTCGACGACGATGACGGTGTTGCCGAGATCGCGCAGGCGCTTGAGGGTCTCCAGCAGGCGATCATTGTCGCGCTGGTGGAGGCCGATGCTGGGCTCGTCGAGGACGTAGAGCACGCCGGAGAGGCCGGAGCCGATCTGCGAGGCGAGGCGGATGCGCTGGCTCTCCCCGCCCGAGAGGGTGCCGGAGGTGCGGTCGAGGTTGAGGTAGTCGAGCCCGACGTTGTCGAGGAAGCCCAGCCGCTCATTGATCTCCTTCAGGATGGCCTTGGCAATCTGGCTCTGCTGCGAGGTCAGCTGGGCGTCGAGCCCAAGGAACCACGCCTTCGCATCCGCCACGCTCATGGCGACGGGGGCGGCGATGTCGGTCTGAGCGATGCGGACGCTGAGCGCCTTTTCGTTGAGCCGCTTGCCGCCGCAGGTCTCGCACGGCTGCGCGGTCTGGTACTTCGACAGCTCCTCCTGCATCCACGCGCTTTCAGTCTGCATCATCCGGCGGTTGAGGTTGCCGATGACGCCTTCGAAGGCCTTGTTGACAGTGTATTCGCGGCGGCCGTCCTTGAAGGTCAGCGGCACCGGCATCCCGCCCGTGCCGTGGAGGATGATAAGCTTCTGTTCGGGGGCGAGGTCTTTCCACGGCGTCGTCAGGTCGAAGCCATAAGCCTTCGCAAGGCTGGCGAGCACCTGCATATAGTACGGCGACGGCGGATTGGACTTGGCCCACGGCACCACCGCGCCCTGCTTCAGCGTAAGTGCCTCGTTGGGGACGACCAGCTGCGGATCGAACAGCATCTTCTCGCCGATCCCGTCGCAGGCCGGGCAGGCACCCTGGGGCGCGTTGAAGGAGAACAGGCGCGGTTCGATCTCCTCGATGGTGAAGCCTGAGACGGGGCAGGCGAACTTCTCGGAAAAGACGATGCGGTTGGGCGGCAGGCCTGCGCCCTTCATTGCGCCCGCTCCTTGCGCCTCATCCTCGCGCCCCGGCACCGTCCCATCGGCCAGATCGACAAACGCCAACCCCTCGGCCAGTTTCAGCGCCTGTTCGAAGCTTTCGGCGAGGCGGGTCTCAATCCCCTCCTTCACCGCGATCCGGTCAACCACCACTTCGATGTCATGCTTGAACTTCTTGTCGAGCGCAGGAGCCTCTTCAATGGGATAAATTTCCCCGTCGATCCGCACGCGGGTAAAGCCGCTGCGCTGCCATTCGGCCAGCTCCTTGCGGTATTCACCCTTGCGCCCGCGCACCACGGGGGCGAGCAGGAACAGGCGTGTGCCTTCGGGCAGCGCCATCACCCGGTCGACCATCTGGCTGACAGTCTGCGCCGAAATCGGCAGGCCAGTTGTAGGCGAATAGGGCGTGCCGACCCGCGCCCACAGCAAACGCATGTAGTCGTAGATCTCGGTCACCGTCGCCACGGTCGAGCGCGGGTTGCGGCTCGTCGTCTTCTGTTCGATCGAGATGGCGGGGCTCAGCCCGTCGATATGCTCGACATCGGGCTTCTGCATCATTTCGAGGAACTGGCGCGCATAGGCGGAGAGCGACTCCACATAGCGCCGCTGCCCCTCGGCATAGATCGTATCAAAGGCGAGGCTCGACTTGCCGCTGCCGGACAGGCCCGTGACCACGATCAGCGCATCGCGCGGCAGATCAATGTCGATACCCTTGAGGTTATGCTCGCGCGCGCCGCGCACGGAAATGGTCGTAAGGCTCATGGGTGCAATCTGTTCCGGAAATGTTCGCGTGGGTCAAGGGCGGCGCGGCGGGGTTATCCGCAAGGCACCACAGATGGGGACGGGCTATTGCGGGTGCAACGGGCGAAGAGCCATGCGGTTTCCCGGTTCCTGAAGCGATGCGCCCTAAGGCAGGACCCGAATGACCCAACCGGATTCTATCATGGCGGCGCGAAATGGCATCCGGCCTTGCGGTTTGCGCGATCCCGATGCTCGCCATTATACGCGGTATCTGAGCGCAATGCGCGGCGTGAAAGCCAGCCCATATCTGCGCCTCTACTTTTCAATATCTTAAGTAGGACTATAGAAAAACTGAAGTCGCCAAAACACCGCGGATCAATCAGATGAAGCTCACTTTGCGCTTCATAAGCCGGGTCCCTTCAGGGTCGCAACCTGGCGCTTCGCAAAGGCGTCGCCGAGGGCCGGAACATGGCTGGAAGGGCTACCCCCAGTTCCTCTCAGTCTGTTCCGGTTCCTCTACCGCGATCAGGGCCTGCGCTCCCGCATCGCCGAGCCACCGCGCCCGCACTCCCCATCCTTGCGCAATCACCTGCGGCGCCAATGCGATGTTCGGCGGGCCGTCTGCGATCACGTGGCCGTCCTTTATCACCAGCACGCGGTCGGCATGGTTCATCGCCAGCCCGAGATCGTGGAGCACCACGACTACGCCCTGCGCAGCCCCATTCTCAGGCCGCGCGCAGGCCTTGAGGTGGGCGACCAAGCCGAGCTGGTGCGCCAGATCGAGCGCGGCGAGCGGCTCGTCGGCGAGGATCCAACGCGGCTCACCTGCCAGCACACGCGCGAGCAGCACCCGTGCGCGCTCTCCGCCCGATAGTTGGCTGACAGGGCGATGACGCAGAGGTTCGAGGTCGAGCGCGACCAGCGCCGCCTCAATCGCAGCTGTCCCCCGGTCGCGCCACGGCAGGCGGCCCAGCGCCACCAGCGCCTCGGCCGCGACGTCCCACGCGACATCGGGCGCTTGCGGCAGATAGCCGATGCCCTGCGCCCGGACGCGGGGGTGCAAGCGGGCGAGACTTTCGCCGTCCAGCGTGACGCCGCCCGAGGCTGGCGCAAGCAATCCGGCAAGCCCCAGCAGCAGCGATGATTTACCTGCGCCATTGGGGCCGACGATCGCGGTGATGGTGCCAGGCTGGAGCGCGGCGGACAGGCCGCTCACGACCTCGCGCCCGCCGCGCATCAGAACAAGGTTGTCCGCCGCCAGCATCTAGAGCCGCCCTTGCCGCATACGCAGCAGCAACCAGCCGAAGAACGGCGCGCCGATCAGCGACAGTGCGATGCCGAGCCGCAGCTCCGTCACCAGCGGCAGCACCCGCACCACGCTGTCAGCGGCCAGCACCAGACAGGCCCCCGCCAGCGCGCTCGGGAGGATCAGGCTTGATGGCAGGCGATTGGTGAAGGGGCGCACCAGATGCGGCACCACGAGGCCGACAAAGCCGATGATCCCGGCCACCGCCACGCCCGCGCCCACGGTCAGACCGATCCCCACCACCAGCAGCCCCAGCAGTCGGCGCGGCTCGATCCCCATCGAACGCGCCGCCTCCTCACCCAGCGTCAGCGCGTCGAGGCTGCGCGCGGCGAGCGCCAGCACGGCGATCCCGGCAGCGGTGAGCGGCGCGGCAATCGCGACTTCCCGCCACGACCGGTCGGTGAGCGCGCCATTGAGCCACATGACGATCTCGCTGAGGGCAAAGGGATTGGGCGCGAGTGTGATCGCCAGCGCGGTCAATGCGCCTGCAAGGCTCGCCAGCATCAGGCCCGCCAGCGTGAACAGCGCAATCCCGCCGCCCGCGCCGCCCGCCGCGTCGGAGGTTGTGCGCCCCGCGATCAGCGCCAGCAGCGCCATACCGAGCCCCGCGCCGGCGAGCGCCATCAGCGGCAGGCTCCATGCGGCAAGCGAAGGCGGGATCGCAGACCCCAGCCAGAAGCTCGCCACTGCGCCGAGCGCGGCCATCGGGGCAATGCCGAACAGTCCCGGATCGGCGAGTGGGTTGCGCAGATAGCCTTGCATCGCCGCTCCCGCCGCGCCGAGGCCCGCGCCGATGGTGATCGCCAGCACCGC
>DLGU01000033.1:3972-4173 GCA_002482865.1 Porphyrobacter sp. UBA7686
AGGCGCAGTTCGGCAAGGATCAGCAGCGTGTTGCCGGGGCCGAAATCAGCAGGCGCAATCCACACCCGCCCGGCCAGCAGCGACAGGGGCACCAGCACCGCGAGCAACACCGCGAAGATCAGGCTCGCACGGTTCATGGGCGGCGCTCCGCCTCAGCCCGGATTGCGCGGAGCCGTTCGCGCGCCTTGGGGATGGTCGGCC
>DLGU01000116.1 GCA_002482865.1 Porphyrobacter sp. UBA7686
CGCGCCGGACGATGTGGTGAACCTCGCGGCCAAGATCGGGATCGATCCGGCAATGGCCGAACAGGCGATTGCGGCGCTGGGCAAGACCCATCAGCTTGATGGCGATACGGTGACGCTGGCGGCGGAGAAGACCGGCCTCAGCCCCGACATCCTCAACCAGATCGTCGCCGCTGTCGGCGGTGAAGGCTCGCTGAGCAACTTCGCCTCGATCCTCGACCGTGACGGCGACGGCAACCCCGTCGACGACATCATGAACATGGCCAAGGGCCTGCTGGGCGGCAAGAGCTAAGACGTCGCCCTTTCGCACATAACTTGCGGATCAGCCCCCGGCGGCAGTGACGTCGGGGGTTTCCACTGGCTCGGGCAGGTCACGTAAGTTCACTGTCTCGCCATCGGCTTTGTCCGCGATCAGTGCCATCAGCAGCTTGGCCCGCGCCGCTGCGCCACCGCCATGCGGATTGGCAGCCACTGGCGCGAGGAAATCGCGCGCAATCGAATGCTTGCCTTCGTCAATCAGCATCATCCCGGCATTGAGCTTCAAGCTCTGATCGAAGGGCGCGAGCTTCGAGGCTGCAAATTCCAGCGCCGCGCGCGCGTTCTCGCTCGGCTCGACCCCGCGTTCGGCAAAGCTGCGGTAGTGATAGATCAGCGGCAGCGGGTGATCATTCTCGATCGCGTTAAGGGCCTTGAACGGCTTCATTGCCGCCTCATAGGCCGCCTGCTTATCATCGGCTTCCTGAGCCTGCCGGAACAGAGCATAGCCCTTTTGCACATAGGCGTTAGTGCGCGAAGGATCGCGTGCGATCGCCGCATCGGCGGCAGCGATGGCTTCGGCATCATTGCCCGCATCATACTCCGCCTCTGCCAGCGCGGCGAGTACACCTGCATCTTCGGGATACTTTGCTGCGATTGCGCGCGCGTCGATCAGCAGTTCAGCCGCCTCTTCATCGTTCACCCCGCGTTGCGAGCGGATCATGACTGGCACGATGGCGGCCTCTCCCAAGGGCAGCTTACGCAATGTGATCGGGCTGCCAATGCTGAGCTTGTCTGGCGGCAGCACAAAGGTCAGCATCCGGCGCGAGCGCAGATAGGTAGCAAGTTCGCGTTCCAGCACGTCAAGATCGCCGAATGCTTCCTCGCCCGCTTCAAGCTGCGGCATGCCATTGAAAAGGCTGACAAGATACTTGCCCAACTGCCCGCGCCGTTCCTCCGAGAAGGTGAGGTAGTGATACAGCAGCCAGCTTTTGCCATAGAAGGCGTCATATCCTTTGCCGCGCTGCTTTTCGTACAGCGCCGGATCGAGCAATTCGCGGACGTGAACAGGATCGGCAAACACTAATTCGCCTCCGCGATGCTGCGCCGGGCGGCCAATCAGCAGGCTGCCGTCCGAATTGAAGCCCGCCGCCGCGAAGAATTCCGCCGATCCCTCGCTTAACCAGCGCGGCTGGGCAAAGTTGGATGACGAGATCAGGAAGTGGTGCGCATATTCGTGCAGCAGCACGATGGTGGAGAAATGTGGATAGCCCTTCGTGTTGCGGATATCCTGCACGAAGGCGCGGCTGCCGCCCGCGCGCGGAATGTAGAACCCGCCGATGGTTCGGCTGCCCCCCGTCAGCGCGCGCATATCGCGCTCTCCGCCTACCACATAGATCGTCACGCGGTTTGACGGGCTTGGCTTTTCGATCTTGGCCTTGAGCACAAAGGCCATTGCACTGTGATAGCGTTCAAGGTTTTCGGCGAATTTGCGGATATCGGCTTCTTTGTCATCGGCATAGATGACGAAGTGGTCGCTCGAGGCCTCATACCATTCCGCCCGCGCGGGCAGGCTCGCCATCAAGGCAAGCGTGGCGGCAAGAATGCGGAAAAGCGCGGTAATCATAGCAAAGCCCCCGTGTTCGCAGCGCCAGCGAATGCACTGCAAGTGGCCTGAGATTACCGGGATTTCCGCATCTGGCCAGAGGCTTGCGACGAATGGTTGCGTGCGGCGTCAGCCGCCAGCCGCCCGCGTATCTTCCAGATACTGCCAGATGCGGCTGACCACCACCGACCCTTCGCCCACCGCGCTCGCCACGCGCTTGACGGAGTTTGCGCGCACGTCGCCGACCGCGAAGATGCCGGGTGCGGTGGTGGCGTAGTCGTCCGCTTGGCCCGCCGCAGCGCCGGTCAGCACGAAGCCCTTGTCGTCGGTTTCGGCCATGCCGGACAGCCAGTCGGTATTGGGGGCAGCGCCGATCATGATGAACAGCGCGCGGGTTGCGATCCGCTGCTCGGTGTCCTTGGTCTTGAGCGTGATCGCTTCAAGCCAGCTATCGCCATGCAGCGCGGTCACGGCGCTGTGATAGTGGATCGTGATCCTCGGATCTGCCTCCAGCCGCTGCGAGAGATAGCTCGACATCGACGCCGCCAGACTGCCCGATCGCACCACCAGATGCACATGGCTCGCCGCGCGGCTGAGGAACATCGCGGCTTGGCCTGCCGAATTGCCGCCGCCGATCACCACCGCTTCGGTCTTGCCGCAGAAGCGCGCTTCCATCTCGGTCGCGGAATAGAAGATGCCCGCGCCTTCCAGCTCCTCCAGATTGTCGAGCGGCAGGCGGCGATATTGCACGCCGGTCGCCACCAGCACCGCGCGGGCGCAGAGTTCATCGCCATCGTCGAGCGTGGCGCAGAACGCTCCGTCCACACGCCGCGAAAGCTGCTCGACCCGGCGCGGCATCACGAAGCGGGTGCCGAACTTCATCGCCTGCACCTGCCCGCGCCAGGTCAGATCGGTGCCGCTGATGCCGGTGGGAAAGCCCATGTAATTCTCTATCCGGCTCGACGTGCCGGCCTGCCCGCCCACGGCGGTATCCTCGATCACCAGCGCGCCTATGCCTTCGCTGCCAGCATAGACCGCCGCGGCCACACCCGCAGGCCCGCCGCCGACGATCAGCAGATCGTAGGTGCGCTGCGAGCAGATATTCAAATCCAGCCCGAGATATTGCGCCACCTTGCGCGGGGTGGGGTCGATCATCCGGGTCTTGGCGGCAAGGATCACGCCGGGTTGATGGCCGGTGAGGTCGCACAGGCTCGCCGTTTCGCGGTCGGCTGCGTCCATGTCATAGCTCTGGAACGGGATGCGGTTGCGCGACAGGAAGCGTTCGACCGCCTGCACGCTGGCGTCGCGATCCGCGCCGATCACCTTGATCGTGTCGTTGCGCAGTTCGAACTGCTTGCGCCGCCGCGCCGCGAAGACAGTGATGAGGTGGTCACTGAGTTCCGGCACCCGCCCCATCAGCGCCAGCATCGGCTCGCGCGGGGCCTCGATCACCGTTGTGTCTACCGCCGCGCGCATCCGCATGATGTTGGTGCCGCCGTTGAGGAACCCGATCTCGCCCAGAAACTGCGTCGGCCCGAGGCTGGACGGCAGCAGCCGCTCGCCGGTGTTGGGATCGACCACCTCGATCTCGCCTTCGACGACATAGACGAAGCGGTCCATCGCCTCGCCAATGTCCATGACGATCTCGCCCGCCTTGTAATGCCGTTCCCCGCCGATGGCGCAGATCGCCGCGACATGCTCGGGCGCAAGCGGCACCCGGCGCATGGTTTCAAGGTCTTGTCCCAATGTTTCCATGCGGCCCTCCTGCGCGTCGAAGGTTGCAACATGGGGTCAGGGGCGGGAATTGCAAAGGGTGGAGCGGCTTACCCCTTGGCCCCCGCGATGTAGCGGCTGACCGTGTTCGCCATCACGCTCAGGGGCGCATTGCCGCCCAGCACCAGCGCGGTGTTGAATTCGCGCATGTCGTATTTGCGACCCAGTTCGGCCTTGGCCCGCTCGCGCTGGCGCAGGATCTGGCTGTGGCCGATCTTGTAGCCGCAGGCCTGACCCGGCCAGCTGCAATAGCGATCGACCTCGCTGGCGACCTCTTCGACCTTGGAGCCGTTCCTTTCGACAAAGAACTGGCGGCCCTGTTCGCGGGTCCACCTTTTGGAGTGCAAGCCGGTATCGACCACCAGCCGGCAGGCGCGGAAGGCGAGGCTTTGCAGAAAGCCCAGCCGTCCGACTTCGAAGCCCTTGTAGGCGCCCAGTTCGTCGGCCAGCTGCTCGGCGTAGAGCGCCCAGCCTTCGGAAAAGGCGTTGAAGGCGAGGATGGAGCGGATCAGCGGCAGGCGGTTGCTGAACTCGCCCTCCCACACGTGGCCGGGGATCGCCTCGTGGAAGGTGAGGTCGGCCAGATCGTACTTGCGGTGCAGATCGGTGGTGCGCAGGTTGATCCAGAAGCGGCCGGGGATCGATCCGTCGATCGATCCGGCACCG
>DLGU01000089.1 GCA_002482865.1 Porphyrobacter sp. UBA7686
GTCGGGGAGACAGGATTCGAACCTGCGACATCTTGCTCCCAAAGCAAGCGCGCTACCGGACTGCGCCACTCCCCGACTCTGTTTCGTCCCGCCCGCTCCGCGCTCGCCTCCGGTGGGCCCGGCAGGATTCGAACCCGCGACCTAGCCGTTATGAGCGGCCAGCTCTAACCGCTGAGCTACAGGCCCGTGGAAACAAGGCACCGGAACGCAGGGCGAGGCTCAGCCCCTACTCTGCCACTGACAGGGACACAAGCGGGTAAACGTGCCGCCTATCCGCCAGTTGCGGCGATGATATCGGTCACCTTGCACGTCGTCACCCCGCGCGCGGTAAGACGGGCGTAGACCGCCTCCAGCCAGCCATAGAGCGCTTCCACGTCCGCCTGAGTAACGGTGTAGGGCGTATAGCCGGGCGCGAGGGAAGGGCTGTGGAACGACAGCACCAGCACCGGCAAGCCGTCATCCAGCGCGATATCAATGCCGCGCAGCGCCTCTTCGCTGGATACGCCTTCCGGCGTCAGCGCAATCCGCTCCAGCAGACCGAGCCGCGACAGTGCACCCATGCCGCGCGGGATCCGCTCGCCGATCCGTTGCAGCGGCCGCCCCATGCCGCGCAGGCGTCCGGCATGGACCGATGTGACGGGCAGTTCGAGCAGCCGCATTGCGCCGTCGACCCAATAGGGATCAAGCGGGTGCCGGGTGTAATCCGGCCCGCCGCCCGCGCTGTAATCGAACAGCGAACGCACCGAGGTATCGACCCTGATTCCGGCGTGCTTCAACAGGTCGGCGGTGTGCGGCCCAAGGCCGTACCGCCCGGCGCGGTAGATCAGCGGAGCGGTGCCGAACCTGACTTCAATCGCATCGCGCAGACCCATGAACTTGGCCATCTCGAGTGCTTGCGGGAGATTGCCGGCAAAGGAGTTGTAGACGGACACCTCCTCGTCGAAGGGCGGATTGACCCACGGGTGCAATTGCACGCCGACTTCCGCCGTGCCGCGCCGCACCGCATCGCCGATGATCTCAACGGCGCGCGCATCCTGCACGATGGGCCAATCGACCAGATAGACCGGGTGCGCGCCGATCGCCTCGCAGAAAGCCTGAAAGCGCGGGATCGCCTCGACATGCTTGACGCCGTAGCCGTCACGCCGGAATGGGGCGGTCCAATTGAAACACTCTTCGGTATCGACTGTCAGCAGCACGCGCTGGCCGAAGCCGGGCGCAAAGGCAGCCGTGCGCCCGGCAGGCGGCACATCGAGCATTGATCCTGTGGTCATCGTCCTCGCACGCCCCCGCGCATCAGCCTAAGCCTCAACGGCGCTAGGCAGAGCAGAAACTTGGGTCAAGAGCGGCAGGGTCAGCACCAGCGTCGCGCCATCGCGCCGCAATGCGCCGCCAGCCGCGCGTGCCTCTGCTCTTGCAAGGCGCAGGGCAAAGCCGGTGCCAAACAATCCGGCATTGATAGCGCTTTCCGCAGAGCGGGTGGTCGCGGCAAACAGGTTGTCTTCCGCTGTGAGCCGCGCGGGCAGGGCGCAGACCAGCCGCGCCATCGCGCCGCCTGAACCGATCAGCGGATCGAGCTGTACCGCAATCCGTTCACCCGCGCCGCAAGCCGCGCCGAGGCTGGCGAGCAGCCGCCACACCAGCGCCTCGGCGTCCTCGGGGTCGAGCCCGATCAGCAGCGTGGCCGTATCGGGGAAAGCGAGGGCAAGCCCAGCGCCCTGCGGTGCCAGCACTGGATCAAGCTGTGCCGCGGTGCGGCGCACCAAAGCGGCGAGATCGGTCTCACCCGGTTCGATCCGAGTCGCGCCCGTTTCCAACCGCGCAAGCCGGTCAAGCTCCTCGAACCCAGCAAGAATGCGCGCGGCATCGGCAGCGATTGCGGCGGCGAGCGCGCGGTATTCGTGGGGGGCAGGGCCGAACAGCTGCTGCTGGATCACCTCGGCATAGCCCTGCACGGCAGTGACGGGCGTGCGCAATTCGTGGAGCAGCTGGCGGATGCGGTCCGCTTCGCGCGCTTCGGGGCCGGTGGGGGCGTTGGCCGCATCGGGCGCGCGGCGGAATCGGCCGAAATAGCCGGTGAAGTGGCCTTCCTCGCTAAAGCGCGGCTCGGCATCGACGATCCAGTCACCGACAATGGCAGGCGCGCCGGTCAGGCTGATCTCGCCGCCAGTGATCGGCTGTCGGCGGGCAAAGGCACGGGCAAGACTGGGGCTACCCGAGGTGCCCGCGCCGCTGGTGTGCGAGGCAAACAGGCGGGTGCCAACCACCATCGGCGCGACTTCGCTGACGGCCCAGGCGATCCGCCCGCTGCTGTCGGCGGCAAAGCCGAAGCTGGCAATGGCGCGCGGGCTGCGCTCGGGCAATTCGCCCAGCGGCAATCGCGGCGAGCTTTCGAGATCGAGCGGGCTGTCACCACGCGTCCGGCGGAACTGGGCGATCCGCTCGACCAGCGCAGAGATCTCGGTGCGGCCACTCTCGTCCCGGTCGCGCTGACGGATCGGGATCGCGGGCGCCGCGGGACGCACAACCTCTGGGGCCTTGTGCAGCATGATCGGCGCAGACGGCGGAGCGGGGAGGGGCTCGGCACCGGGCGCAGGCCCGGCTTGCGCAATCTGCGGATCGGTGTCCNNGTCCGCAGCGGCAGGGGCGGGAAGTCCGCGATCATGCACGCCGAGCCGGGACAGCAAAGCTTCGACATCGACCGGCAGATCGCGGCGCAGTCGCAGAAATCCGCGCGCCCGCACCGGTAGGCGCGGGATCAGCGCGGTCCAGTCGTCCGAGGTTAGCTCCGCACGGTTCAAGGCGGCGGAAGCAACTTCGGGTTCGTGATCGGACAGGTGCGACGCCAGATCGGGGCT
>DLGU01000173.1:0-8316 GCA_002482865.1 Porphyrobacter sp. UBA7686
TTGGCGCGGTCGTAGATCACCGCCGGACGCTCTGCCCCGTCGATCCACACCGTATGGTCGCGGATCTTGGCGGCGGCGGGGTTTCCGTCACCCTTGGGCAGCTCGGTGGCGGGGAGGGCGGGGGCCTGCCCTTGGGCGACCGCGCGTAGGTTCACGATCTCGTGCGGGGTGTCCATGTTGAAGGTGAACAGGCGCAGATGCTCCTCGTCAAAGCGAGCGAGGATGCCTGCGATCCCGTCCTTCTCCAGCACCGCTTGGGTAATAGTGAGCGGCACCTCGAAGGCCTGCCCGGCATAGCGCACGTCGATTTCGAACAGCGAGGTGATCTGATCTTCGGGAATACCATCGGCGAGCAATTCGCTGCGGGTCTGCGCAGCCATTTCGTCCAGCACCGCGACGAGATCGGCGATGCTGGTGTCCTTGGCGAGGCGCGAGAAGCTGCGTGCGGTTTCGGTGCGCATACGCGTAGTGGCATCGCCCAAAGCGCAGAGCACGCCGGGTGAGACGGGCGAGATCGCGGGCCAGCTGCCCATCAGGCGCGCGACCGCATTCACGTGCAGCGGCCCCGCGCCGCCAAAGCCCATCAGCGCAAATTCGCGCGGGTCGTAGCCCTGCTGTACCGAGATCATGCGCAAGGCACCGAACATGTTCTCATTGACGATATCGATGATCCCGCGTGCGGCCTCCATCAGGGTCACACCCAGCGCATCGGCGATGGTCTGCACTGCCACCTTTGCGCCTTCCCGGTCGAGCTTGAAGCTGCCGCCGAGGAGGTCTTCGGGAAGGTAGCCGAGCACTACGTTGGCGTCGGTCACCGTGGGCAGCGTGCCGCCCTTGTTATAGGCCACCGGCCCCGGCACCGCGCCCGCGCTTTCCGGCCCAACCCGCAGCGCGCCGGTCAGTTGCGGCACGTGGGCGATAGACCCGCCGCCCGCACCAACGGTCTTAACGTCCAGCGCCGATGCGCGGACCGACAAGTGCCCGACCTCAGTTGTGCGCTGGCGGCGCGGTTCGAGGCCTTGGATCAGCGCGACGTCGGTGGAAGTGCCACCGACATCGAGCGTCAGAATGTTCTCGAAGCCCGCATTCTTCGCCACCCAAAGCGCCCCCGTCACCCCGCCCGCGGGGCCCGACATGAGGATGTTGACCGGGTGTTCTTCCGCCTTCTGGCTCGACATCAACCCGCCGTCCGAACGCAGCAGCGACAAACGGCCCTTGAAGCCCTCGGTCGCCAAGCGGTCGCGCAGGTTGGAGACATATTTGCTCACCACCGGGCGCACCGCCGCGTTGGCGACGGTGGACAGCGTGCGTTCGTATTCCTGCATTTCGGGGAGGACTTCGTGGCTCAGCGAGACGGGGATGCCGGGCAGTTCCTCGGCGGCAATCGCGCCGATGCGGGCTTCGTGCGCGCCGTTCAAATAGGCGTTCATCAGCGACACGGTCAGGGCCTCGATCCCGTCACCCTTCAGCTTACGCAAGGCAGCGCGGACCGCGTCTTCATCCAGCGGAGCGACTTCGCGGCCCTGTGCGTCCATCCGGCCCGGCACTTCGACCGTGTGCTCCAATCGCGCGAGCGGCTGCGGCTTGGGCCAGACGATCCACGCGGCGAGCCCCCCGGGCACGAAGCTGCGCGCGATCTGCATGATGTCGCGGTAGCCCTGCGTGGTGACGAGGCCGACCCGCGCGCCCTTGCCCTCCAGCACGGCATTAGTCGCGACCGTTGTGCCGTGAAGGAAGTAGGTGATGTCCTCGGCAGAAATGCCCGCCTGCGCCATGATCGCCTTAACGCCCGTCAGGATGCCTTCCGAGGAATCGTGCGGGGTCGACGGCGTCTTGTGCCGCCAGAACGCACCGCTCGCCTCGTCGAACAGCAGGAGGTCGGTAAAGGTCCCACCCACATCAACGCCCAACCTGTAAGTCATGCTGTGTCCTTATGCTCTATGCTGCGCGCGCAACGGCCGAGGGCAATTCGCGCCCCAGCACATCCGCAAACCACTTGTTCGCCGCAATCGCGGCTGCGAGATCGATGCCCGTGTCCACGCCGGAACGCGTCATCATGTAAATGAGATCCTCCGTCGCGATGTTCCCGGTCGCACGCGGGGCGAAGGGGCAGCCGCCGAGGCCGCCGAGCGAGGCGTCGAACACGCGCACGCCCGCCTTGTACGCCTCCCACGCATTGGCGATGCCAGTGCCGCGCGTATTGTGGAAATG
The DNA here is from genome assembly GCA_002482865.1 of Porphyrobacter sp. UBA7686. Classification (GTDB taxonomy): domain Bacteria; phylum Pseudomonadota; class Alphaproteobacteria; order Sphingomonadales; family Sphingomonadaceae; genus Erythrobacter. The sequence continues at coordinate 2,212 of DLGU01000173.1, forward strand.
CGCGCGCATCGGGATTTTGCCGCCGAGCATCTCGCCCAGCTTGCCGAACAATTCGCCCGCTTCCCACGGCGTTCCGACGCCGATGGTGTCAGCCAGTGCGATTTCTTCGGGGCTCTCAATCGCCAGTTCCTCGGCAATGGCGAGCACCGTGTCATGCTTGACCTCTCCCTCGAACGGGCACCCGAAGGCCGCGCTGATTGTAACTTGCGCGCGCATTCCCTCGGCGCGGGCGAAGCGGAGCATATCGCGGGTTTCGGCGAGGCCTTCCGCAATCGTCTGGCCCTGATTTTTCTGGCCGAAAGTGTCGCTGGCGACGATCACGCAGCCGACCTGATCGACGCCACGCGCACCATTCTCGCGGGTGGCCAGCGCGCGCATCACGCCGCGCTTGTTGAGGACGAGGCCGATATAGGTGCAGTCGCGCCGGTCGGGCAGGCCGGCGATCACGGCTTCGGCATCGGCCATTTGCGGGACGCGGGCGGGGTGGACGAAGCTCGCAACCTCCAGCCGCCGTGCGCCGTAGCCGATCATGCGGCCAATGAGGTCGAGCTTCACTTCGGTCGAAATTATGTCGGGCTCGTTCTGAAGCCCGTCACGCGGGCCGACCTCGACCAGTTCGATTGTGCCGAATGACATCGTGAATCGCCTGTTGCTGCTGCGAAGGACCGGTGAGGGTGAATTACCCAGTTTGTATACAATTGCAATCATGCTTGGCGTGACAAAGGATGCAGGAACCGCAACCACACGGCAGCGTTGTTACGCCTCTGTGCTGTCCTGATCATTGGCCGCGTCATCGGCTCTGGGACCGACCGTCTTGGCAAAGGTGTGGAACGCGCGGCGCAGGTGACTGCCCATTACCGCGCGCGCCCAGTCGCCATCGCGCGCGGCAAAGGCGGCGACCAGTTCGTCATGATCGCGCGCGGATTGGCGCAGGTCGCTTTGCGAATAGGTGCGCGCGGTGCGCAGCACCACCGGCGCCTCGACCAGCTTTGCCAGCATCTGCCCCAGCCGCGGCGAATGGGCGGCATCGATGATCGCTTCGTGGAACGCGCGGTTCGCCTCGAGAAAGCGCACCACATCGGGAGGGCTCTGTTCAACGGCCGCGGTCAGTTCGCTGTTGAGTGCCTCGAGTGTGGCGATCTGCTCGCGGGAAAGGCGCTTGGCCGCACGTTCAGCGGCGTGGCATTCGAGCATCTGGCGTAGCACGAACATCTCTTCGATGTCGTCGCGGCTCCAGTCGGCGACGAACAATCGCTTGGTGTCAGAGCGGACGAGCAGCAGCTCGTCCTCAAGCCGCCGCACCGCCTCGCGCACCGGCGTGCGGCTGACCCCGGTGATCTGCGCGAGCTGATCTTCGGTGAGTTGTTCGCCAGCCGCTACCGACCCGCTGAGAAGATGCGCGCGGATCGCCGAATAGGCGCGTTCGGAGGCGCGGCTCACGAGCGTACGATCCGCAGGGCGTAAGAGAAGAGGGCGGCGTCCATGCGCGCCCTTGTGCGGCGAAGCGCCCGTGCCTGCAAGCCTGTGAGGTGACAAAAACACACCTGGCAGCCGCTCTGCTCAACATTTGTGTAAAATGCTTGACGGGAAGGTTTTGTATACAATAACCAGCGCGCTTCGGGCAATCGGGGAATGCCATGCAGCGTATCAAGGTCATCGTACCGATCGCAATGGACGAAGCAGGCGTCGCGAATCGGGCGCAGCAGCTTCCGGCCGATTTCGTGCGCCCGGGCTTCGCGCCCACATTTGAAGCGGTGCGCTGGGGCGCGGCGCTGGGCGATTCCTATCACGATACGCTGCTGATGGATTGGACGGTGTTTCAGGCCGGCGTGACGGCTGAGGACGAAGGGTATGCCGGCGTGCTGATCGACACGGTCAGCGATTCCGGGCTTTGGCCGCTTCGCTCGGCGCTCAACATCCCGGTAGTTGGCCCCGGCGAGGCGAGCTTTGCCGCCGCAATGATGCTGGGCAAGAAGTTCTCGGTTCTCACCATGTGGCCGCAGTGGTTCCCGCTCTACGAGAAGGTGCTGAACCAGCACGGCTGGGATCACCGCTGCGCCTCAGTCCGCTCGATCGACACACGGCCTGACGTGACCGAACTGCTCGAAGGCAAGGAAGAGGTCGTCTTCGCCAAGCTCAAGGCTGAGGCGATGCGCGCGATCGAAGAGGATGGCGCGGACGTGATCGTGCTGGGCTCTACGACCATGCACCAATCGGCCACCTATCTCCAAAGCGAACTGCCGGTTCCGGTGATCAACCCCGGACAGGTCGCCTACAAGCAATTGGAAACGCTGATCGAGCTGGGCCTGACCCATTCGAAGAAGGCCTTCCCTGCACCCGAAGTGCCCAAGCACGCCGATATCCGAAAGGGCTGGTACTGATGAGTGAATGGCAAGAGGGCGGGTCGGGCCAGACCGCGCTGCCCTATCCGGTCTATGTCGATATCGTCACCAAGCGGTATTTTGACGGGGTCGATAACAAGCACATGGACAAGGTGCTCGATTGCTTCACGCCGGACGCGGTGCTGACTGAAGTGACCAGCAACACCGTGCATCAGGGGCGCGAAGCGATCCGGGCGATGTTCGTGAAGCTGTTCGCCGACTTTGAAAGCATCTGGCACGGCAATTTCGTCCACACCGCTGACCCGGAGACAAACGCGATCTGCTCGCAGTTCACGGTGCTGATCACGCCCAACGGTGGCGAGGAGCTGCGGTATGAAAACTGCAACCGCTTCTACCTGAAGGACCGGTTGTTCCACCGCGTCTATGTCTACATGTCGGGTGACAACCTGCTGAAGGAAGGGGACGTCTGATGCAGTACGAACCCACTCTATCGCGCGCCGAATTGATCGACTTCGCGCTGAACAAATACTTCGCCCGCGTCGATGCCAAGGACATGGAAGGCGCGCTGGCCTGCTTCCATGACACCGCGCTGTTCTGCGTCCAGACCGCCTTCACGCGCCATGCCGGCAAGGCCGAGATCCGGCGGATGTTCGAAGATTTCTTCGGCGCTTACGAAACCATCATCCACCGCGATTTCACCTGCACCGTGGACGAGGCCAATGGCCGCATCACGGCCAGCTTCACTGCCGAACTGCATGATGCCGCCGGGCAGGTGACATTGCTCGAAAACACCAATTTCTGGCGGCTTCGTCCCGGCCCGGAAGGCCCGAAGTTTCAGGAAGTCTATGTCTACATGAGCGGGGCCAACGTCCTCGTTTGATCGTCTAACCTCTCAATCCTCTTCAGGAGAGCCGTCCCATGAATGTCCGTTTGGTTCTTGCTTCTGGCGCGGCGCTCGGCGCCATTGCCCTGTCCTCGCCCGCTCTGGCACAGGACGCCCCCGCTTCTGAACCTGCTGCCGAGGAGGAAGGCGGGATCATCGTCACCGCTCGCCGCCAGTCAGAAAGCTTGCAGGACGTCCCCGCCGCCGTCACCGTGTTTGGCGCGGAAACGCTCGCCAAGACGGGCGTGCAGCGCGCGGATGACTTCATCCAGTTGACGCCTGGTGTCACCATCGTCACCGGCACGGCCGAAGCGGGCGATACCCAGATCAACATTCGCGGTATCAACGGCGCGCGCGACGCGGAAAGCTCGGTCGCGCTGGTAGTCGACGGCATCCTCAAGACCAACACCGCGCAATTGAACCAGAACCAGGGCACGCTGCGCCAGGTCGAAATCCTGAAGGGCCCGCAAGGCGCGCTCTATGGCCGCAACGCAGCGGCGGGCGCGATTGTGCTGCAAACGCTGAAGCCCGGCGATGCGCTGGAAGGCGGGATGCTGGTGCGGGCCGCGCAGGACAACACCTACCTGGCCAATGGCTTCATCTCGACCCCGATTGGCGACACGGCGGGGCTGGTGCTCTCGGCCAATTATTCGACCACTGATGGCTTTTTCCGCAACAGCTTCCTCGGCAATTCCAAGACGATCGACGATCAGGAAGTGTTCGGCATCGACGGGCGCTTCGTCGCCGAACTGGGGCCGAACACCGAGCTCGACGTTAAGGCGCGCTATGCTGACCTGCGCGGCGCTTCGATCAACTTCAACGCCAGCTTCCACCTGCCCAACTTTGCGGCAGTGAACCCGGCGTTCTTTGAAGATGTGAACGAGCATCCCTTCGGCTTCTATTCCAACATCCGCCCGACCAATGATCAGGTGACCTTCGAAACCTCGGCCAAGGTCGAGCACGAGTTCGAAAGCACCACGCTGACGGCATGGGTGCTCTACAGTGATGTCGACCAGTCGCTCACCGCAGACAGCACCTCGGCCGACTTTGCCCGCTTCACCTTCCCCGGCGCGACGCCAGCGTCCGTGGCGGCGTCCAACGCCTGCTTTGCCAGCACCGCAGCGCTGACCGGATTCCCGCTGAACCAGCCGACCTTCATCGGCAACAACCCGGTTCCGTTCATCTTCGACCCGGTCAATGGTTCGACCTTCGGCCCCTATAGCCCGACCACCTGCGACGGCACCCAGTTCCAGATCCGCAAGCAGGAAGATGTCAGCGGCGAAATCCGGCTCGCCTCGAACGGGGACGGGGCGATCAACTGGCAGGTCGGCGCCTATTACCTTCACATCGACCGCGAGGTGGGCGTGAGCCTTGGGGCGGACCTTGGCCGCGGCATCATCCGCGAGCTGTATAACGCGCCGGGGTCGGACAACCCGACCACCCAGCTTTACCACGATGCGTTCAAGACCGATGTCTATGCGGCCTTCGCATCGATCGATGCCGATGTGTCCGATCGCTTCAATGTCAGCTTTGCGGGCCGTTACGACATCGAGGATCGTCAGGTGTCGAGCCTTGTGCCGGCGGTGTTCGATCCGATCACGGGCGGGCCGATCAACCCCGGCCAGACCGTAGTTGGCGGCGCGGTTCAGCCGATCGCGCCGAAATCGGAAACCTTCAAGCAGTTCCAGCCCAAGATTTCGCTGCGGTATGAATTGACCGACGACATCAACCTCTACGGCAACTGGGGGATCGGCTTCAAATCGGGCGGGTTCAATAATCAGGGTTCGGCAGCGATCGTCGACTCCGCGTTCAACGATTTCATCGGTACCAATGTGCTGATCGACGACCAGTACCGCAAGGAAGTCTCCAGCGCGTTTGAAGCCGGGATGAAGGGCACGTTGCTGGACGGCGCGGTGACCTTCGATCTGGCGGGCTACTACACCAAGGTCGAAGACATGCAGTTCTTCGAATTCTTCGTCGGCGGCTTCGGCCTGTTGCGCGTCGTCTCGAACATCGACGAGGTCGAACTGTACGGCGCCGAGCTGAACCTGTCGGCGGAAATCCTTGATGGCTGGACGGTGTTCGGTTCGGGCAACGTGACCGAAAGCGAAATCCTCGAAAACGCCTCGCGTCCGGTGACGGTGGGCAACAAGTCGCCCTATACTGCCGATTACACAATCAACGTGGGCACCCAGCTTGATCTGCCGGTTTCGGACAGCATCGATTTCGTGACCCGCGCGGATTATCGCATCACCGGGCCGACGTGGTTCCACACGTTGCAGGATGATCCCAACCCGACCCTGTTCAGCGGGCTGCTGCCGGGTTCGGCGCTGGCGCTGCCGGCCTTCGTGGGTGATGCGGACTACTCGGTCTCCCAGCGCGACACCTTTGGTGTGTTCGATCTGCGCGTCGGGTTGGATGCGGAGCGCTGGTCGATCACGGCCTATGCCGAAAACCTGTTCAACGAGAAGTATCTGAACGAGGTCATCACCGCGGTCGAGTTCGGCGGATCGTTCATTTCGCCGGGTGCGCGTCAGCGCTTCGGGGTGGAGTTCGGCTACAAGTTCTAGAATAACAAGAGCCCTTGCGGGCGTCGCAAAACCAATTGAAGCGCGCAGAGACGACCCGCTCTGCGCGCTTCTTTTTTGCTCAGATCAGGGCGCTGGTGTTGCCGTTGCCGGAGCCGTTGCTGGGGCCGCGGGCGCGCTCCACCATGACAGGGTCTGGTTGTCATGGGCCGATGTCCACACGCCCTTGGGTGTCCAGCGCAGCGCACCGCTGCCCACCGCATCGCCCATCCGCGCGCGGATCTTGAGCGTGGCGGGATCGATCACCACCATCGTCTGATCATCCGTGGTGCGCAGCCACACCGCGCCGCCA
>DLGU01000173.1:8376-16518 GCA_002482865.1 Porphyrobacter sp. UBA7686
AGGCTGGTCGGATCGACCTTGGCGACCGTGCCATCGCCCTGTTCCTGCACCCAGACTGCGCCTTCACCCGCTGCTAGGAAGCCGGGCGTATCGCCCAGTGCGGCTGATCCGGTGACGACATTGGTGGCCGGATCGACCCGCTCCAGCACCTTGCCTTCGCTCGACACCGCCCAGACCGCATCGAAGCCATAGGCGAGATACCAGGTCTCGGGCGTGACGGTGACAGTCGCGACAATCGCGTTGGTGGCCGGGTCGATCCGCGCCAGCTTGCCTTCCGGATCGCTCGGCACCCAGACAGAGCCTGCGCCCGCGATCACATTGGTTTCGCCCTTGGGATTGGCGAGGCCGGTGGCGATCTTGGCTTCGACTGCGGCGGTCTTCAGGTTGATGCGCCACAACTCACCGTCCTCGCAATTGGCGACCCACAGCGATCCGGCCGCAATTGCCATTGTGCCGCAGGGGCGGGGCACCGGCGTGCTGGCGAGCTTGCCGGCAGGCGACCATTGCTCGACCCGGCCATCATTGGTGACCCACACCGTATCGCCATCCACCGCGAGGAAATCGGCAAAGCCTGGCACTTTCAGCGCGGTCTCGGTGAGGTCGGGCGCGGGGCCGACCATTTCCGTGGGAGGTTCGCTATCCTCGGCCGCACACGCCGCGACAGCAAGGCTGGCGGCAAGGGCGAGAGCAAGCGGGCGGGCAACGGAATTGCGCATCATGGGTGTCATGGGTCTCAGAGCCTCCACGCATGGCAGGGGAAGGAGAGGAGCGCCGCAAGGGCACAATGCCTGCCAGACTGATGCAACCTTGCGCATATTACTTTTGCAATCAATCGTAATAATTCCCCATAGACAAAAGCGGCAAACGAGGGGATGTTCGCACCCGCAACATAGGGGACGAATCATGCGCCACTTGGCCCGCCGCGCGGCCCGCTTCCTGCTTATCGCCCTCGCCCTTGCGGTGGCCGCCTGTTCGGGCAGCGAGGAGGACGCTTCCGCACCCCGCACCGACTTCAACATCGGCTGGTCGATCTATGCCGGGTGGATGCCCTGGCCCTATGCCCAGCAGGCAGGGATCGTGAAGAAGTGGGAAGACAAGTACGGCGTCAAAATCACCTTCGTGCAGGTCAACGACTACATCGAGAGCGTGAACCAATACACCGCTGGCAAGCTGGACGGCGTGACCGTCGCCAATATGGACGCGCTGACGATCCCGGCAGCGGGTGGCAAGGACACCTCGGCTATCATCCTCGGCGATTATTCCAACGGCAATGATGCGGTCCTGCTGAAAGGCGCTGACGGCGTGGCGGGGATCAAGGGGCGGCAGGTGTACCTCGCCGAACTGTCGGTCTCGCACTACCTGCTCGCCCGCGCGCTCGAGACGTCAGGGATGAAGCTGACCGACGTGAAGACGGTCAATACCTCGGATGCTGATATCGCCGCCGCCTTTGCCTCACCTGATGTGACCGCGGCAGTCGCGTGGAACCCGCAGGTGACCACCATGAAGGGTGTGGCCGGCACGAAGGCCGTGTTCACCTCGGCCGATATTCCGGGCGAGATTCTCGATCTGATGGTGGTCGATACGGCGGTGCTGAAGGCGAACCCCAATCTCGGCAAGGCGCTGGCGGGGATCTGGTACGAGACCATGACGCTGATGGCGCGGCAGGATGCCGAAGGCGCCGCCGCGCGCGCCGCGATGGCGAAGCTGGCGGGGACGACGCCGGAAGAATTCGAGGGCCAGCTCGCCACCACCTTCCTTTACGCCGATCCCAAAGCTGCGCTGATGGCGATGGCCTCGCCCGATCTGGTCACCACCATGACCCGCGTGCGCGATTTCAGCTTTGCTCAAGGCTTGTTCGGGCAGGGCGCCCGTTCAGCCGACGCGGTCGGGATGGAATTCCCCGGCGGCACAACCTTGGGTGACAAGGCCGCGATCACCTTGCGCTTTGATCCGACCTATATGCAGCTCGCCGCCGACGGGAAGCTCTAGGCCGATGCGCTGGGTGACAGCCCAGCCGGGGCGCGGCCGGGCGATCCTGCTAGGCGCGCTGCCGTTGGTGATGCTGGCGTTCGCCTACATCATCGCCGCTGCCGCGCGCCATTCCGATAATGCGGCGGACAAGATCCTGCCGCTCCCCGGAGCAATGGCCGCAGCGATGGCGGCGCTGATCTTCGAAGCCGATCCGCTGTCGGGCCAATATCTGTTCTGGGCCGATACGCTCGCCAGTTTGACGCGGTTAGGGCTTGGCCTTGGCATTGCTACGGCTTCGACCCTGCTTGTCGGCCTGGTTGTCGGGTCATTGCCCCCGGTTAGAGCCACGTTGGGACCGCTTGTCACCGCGATCGCCGTGATCCCGCCTATCGCTCTGCTCCCGATCTTGTTCATCGTGTTCGGATTGGGCGAGACGGCCAAAGTGGCGCTGATCGTCATCGGGGTCGCCCCGTTCATGATCCGGGATGTTGCGGGGCACATCGCCGCTCTGCCGCGCGAACAGGTGATCAAGGCTCTGACTTTGGGCGCGAATTCGTGGGGCGTGATGTTACGGGTGGCTTTGCCACAAGCGATGCCGCGGCTGATCGAGGCGCTGCGCCTGTCGCTCGGCCCGGCGTGGGTGTTCCTGATCTCCGCTGAAGCAATCGCCGCCGATGTCGGGCTGGGCTACCGCATCTTCCTCGTCCGCCGCTACCTCGCGATGGACGTGATCCTGCCCTACGTCGCATGGATCGCGATCCTCGCGGTAGTGATGGATTTCGCCCTGTCGCGCGGCAGCCGCCGCCTGTTCGGCTGGGCGCATGGGGCAGCGCACTGATGGCGCTGCTGAGCCTCAAGAACCTGTGGGTCGAGTATGGCGAGAAGGTCGTACTTGAACGGATTTCGCTCGATATTGCCGAGGGTTCCTTTGTCTCGATCATCGGGCCTTCGGGCGCGGGCAAAAGCAGCCTGCTCCGCGTTGTCCTCGGGCAGGAGAAGCCGACGCGCGGGACGATCACCTTGGACGGTGCGCCGCTGCCGCCTGAATGCGGCCCAGATCGCGGGGTGGTGTTCCAGCGCTACTCGGTCTTCCCGCATTTGACCGTGCTGGGTAACACCTTGCTGGGGCTGGAGTTCTCCGCCTCGCCTTTCACCGCCCGCTTGTTCGGCAGCGCCCGGCGCGCCGCGATCTCAGAGGCCGAAGCGATGCTGGAGCAGGTCGGGCTAGCGGATAGCCGCCACCTCTACCCAGCGCAGATGTCGGGCGGGATGCAGCAGCGCCTCGCGATCGCTCAGGCCCTGATCAAGCGACCCCGTATCCTGCTGCTGGACGAGCCCTTTGGTGCGCTCGATCCCGGCATCCGCAAGGATATGCACGCGCTCATCACCCGGCTGTGGCGCGAGCATGGGCTGACGATCATTATGGTCACTCACGATATCAAAGAGGCCTTTTCGCTCGGCACACGGGTGCTGACGCTCGACAAGCGCCGCCATGATCCGCACGCCCCGCAGCGCTATGGGGCGGCGGTCATCTATGACCTCGAGCTGACCCGCAAAGTACAGCAGGTCCACGCGGAAGCGCGGGCGGATGAACAAGCTGAGGTTGGCGGTATTACGATTGACACAGTTGGTAATAATTGAAATGATCGCTGCATGAGCTCCCCCGAACCCTCTCGTCTTGCGCGCCTCAGCATGAGCCTGCCGGCGGAACTGTTCCGCCAGCTCGACATGATGGTCGAGGAACGCGGGCTGCCTTCACGCTCGCAGCTGATTGCCGAACTGATCCGCCACGCGCTTGCCGAGCATGAGGCGTTGACCCGGCCGGATGAGACGCTCGCAGGGACCGTTACCATCGTCTATGCTGGAGGCGGTGGCAGAGTGCGCCAGCAACTAGCTGAAACACAGGTGGATTACCTCAAGGAGGTGATTTCCTCGCAGCACGTGTTCCTTGAAGAGGACCAGTCGCTCGAAGTGCTGCTGGTGCAGGGGCCTGCGGTGCGGTTGAAGCAGCTGTGCGATGCCCTGCGCGCGATCCGGGGCGTGCAGCAATTGCAGCTCGTCACCACCACGGCGCTGCTGCCGCCGCTGCATGAACAGGACTTTCCGCCTGCGCGGCAGGAGGCCGCGGAATGAGCGGAACTGCCGATCCCAAAGCAGCGCGCGATCATGCCCGCGCGCAAGGCGGCACGCGGGTCGAGGCGATGCCGACCTTACCGCCCGTCGCGGGCGACCTGCCTGAAGGCGTCGCAGCCGACGACCTGCTGTGGGAAGAAACCCTCGCGCCAGGCGGCTATGCCTCCCGCCGGATCGCGCGCGGCACCCGGTTGCGGCTGATCGACAAGGCGGGCGATGCCTGCGCGAGCCTCAATATCTTCAACGCCGACATGCCGACCGAGCGGTTGAACGTCGCCGATACCGTCAAGGTGCAATGGAATGCCTATCTTGGCGCGGGCAAGCTGCTGCTCAGCGATATGGGCCGGGTGCTGATGAGCGTCCTCGAAGACGACGCCGGCACGCATGACACTTTCTGCGGCGTCTCAAATGCCGCCAGCAACCTGCGGAAATATGGTGAGGGCCGCAATTCCGGTGCTTACCCCAATGGGCGCGACCGGCTGATCCTCGGCGCGGCCAAGCACGGTCTGACCCGGCGCGACGTCCACCCTTGCGTGAACCTGTTCAAGGGCACCCGGATCGAGACTGACGGCACGATCACGCCGGTCGTCGGGCCCTTTGAGGCAGGCCGCGAAGTGCTGTTGCGTGCCGAGATGGATGTCATCGTCGTCATCGCCAACTGCCCCCATGTGCTCGACCCCCGTGAGGGCTGGAATTCCGCCCCGCTGCGCGTCACCGCATGGCGCGGCGCGATCACGGCTGAACAAGACCCCGTGCGCAACGCCACGCCAGAAGGGCTGCGCGCCTTCCTCAATACCGAGGACTACTACCGCCGATAACCCGCGCAAAAAGCAAGGCAAACCATGACCAGCGACCCGGCCCTCTCCGGCCTTACCGGCACCATCATTCACGACGAGATCGTGCCCGCCCGTGCGCCGTGGGTGCACCATGTCGCGGCGGGGGAAGTGCTGCGGATCGTAGATCTGGAAGGCAATCAGGCGGTCGATTTCCTGATCTATGCCGCCGCTGATGATGCCGAGCGATACTCGGCGCAGGACACGGTGGCAGCGCAGGGCAATCTGTTCCTGCGCACCGGAACTGTGCTCCTCTCGAACGAAGGCCGCGCGCTGATGACCATCGTGGACAGCGCCGTGGAATATCACGACACCATCGGCGGAGCGTGTTCGTGCGAATCCAATACCTTGCGTTACGGTCACCACACCAAGTCGCAGCACGCCTGCGTCGAGAACTTCCTTGAAGCGAACCTGACCCAAGGTCGCAGCAAGCGCGATATCGTTTCCAACATCAACTTCTTCATGAACGTTCCGGTGGAGGAAGACGGCACGCTGGGCATCGTAGACGGCATTTCCGCGCCTGGCCTTACCGTCGACCTGCGCGCCGAGATGGACGTGATCGTGGTCGTGTCGAACTGCCCGCAGATCAACAACCCCTGCAACGGCTTCAACCCGACGCCGGTGCGCATGATCGTGACTGCGTGACCTTCGATACCGTCCTCATCGCCAACCGGGGCGCGATTGCGACGCGGATCATCCGCACGTGCAAGCGGATGGGCCTCAAGTCGGTGGCGGTCTATTCCGAGGCTGACGCAGGCTCGCTCCATGTCAGCGCCGCGGATGAGGCCGTGTGCATCGGGCCGGGGCCTGCGGCGCAGAGCTATCTGAATGTCGCGGCTATTCTCGCAGCGGCCAAGGCGACCGGCGCGGGAGCAATCCATCCGGGCTACGGCTTCCTGGCCGAAAATGCCGAGTTTGCGGAAAGTTGCGCGGGAGCGGGGATCGCCTTTATCGGGCCGACGCCGGACAATATCCGCACCTTTGGCCTCAAGCACTCCGCCCGTGCGTTGGCCGAAGCGCATGGCCTGCCGCTGGCACCCGGCACGGGATTGCTCACCGGCGAGGACGAAGCCGCCGAGGCTGCCGCGCGGATCGGCTATCCGGTGATCCTCAAGGCCACGGCAGGTGGCGGGGGCATCGGGATGCGGATTTGCGAGAGCGAGGCGGCGGTGCGCGAGGGCTTTGCCGCCGTCGTTCGGCAGGGCGAAGCGAGCTTCGGTGACGCGGGCGTCTTCCTTGAGCGCTACGTCGCCCGCGCGCGGCATATCGAGGTGCAGATCTTCGGCGACGGGCAGGGCCGGGTGATGGCGCTGGGCGAGCGTGACTGCTCGCTGCAGCGACGCAACCAGAAGGTCGTGGAAGAGGCGCCCGCGCCGTGCCTTAGCCCCGCCAAGCGCGCCGAGCTGATCGCCGCCGCTGTGCGGTTGGGCGAAGCGGCGGGGTATCTGTCGGCTGGCACAGTCGAGTTCCTGTACGATGCGCAGCGCGACGATTTCTTCTTCCTCGAAATGAACACCCGGCTTCAGGTCGAACACGGCGTCACCGAGGAGGTGATGGCAATCGACCTCGTGGAATGGATGATCCGGGGCGCAGCGAGTGATTTTGCCTTTCTCGATGCCCCCGCGCCCATCGCGCAAGGCCACGCGGTTCAGGTGCGGCTCTATGCCGAAGACCCGGCGCTGGATTATCGTCCCACGATCGGTACGCTCGTCAACGTCGTCTTCCCGGACAATATCCGCGCCGAGACATGGGTCATGGCGGGCAGCGAGGTCAGCGCGTTCTACGATCCGATGCTGGCGAAGCTGATTACCTTCGCTGAGACACGCGATGGCGCGATCAGCGCGATGCAAGCGGCGCTTGATGCGAGCCGCGTGAACGGGATCGAGACCAACTTGCGCTGGCTGCGCGATGTCGTGCGGCATGAGGGCTTCACCAGCGGGCAAGTCTCGACGCGGATGCTCGATACCGTCACCCATGCCCGCCGCGCGGTGCGGGTCATCGGCGGCGGCACAGCGACTTCGGTGCAGGACTTCCCCGGCCGCCTCGGTCTATGGGATGTGGGCGTCCCGCCATCAGGGCCGATGGATGATCGGAGCTTCCGGCTGGGCAATCTCATGCTCGGCAACCCCGAAGGCACAGCGGGGCTGGAGGTCACCGCCAGCGGGCCAACCCTGCTGTTCGAGGCGCCTGCGACCATCTGCCTGACCGGCGCGGATTTCGGCGCGAAGCTCGACGGCGCGCCAGCCCCGCGCGGGGTGCCGATCACTGTCGCTGCCGGGCAGACGCTGGCGCTCGGCCGGGCGACCGGCGGGGGGATGCGAGGCTATATCCTGTTCGCGGGCGGGCTTGATGTGGTGCCCTATCTCGGCAGCGCGGCGACCTTCACGCTCGGCCAGTTCGGCGGCCATGCCGCGCGGGGGTTGGTGGCGGGCGATGTCCTGCATCTGGGCGATGCTGCGACTGGCGAAGGTATCGCGGCTACGCCGCCTGAGCTTGCCCGGACATGGGAGTTGCGGGTGCTCTACGGCCCCCACGGCGCGCCCGATTTCTTCACGCCGGATGACATCGCCCGCTTCCTCGATGCTGAATGGCAGGTGCATTACAACTCCAACCGCACCGGCGTACGCCTTGTCGGTCCCAAGCCCGAATGGGCGCGGCGCGACGGGGGTGAGGCGGGGCTGCACCCGTCGAATATTCACGACAACCCCTATGCTATCGGCGCGGTCGATTTCACCGGGGACATGCCGATCATCCTTGGCCCCGACGGGCCATCGCTCGGCGGGTTCGTCTGCCCCTTCACCGTGATCGCGGCGGACCGGTGGAAGATCGGCCAGCTCAGCCCTGATGACCGGCTCCGCTTCGTGCCGGTCACGATTGCCAACGCCATGGCGGCGAACGCCGCGCCGCTCAACGCTTTGCCCGTGCTGACCCCGACGCGCGCGATTGCGGGCCTCTCACCGGTACTCGCGGAGCTGCCCGCGCTCGGCGCATGCCCCAAGACCACCTATCGTCAACAGGGCGACCGCAACATTCTCGTCGAATATGGCGACATCGTGCTCGATATCGAGCTGCGCATCCGCATCCATGCGCTGATGCAGGCGCTGGAGGCGATGAAGCTGCCCGGCGTGATCGACATCACCCCAGGCATCCGTTCGCTGCAATTGCACTTCGACGGCACCACGCTGGATCAGCCCCGCGCGCTCGC
>DLGU01000173.1:16564-22628 GCA_002482865.1 Porphyrobacter sp. UBA7686
CACCTGCCGCTGAGCTGGCGCGATCCCGCGATTGAGGAGACCATCGCCAAGTATATCGGCACGGTGCGCGACGATGCGCCGTGGTGTCCGGACAATATCGAGTTCATCCGCCGCATCAATGGTCTGCCTGATGCGCAGGCGGTCGAAGATCTGATCTTCGATGCCAGCTATCTCGTGCTGGGCCTTGGCGATGTTTATCTCGGCGCGCCGGTGGCCACGCCGGTCGATCCGCGCCACCGGCTGGTGACCACCAAATACAACCCCGCGCGCACCTGGACCCCGCCCAATGTCGTCGGCATCGGCGGTGCCTATATGTGCATCTACGGCATGGAGGGGCCAGGCGGCTACCAGCTGTTCGGGCGGACGATTCAGGTGTGGAACACCCACCGCCAGACCGATGCGTTCGTCGATGGCAAGCCGTGGCTGCTGCGGTTCTTTGACCAGATCCGGTTCTTCCCCGTCTCGGCCGACGAACTCACCGATTGGCGCCGCGATTTCCCGCATGGGCGGCGGTCGATCCGCGTGGAGGAGACCACCTTCCGCCTCGCCGATTACCGCGCGTTCCTGGCCGACAACGCCGCCAGCATCGCCGCTTTCGAGACCACCCGGCAAGCCGCTTTTGATGCCGAACGCGCCGCGTGGCAGGCCTCGGGCGAGTTCGACCGGGTCAGCGACCTGCTCGAAGGCGGGGCAGGCGGCGGCGATGTGGTGGCTATCGAGGTGCCCGAGGGCGCAGACCTGATCGAAGCCCCGTTCGGCGGCAGCGTTTGGAAGCTGCTCGTCGCCCCCGGCGATGTGGTGGCAGAAGGCGATGTGATCGCGGTGATCGAGGCGATGAAGATGGAATGCCCGTTTGAAAGCCCTGCCAGCGGTACGGTGGCCGCACTCTACATTACCGAGCATCAGGCCTTGCATCCCGGCGCGCCGATGCTGGCGCTGAGGAAAGCGTCATGAGCGGTTTTGTCCGCCTCAGTGCGACCGCCATTGCAGCAAGCGTCACCAGCGGCGCAGCCAGCGCGCTCGCCGTGATCGAGGATACGCTCGCCCGGCTCGCAGCCTATGACGCGCATCAACCGCAGGTGTGGATCAGCCACGCCGACCCCGATGCCTTGCGCGCCGCCGCCCGCGCCATCGACGCGCGGATCGCCGCTGGCGAGCACCTGCCGCTGGCCGGGGTGCCATTCGCGGCGAAGGATAACATTGACGTTGCGGGGCTGGAGACGACGGCCGCCTGCCCGGCCTTCGCCTATCGACCTGAACGTTCCGCCACCGTGATCGAACGGCTGGAGGCAGCGGGCGCGATCTGTGTCGGCAAGACCAATCTTGACCAGTTCGCCACCGGCCTCGTCGGCACGCGCAGCCCCTATGGCATTCCGCGCAACGCTTATAACCGAGACTATGTCAGCGGCGGATCGAGCTCCGGCTCGGCGATTGCCGTGGCGGCTGGGCTGGTGGCGTTCGCGCTCGGCACAGATACGGCGGGATCGGGGCGGGTGCCGGCCGCTTTCAATCACCTTATCGGGCTGAAGCCCACCAAAGGCCGGTGGAGCACGCGCGGGTTGGTGCCGGCCTGCCGGACGCTCGATTGCATCACGGTTTTCACCGATGCGCTGCATGATGCGCAGGTGGTCGACGCCGTGATCGCCGGGTTCGATGCCGAGGATGCCTTCTCCCGGCCATTGTCAGACGTTGCGATCAGCGGGCGCCGGATCGGCGTGCCGCGCCGCGATCAGCGGGTCTTCTTCGGCGATGTGGCAGCCGAATATCTCTACGACCGCGCGCTGGGCGTGCTGGCGGCTCAGGGCGAGATCGTCGAGATCGATATCGCGCCGCTGCTTGAAGCCGCGCGCCTGCTCTACGGCGGGCCGTGGGTGGCTGAACGTACCGCCGCCATCGCTCCGCTGCTCGATAGCAATCCGCTCTCCATCGACCCGGTGGTGCGCGAAGTCATCGCGCCCGGCAGCACTATGCTCGCGACCGAGTTGTGGAATGGTATCTACCGCCTCGCCGAATTGCAGCGCCATGCCGAGAGCATGTGGAGCGAGGTCGATGTGCTCGCCTTCCCAACCACCGGCACGACCTACCGCGTGGCCGAACTGCTCGAAGCGCCGGTGGCATTGAACAGCAATCTCGGCCTCTACACCAATTTCGTGAACCTGCTCGACATGGCCGCGCTGGCGGTGCCAGCCGGTGCGCGCGACAATGGCACGGGCTTCGGGATCACGCTGATCGGGCCAGCGCACAGCGATCTTGCTCTCATTGACCTCGCGCGTTCGTATCTGGCTTCGGCCGACCTTCCCCTTCCGCCACCGCTTGATTTTGGAGACCGCATGGACACCGTCAAACTCGCCGTCGTTGGTGCACATCTTGAAGGGATGCCGCTGCATTGGCAGCTGACGTCGCGCGGGGCGACCTTTGTGGGCGCCTTCACCACCGCGCCCAATTACCGGCTGTATGCGATGGCCGATAGCGTCCCGCCCAAGCCTGCGCTGGTGCATAGTGAGGACGGGGCGGAAATCGCGCTGGAAGTCTACGAACTCGACTTCGCCAGCTTCGGCAGCTTCGTCGCCGAAGTCCCGCCGCCGCTCGCCATCGGCACGGTGACGCTGGCGGACGGCAGCAGCGTGAAGGGCTTCGTCGCCGAACCGCGCGCGCTGACCGGGGCGGAAGACATCACCCATCTGGGCGGCTGGCGCGCCTATATCGCCTCGCGATGATATGATGGCGGGGCGGCTCACCAATTGGCTGAAGGGCGACGGCGCATCAGGGCCGACTGACGACGCGTTCGCGCAGCTGCGCGCCGCCAAGGAGGCCGCCGAAGCCGCCAATGAGGCCAAGACCCGCTTCCTCGCCAGCGTCAGCCACGAGATCCGCTCGCCGCTCAATGCGATCTATGGCTATGCTCAGCTGCTGGAGCGCAATGACGGCAAGGACGCGCTCAATGCCGCGCGGGTGATACGCCGAAGCGCCGAACATCTGTCGCATCTGGTCGAAGGCCTGCTCGACATCGCGCAAGTCGAAGGCGGCGCACTGACGCTGAGCCGGGAGGCGATCCGCTTCCCCGAGTTCCTCGCCCAACTGATCGCCATGCTCGATCTGCAAGCGCAGGCGAGGGGGATCGCGCTGGTGCTCGACCATCCGCCAGGGCTGCCCGAATTCGTTCATGCCGATCCCAAGCGCTTGCGGCAGGTGCTGATCAATCTGCTGACCAACGCGATCAAGTTCACCGATCACGGGTCAGTCACGCTCAAGGTCGAATATCGTAACCAGCTGGCGACGTTCACGGTGATCGACACCGGGATCGGCATCGCGCCCGAGGATGCAGAGCGGATTTTTGCGCCGTTCGAGCGGGTGGTGGGGCCAGCGGGCGAGCGGCCCGGTGTCGGGCTCGGCCTCGCGATCACGCAGGCGCTGGTGCATATCATGGGCGGCGAAATCCGGGTCGAGAGCGCGCCGGGCGAAGGATCGCGCTTCATCGTGCGGCTGATGCTGTCGCAGCCGCTCAGCCCGCCGACCGATCCGGCACCGGAGCCCGGCGTGGTTACCGGTTACCTCGGGCGTGAGCGCTGGGTCGTACTGATCGATGACGATACGGCGCATCTGGCGATGGTCCGCGGCCTGCTCGAACCGCTGGGCTTTCAGGTGCACACCGCCAGCGATGGCGAAACCGGCCTTGCGCTCGCCGCGCAGGTGCAGCCCGATCTGGTCCTTTGCGATGTGATGCTGGGACGCGAATCCGGGTGGGACATTGCGGCGAAACTGCGCCGCCGCCACGGTGCTGCCTTGCGGATCGTGATGCTGTCGGGTGAGGGACCCCATTCCGCCACGTCGCCTGCCGACGGCCCGGCCAATGATACGTTTGTGATGAAGCCGTTCGAATTCACCGCGCTGCTCGATGTGATTGCCGCCCAGCTGGGGCTCGAATGGCTGCGGGCTGGCGGCCCCGCCCGTGACGTGCCCGAAGCCGGCGTTCCGCACTTGTCGCCCGCAATCGCGTCTCGGGCCGCTGCCCACTGCGCCGAGATTGAGCGGTTGGTGCGGATCGGCCATGTCCGCGCCATCGAGGCGGAGATTGACGCCATCGCCGCACTCGATCCCGAAGCAGGGCCTCTGGCCGAACGGATGCGGCGGGTACTCGACAGCTTCGATTTAAAGGCGCTGGCCGACCTCGCCAAAGCGGTGGCTGACGATGCGCGCTAAGGACTGCATCCTCGTTGTCGACGACAGCCCGGAATCGCTCAGGTTTCTGGTCGATACGCTCGAAGCGGAGGACATGACCGTGCTGATCGCTCGCAGCGGCGAGGCGACGCTTGAACTGCTGACCGAGGTGCAGCCCGACCTTATCCTGATGGACGCGATCATGCCCGGCATCGGCGGGATCGAGACCACCCAGGCGATCAAGCGCAATCCGGCGACTGCGCACATCCCGGTGATCTTCATGACCGGCCTGACCGATCCCGATCACGTGGTTGCAGCCCTCAGCACCGGCGGGGTCGATTATGTGCGCAAGCCTGTAGTGATCGAGGAACTGCTGGCGCGGATTAAGGTGCACCTCGCCAATGCCCGCACGACCTATCGCTCCCGGCTGGCGCTCGGTCTGGCGGGGCGCAGTCTGGCGGCGCTGGGCGAGGATGCGGGGCTGATCTGGTGCACACCCCAGGCCGAGGCCCTGTTCATCGCGGTTGATCCCGAATGGACTGCGGTTCGCGGCGCGTTGCCCGAAGCCTTGATGGGTGCAGCCCTCGGTTTGATCGCCGCAGACCCCGTCCAGCCGCCTGCCAGCGTCCGCGTCGATGTGCGCGGGCTGGAGATTGATCTTGCCTTGGTCGAAACCGGCCGGCCGGGCGAAACCCTGATCCGCGTCACCGAAGTGCGTGAAGATGGCAAGATCGCCGACCTGCAAAAGCATAACGGCCTCACCCGGCGTGAGGCAGAAGTGCTATTGTGGGTGAGCTATGGCAAAACCAATAAGACGATCAGCGAGATTCTTGGTATAAGCCCGCGCACGGTGAACAAGCACTTGGAACAGGTGTTTCGTAAACTCGGGGTTGAAACCCGTGCCGCCGCCACTGCCATTGCAGTGCGATATCTTGCTGATTGATTGCTTTCTCACTGAAATCACTTCGCTTTCCACGGGTCCGCGTACACCTACGTCATTTGGCCACTTCCTCGAATGGGTGAGGTCGCCATGGGTATTTGGAATGAAACGGACAGCTTAAGGGGAGTTCGTCATGGCCGGAGTGCAGGTGGGCAAGCGCATTATCGGAGCAGATGCTCCGGTGATTGTCGGCTGGGAGAATATCGGCCGGGTCCAAGGCGGTCCGGTGAAGCAATTCGTGTTCACGTACTTCCAGCCTGCGATGCTCTTTGCTGCGATCCTGTTCTGGTACTACGCCCCCAATTGGCTCGCCGTCGCCTCGACGGCGATTGCCATCCGGCTGGGCTGGATGATCCTGCTGCTGGCGCTGGAATGGGTCAATCCGCGCTATGAAAGCTGGCAGCTGACGTGGAAGGAATTCGCCACGGACGCCTTCTATGTCGGGCTCGGCATGACCTTCCTCGGCATGGTTGACGCCTATATTGGCGACGGGGTGATGATAAAAGCCGTGCAGGGCGCGTTCGATTGGGAGAAGTTCAGCTGGTTCACGGGCCTGCCGTTGCTGCTGCAAGCGCTGCTGATCTCAATGATCTTCGACTTCGGCCAGTACTGGATGCATCGCGCGATGCACAACTGGTACCCGCTGTGGCTGACCCATGCGCCGCACCACTACATCACACAGCTCAACATCAACAAAGGCGCGGTCGGCAACCCGATCGAACTGTTCTTGATTGGCCTGGGCATCGGCGGTTTGTTCGACTTCCTGCCGCGCGCCTTTCTGCTGGCAGGGGCAATCGGGATGACGGTGAGCGTCTATCAGCATATCAACGTGCGCTTCAACACGCCGCGCTGGTGGCGGTTCATTTTCAACACCGTGGAGCATCACTCCGTCCACCACTCGCAGGATTACGAGGCAACTCGCAGCAACTATTCGGGCACCTGGATCATCTGGGACCGCATCTTCGG
>DLGU01000173.1:22722-24753 GCA_002482865.1 Porphyrobacter sp. UBA7686
GGCGAGACGATGATCTTCCCGTTCCGCGAAGGCTGGCGCAGCACCAAGGCTGCGCTGGACAAGCGCTTCGGACGTGGCACCACCCCGCAGCTTCAAACAGCCCAGCTGGAACCGGCCGAATGAGCGGAACCTCAGGGGGTATTGCCAGTGAGACAACGGGGCCGTGGGGCGCGGCGCCTTCACCGGAGCGCCCGGCGGGCCTTCCGACCATGAGAGTGCCGCTGATCGACCACATCTGGCGGGTGCGCGGCGATGTGCCGATCGACCCCGCGCTTTCGCCCGAAGAGGCCTTTGCCCGGCTTGATCCGCTGCTGCGTTCATCGGGGACGACCGTGAACGCCGCAGGCGACACGCTGACCTATTCAAAGCATAACCCCGCCGCGCAGGACAAGCTGGCGACCTTCACCCGCGGACAACTGCGGATCGAGCGGGTCGGCGCTGGTGCGGTGCTACGGTTTGACCTGTTCAGCCACGCGCTGCTGCTGTGTTTCCTCGCGCCGCTGCTGTTCCTCGGCTTTGCCCAGATGGCGGTGGCGATCAACGCCTGGGAAGGCGCCGGAGCCGACGCGTCCGAAAAGGCCGAGAAGAAGGATGAAAAGCCGAAGCCGGTGAAGGTGCTCAACCCGGTCGATCAATTCCTGGGTGCTCCAGCGCCTGAAGATCCGAACAAGAAGAAGAAAGACGAGAAGAAGGACGAGGGCCGCCATTCGCCTGATGAGGGTTACTTCATGGCCGGTGTCTTCGCTCTGATCTATCTCGTGGGCCGCTGGTTGGAGCCGTGGCTAGTGCGACGGCGCTTCCGCGCCGCGCTGGCAACTCCGCCCGCTGCGGGTTAGGACATTCGGGCGAAATTGGCGACGCCGGGTGCCGGCGTGCGCTGTGCGGCGGGCTCGCTGATCAGGGTGGTGCTGGACGGGGCGACCTTCGCCATCGCGGCGGTCACTGCGCCGAGTTCATCCGGCGCGAGCGAATAGAACACCAACTTGGCATCCTTACGCGTGGCGACCAACCCGGCTTTGCGCAATACGCCAAGCTGCTGCGACAGGCCCGGCTGGACGATCCCGGTCGCCTGTTCCAGCTCACCGACATTGCGCTCGCCGTCCGTCAGCGTCGTCAGAATCCGCCAACGCAGCGGGTGGGCGAGGGCTTTGAGCGCCTCGATCAGATCATCTTCAGCCATCAGCCGTCTCCCCGCTCATCGCGCAGGAACCAGCTGGTGGCGTCTTTGGCATCGAACACTTCGTCAAGGGTCTGTCTCGGCGCTTTGAGCAGCGGTTCGCCCGGCTGCCAATTGGCAGGGGCGAGGGCACCTTTGGCGTCAATCGCCTGAAGCCCGTCGAGGATACGCAGCATTTCCGGGATCGAGCGACCAAGGTTCGCCGGATAGCAGGTCATCGCCCGGATCACGCCTTTGGGGTCAATGAAGAAGGTGGTGCGCACCGCCGCGCTGTCGCTGTCCTGCGCCGCGACCATGCCGAAAGCGCGGGCGATCACCAACGTCGGGTCTTCGAGGATGGGAAAGCGCACCTCGACCCCGAAGCGGTCACGGATCATCCTGAGCCAAGCGAAGTGCGAAAACAGGCTGTCGACCGAGAGCGCCATCAGTGCGCAATCCCGCGCCTCGAACGCTGCGGCCTCGCGGGCGAGCGCGACAAATTCGGTGGTGCAGACCGGCGTGAAGTCCGCCGGGTGGGAGAACAATACCAGCCAGCGCCCCCGATGGGCGGAGAGCCGTACCGGGCCGATGGTGCTGCGCGCTTCGAAATCGGGGGCGAAATCGCCGATCCGCAGGCCTGCACAGGGGGGGAGGGGGGAGGCGTTCTGGTCCATGGACCGGGTCATAGCACTTGACTCTCGGATTGCAATACATATACACGATTTATGAAAATGAATGGAGATTTGGCATGAGCGCGATTGATCCGGTGCTGCAAAGCGCAACCGAACAGGTGCTGAGGGCTGCTGAGGACTCGGCACTTCGCCCCGAAATCGCGAGCTTTTTCGACCCTGCGACCTTCACGGTTACCTACGTGG
>DLGU01000173.1:24783-30810 GCA_002482865.1 Porphyrobacter sp. UBA7686
TCCGGACGCACGGCGACGGCTTCGGCCGACCGGGTGATCGACCATGTCACTTCGCATAATCTGAAAGTGAAGTGGATGCTGGAGACCCATGCTCACGCGGATCACTTCTCCGCCGCGCCCTATCTTCAGGAAAAACTCGGCGGCAAAATCGCGATTGGTGCGGACATCACCACCGTTCAAACCGTGTTCGGCAAGCTGTTCAATGCCGGAGCCGAGTTCGAGCGGGACGGATCGCAGTTCGATGTGCTCTTCAAGGACGGCGATACCTTCACCATCGGCAATCTGCCCGTGACCGTGATGCACGTCCCCGGCCACACGCCTGCCTGCATTGCCTATGTGGTGGGCGAGGCGGTGTTTGTGGGCGATACGATGTTCATGCCCGACTACGGCACGGCGCGGGCCGACTTCCCCGGCGGGGACGCGCGCACGCTGTTCCGTTCGCTGCGCCGGATCCTTGCGCTGCCGCCCGCCACCCGGCTGTTCATGTGCCACGACTATCTGCCCAAGGGCCGCACGACCTATGTGTGGGAGACCACTGTCGCTGCCGAGCGTGAGGGCAATGTCCACGCGCATGACGGGATCACCGAGGACGAATTTGTTGCCATGCGCGAGGCGCGTGATGCGACGCTCGATATGCCGCGCCTGATCCTGCCCTCGGTCCAGGTGAATATGCGCGCGGGCCATATGCCACCGCCGGACGATAATGGCGTTGTCTACCTCAAACTGCCGGTCAACGCGGTATGACCTTACCCGGCTTCCCTGATGCCGCGCCGCTGGAAGGCCTCATCGGCGGGTTGCTGATCGGCCTTGCTGCGGCGCTGATGCTGCTGGGGGCCGGGCGGATCGCCGGGGTCTCTGGCATTGCAGCGCGCGCCTTCGGGCTTGCCAGCGGGTCGCTGCCGCGGCTCGGCGCGTGGGCCTTCATCATCGGCCTGCCGTTGGGAGCGCTGATCGTGACCAACCAGATGGCCGCTTCAGCGCCCGCCTTCGCTAATCCGGTCACGCTTGCCATTGCAGGCGTGATCGTCGGCGTTGGCTCGCGCCTCGGCAGCGGTTGCACCAGCGGGCATGGCGTGTGCGGCATGAGCCGCCTGTCCCAGCGGTCGCTGGTTGCTACCGCCACCTTCATGGTGACTGGCTTTGCCACAGTCGCCGCGATGAACGCCCTCGGCATTGCGGTGCTGCCATGATCCGGGAAACGCTGATCCCGCTCGCTTCGGGCACCATATTTGGCGCAGGCCTTACCATCGGCGGGATGACCGATCCGGCGCGGGTGCGCGGGTTCCTCGACCTGTTCGGGGAGTGGGACCCGACGCTCGCCTTCGTGATGGGCGGAGCTGTGCTGGTCATGGCGCTCGCCTGGGCCGTACAGCGCAAAATGCTGCGTCCCTTTCTCGGCGATGGCTTTGCCCTGCCTGATCGGAGCGACATCACCCCGCGCCTCGTCGGCGGATCGGCGCTGTTCGGGATTGGCTGGGCTATCGCCGGGCTGTGCCCCGGGCCCGGCTTTGCCGCGCTGGTCATCGCGCCTGCCTCGGCCGCGATATTCGTGATCGCGATGCTTGGCGGAATGCTGCTGGTGCGGCTTGTGGACGGACAGGGATAATGGACATTCGCCCAATCGATGACACTCTGGCCGTCGCGCCGCAGATGCTGCCTGATGAGGTTGCGGCGCTGGCTGCGCAAGGCTTCAGCGCCTTGGTCTGTAACCGTCCCGATGGCGAGGAGCCGGGTCAGCCTGCGCTTGATGAGATGCGCCGCGCCGCGCAGGAAGCGGGCCTCGCCTTGCATCACATTCCGGTTGCTGGCGGGCAGTTTCCGCCCGCCGCGGTCGCCGCCTTTGCTGCGATCCGGCGTGGCACGCGGGGCAAGGTGCTGGCCTACTGCCGCACCGGCACTCGCGCAGCGACGCTCGACGCGCTGGCTAATATCCACGGCCTCACCGCCGCCGAGCGGATCGCGCGGGCGCAGGCAGCCGGATACGACCTCTCGGCGCTCGCCGGGCGGATGGAGGCGGGCGGGTAACACCGCGCGCGAGGGAGGGATCGGACATGAGCGCCACATCACACAAGGTTGTCGTCATCGGTGGCGGCGCGGCGGGGATTGCCACCGCCGCCTCGATCCTCAAACGCCGCCCGGGCCTCGACATCGCAATTGTCGAACCGGCGGAAACCCACGCCTATCAGCCTGGCTGGACGATGGTGGGGGGCGGGGTGTTCGACGTGGCAACCACTACCCGCCCGATGCACTCCGTGATGCCCAAGGGCGTCACCTGGATCCGCGAGGCGGCAGCGAGTTTCCAGCCTGACAATAATCAGGTCACGCTGAGGGACGGCAGCACCTTAACTTATGAAGTGCTGATCGTTGCGCCCGGCATCCGGCTGGCATGGGAGAAAATCGCAGGGCTGATCGAAACGCTCGGCCAGAACGGCGTCACCTCCAATTACCGCGGCGATCTGGCCCCCTATACTTGGCGGCTGGTGCAGGAGATGCAGGGCGGGCGGGCGATCTTCACCCAGCCGCCGATGCCGATCAAATGCGCAGGCGCGCCGCAAAAGGTAATGTATCTCGCCTGCGATCACTGGCGGCGGGCCGGGGTTCTGGACAATATCGCGGTCGAATTCCGCAACGCGGGCGCGGTGCTGTTCGGCGTGGCTGACTATGTCCCGGCCTTGATGGAATATGTCGGGAAATACGGAATCGCGCTGGAGCTTGGCAGCAATCTGGCCGCGGTCGATGGCCCAGCGCGCGAAGCGACCTTCGCTACGGCTCAAGGCGAAGTGACCGTTGGCTTCGACATGATGCATGTCGTCCCGCCGCAAGTCGCCCCGCAATTCCTCGCCGACAGTCCGCTGGCCGCGCCGAGCGGCTTTACCGATGTCGATCAGCACACGCTCCAGCATGTGCGCTATCCCAATGTCTTCGGCCTTGGCGATGCAGGCTCGATGCCCAACGCCAAGACCGCTGCGGCCGCGCGTAAGCAGGCGCCGGTGGTCGCCGTCAATGCGCTGCGCCAGTTGGACGGCAAGGGGCCGACGGCGGGATACGATGGCTACGGCTCATGCCCGCTGACGGTGGAGCGCGGCAAGATAGTGCTCGCCGAATTCGCCTATGGCGGCAAGTTGGCCCCCAGCTTCCCGACCTGGCTTATCGATGGGACCAAGGCCAACCGCCTGTCATGGATGCTCAAGGCCGATTTCCTGCCCTGGCTGTATTGGAACGGGATGCTCAAGGGGCGTGAATGGCTGGCCGGCCCCGGCGGGCTGATCGCGCAATAACGCCATGCTCCAGCGCTATTTCCCGATTCTCGAATGGGGGCGCAGCTATGATCGCCCGGCGCTGACCAGCGACCTGATGGCGGCGGTGATCGTCACCATCATGCTGATCCCGCAAAGCCTTGCCTATGCGATGCTGGCGGGGTTGCCCCCGGTGGTGGGGCTCTATGCCTCGATCCTGCCGCTGTTCGCCTATGCCCTGTTCGGGACAAGCCGGACGCTGGCCGTGGGGCCGGTGGCGGTGGTTTCATTGATGACGGCGAGCGCAGTCGGCGCCGTCGCGGCGCCGGGGACGGCGGCGTATTGGGAAGCGGCGGTGACGCTCGCTGCGCTGTCGGGCGTGATGCTGGTGGTGCTGGGCCTGCTGCGGCTGGGGTTCCTTGCGAACCTGTTGTCGCATCCGGTCATCAGCGGGTTCATCTCGGCGAGCGGCGTGCTGATTGCGACCAGCCAGTTGAAGCATATTCTTGGCGTGAAGGCGGGCGGGGAGACCTGGCCGGAGATGCTGGCGGGTCTGGGAGGCGCGCTGGGTGACAGCAACTTTGCAACCCTTGCGATCGGCATCCCTGCAACGCTGTTCCTGTTCTGGGTGCGAAAGGGGCTGAAGCCCGCGCTCCAGCGCCTCGGTCTACCCCCGCGCGCTGCCGACATGACCGCCAAGGCCGGGCCGGTGGTGGCGGTGGCGCTGTCGATCCTCGCGGTGATCGGCTTCGGGCTTGAGGCGCAAGGTGTTTCGGTCGTCGGCGCGATCCCGCAAGGCCTGCCGCCTTTCGCCCTTCCTTCGACCGACCTCGGCCTGCTGCAAGCCTTGTGGGTGCCTGCGCTGCTGATCTCGGTGATCGGCTTCGTCGAGAGTGTCTCGGTCGCCCAAACCCTTGCGGCCAAGCGCCGCCAACGGATCGTGCCAGATCAGGAGCTGATCGGGCTCGGGGCATCGAACATCGCTAGCGCACTTTCCGGCGGCTATCCTGTGACGGGCGGCTTCGCGCGATCGGTGGTGAATTTCGATGCGGGCGCGCAGACCCCGGCGGCGGGCGCGTTCACAGCGGTGGGCATTGGCCTTGCCAGCCTGTTCCTCACTCCGTTGCTGTTCTACCTGCCCAACGCGACGCTTGCGGCGACGATCATCGTTGCCGTGCTGAGCCTCGTCGATTTCAAGACGCCGCGCCAGCTCTGGGCCTATTCCAAGGCCGACTTTGCCGCTCATGCCGCGACCATCGGGATCACGCTGGTCGCAGGTGTGGAGCTTGGCGTGATTGCCGGGGTTGCCGTGGGCCTGCTGCTGTATCTGTGGCGTGCGAGCCGGCCCCATGCCGCCATTGTTGGCCGGGTGCCGGGAACCGAGCATTTCCGCAATGTCGAACGCCACACGGTGCTCACCCTGCCGCACTTGCTCTCGATCCGCATTGACGAGAGCCTGACCTATCTCAACGCCCGTTGGCTTGAGGAATATGTGCTCGAACAGGTCGCTGACCGGCCTGCCTTGCGCCACGTCGTCCTGATGTGCAGCGCGGTCAACGCGATCGACGCTTCGGGGCTGGAGAGCCTTGAGGCGATCAACCACCGCCTCGCGGACGGGGGCGTCCGCTTGCACCTCTCGGAAGTCAAAGGCCCGGTGATGGACCGCCTCAAGCGCACACATTTTCTGGATGAGCTGTCGGGCCGCGTGTTCCTGTCGCAGGACGCCGCCTTTGCCGATCTGGCACGCGATACCGGCGAGGAACCCCCATCGCCGATTCCGGATGAAGCGCGAGGGCTCATCTGAGCCTTGGCACCGCATACCCCGTGCACCGCCGGACTGTCGCCAATCCTTTGGCCCCCAATTCGCCCGGCGCTGCAACCCTTTTGCCCTCAAACCGTATCTTCGTTGCGCCAAAAGCAATTGATCGGCGCCGCCAAGGGATTAGCTGCTGATCATGCTTGAGAACCTCGACGCTCTGCTGCTTGCGCGGATCCAGTTCGCGTTCACCGTCAGCTTCCACTTCTTCTTCCCGGCCTTCTCGATCGGGCTGGCGAGCTACCTCGCCGTGCTTGAGGGGCTGTGGCTTAAGACCGGCAAACCGGTCTATCATGACCTGTTCAAGTATTGGCTGAAGATCTTCGCGATTGCTTTCGCGATGGGCGTCGTCTCCGGCATCGTCATGTCCTACCAGTTCGGCACCAACTGGGCGGTGTTCTCGGACAAGGCCGGGCCGGTGATCGGGCCGTTGATGGCCTATGAGGTGCTGACCGCCTTCTTCCTCGAAGCGGGCTTCCTTGGCGTGATGCTGTTCGGGATGGAGAAAGTCGGCAAGAAGCTGCACTTCGCCGCGACGTTGATGGTCGCGCTCGGCACCTTTGTGTCGGCCTTTTGGATCCTCAGCGTCAATAGCTGGATGCAGACTCCGACGGGGTACGAGATTGGCGCGAATGGTCAGTTCCTGCCTGGCCCCAGCTGGTGGGACATCGTCTTTAACCCGAGCTTCCCCTACCGCCTCGTCCACACCGTAATGGCCGCCTATCTGACGACCGCTTTCGTGGTCGGCGCTGTCGGTGCCTGGCACCTGCTGAAGGACAAGGCCAATCCGCACGCGCGCAAAATGTTCTCGATGGCGATGTGGATGGCCGCGATTGTCACGCCCTTGCAGATTTTCGCAGGCGACATGCATGGGCTCAACACGCTCGAACATCAGCCGGCCAAGGTGATGGCGATGGAGGGGCATTACCAAAGCCACCCCGAAGGCGCGCCGCTGATCCTGTTCGGCATTCCCGA
>DLGU01000173.1:30895-34039 GCA_002482865.1 Porphyrobacter sp. UBA7686
CCTCAAGCATGATCTGAACGCGCCGATGGCGGGTCTTGATACGATCCCCGATGGCAAGGAGCCGCCGGTCGGCACCGTGTTCTGGAGCTTCCGGGTGATGGTTGGCATCGGCTTTGCGATGCTCGGCATCGGGCTGTGGAGCCTGTGGGGCCGGGCGCGCAAGCGGCTCTATGACATGCCGTGGCTGCACCGCGCCGCCGTCCTGATGGGGCCTTCTGGCTTTGCCGCCGTGCTGGCTGGGTGGATCACCACCGAAGTCGGCCGCCAGCCCTATGTGATCTATGGCGTGCTCAGGACAGCCGATGCGGCCAGCCCTCTCGACGCGCCTGCTGTCGCGGCGTCCCTGCTGGCGTTCGTGGTCGTGTACTTTACCGTCTTCGGCATCGGCGTTTGGTATATCCTCAAGCTGATGGGCAAAGCGCCGCATGCGGGCGAGAGCGGGATCAAGGGCCAAATTGACGGCCCGATCCGTACCGCCGGGATTACCCCCGGTCCGACCCAGAACCCCGGCGGCGATGAGCCTCTTCCGACCGAAGCGCCTTCCGAAAAGGAGCCGGTGTGATGGACCTCACCGTCATCTGGGCCTTCATCATCGCCTTTGCGGTCTTCGCCTATGTGGTGATGGACGGCTTCGACCTCGGGATCGGCATTCTGTTTCCGACCTTCAGAGTCGGGCAGGGCCGCAACCGGGCGATGAACTCGATCGCGCCGGTTTGGGATGGGAATGAGACCTGGCTGGTGCTGGGCGGCGGCGGGCTGTTTGCCGCCTTTCCGCTGGCCTATGCGGTGATCTTGCCTGCGACCTATCCGCTGATCATCGCGATGCTGCTCGGCCTCGTGTTCCGAGGTGTAGCGTTCGAATACCGCTGGCGCGATCCGGCCCATGAGAAGTTCTGGGACTTGGCGTTTTTCGGCGGCTCGCTGGTCGCGGCGATGTCGCAGGGGATGATCCTTGGCGCGCTGCTGCAAGGGATCGAGGTTGACGGCCGCGCCTATGCGGGCAGCTGGTGGGATTGGCTCACGCCTTACACCTTCCTTACCGGGCTCGGCACAGTGGCGGGCTACGCACTGCTTGGCAGTACCTGGCTGATCTGGAAACTCGACGGCGGGGTTCAGGCCCATGCGCGCTATGTCGCCTTCCGGGCCGCGATTGCGACTATCGTGCTGATGGGTGCGGTCAGCCTCTACAATATCACCCTTAACCCCGAATATGCCGCGCACTGGCTGTCCGCGCCCGAGGTATACTGGGTTGCACCCGTGCCGATTGTGACCGCGCTGGTGGCAATCACACTGATCCGGACGATCCGGGGGACCGGCAATTCGGCGCCGTTCTGGCTGGCGATTGCGCTGTTCTTCCTGGGCATGAGCGGGCTGGGTGTCACCATCTGGCCCAATGTCGTGCCACCCTCGATCACGATCTGGGACGCTGCCGCGCCTGAGCGTAGCCAGGAATTCATGCTGGTCGGCGTCGCGCTGACCTTGCCGCTGATCATCGCCTATACTGTGTGGGCCTATTGGGTATTCCGCGGCAAGGTCGGTGCGGAGGGGTATCACTGATGCTCGCGCCGCCGGAACTGGAACCTGAGAAGCCCCTATGGCAGCGCTTGCTGTGGATGGCGGGCATTTGGGCTGCGAGCGTCGCTGTCCTCGGCGCGGTCGCCTATGTGATCCGCCTGTGGATCGCGCCTTGAGCGGCACAGTCAAAGTCTGGTTTGACGGTGCCTGCCCTCTGTGCCTGCGCGAAATCGCGCTGATGCGGCGGCTCGATAAGCGCGGGGCGATCACTTTTGTGGATGTTGCAAGCGGCGCTGATCCGTCCTGCCCGATCGACCGTGCGCAACTGCTTGCCCGTTTCCATGCCGAGGAAGACGGCGTGGTGCACAGCGGCGCGGCGGCCTTTGCGGCGATGTGGCGCGCGATCCCGCTGCTGCGTCCGCTGGGGCTTGCGGCGCGGAACCGCGCTGTGCTACGGGTGCTGGAGGCCGCTTACCTGCGCTTCCTCAAGGTGCGCCCGCGCCTGCAACGCTTCTTCGCCTAGAAAACCGCTTGCCCTGTACCCGCGGATCGTCTGATCTGTTCCCATAAGAAACGGGAGAGACCAGCCGCCATGAGCAATTTCGGCGCGATGCAGAACGAAATCTACAACGCTGGTTTGCGCGGCATCCTGCCGACTTGGCCGGTCGATTTCGCTACCCTCGAAAAGCGAGCGCATGAGGCGCTGGGGCCGGGTCTCACAAATTATGTCGCGGGCGGTTGCGGCGATGAGCACACGCAGAACAGCAATGCGTCGGCCTTCCACCACTGGGGCATGGTGCCGCGCATGATGGTCGATTGTTCGGTGCGTGATCTCAGCATCGAACTGTTCGGCCACACCTATCCGACGCCGCTGTTCATGGCCCCCATCGGCCTGAATGGAGAGGCGACGCAGGATCGTCATGGGGACATGGCCGCCGCACGCGCTTCGGCGCTGACCGGGGTGCCGTTCTGTGCTTCGACACTGGCGAATGATCCGCTGGAAGATGTGAAGGCCGCCTGCGGCGATACGCCTGCGTGGTTCCAGCTTTACACGCCCAAGAACAAGGAGCTTGCAACCAGCCTGATCCGCCGCGCCGAAGCTGCGGGCTACACGGCATTGGTGGTGACGCTCGACACCTGGGTGACCGGCTGGCGGCCGCGCGATCTCAATGCATCGAATTTCCCGCAACTGCGCGGCAAGGTCCTCCAGAACTATTTCACCGATCCCGTCTTCCGCTCACTGCTGGCCAAGTCGCCCGAAGAGGACCCTGCCGCTGCGATCTTCACTTGGGCGGCGACCTTCGGGCAGGTGCTGACGTGGGACGACATGGCGTGGTTCAAATCGGTGACCAAGCTGCCCATCGTCCTCAAGGGCATCTGCCACCCCGACGACGCGCTCCGCGCGGTCGATTGCGGGGCGGACGCGATCTATTGTTCGAACCACGGCGGGCGGCAGGCCAACGGCGGGATCGCCACCATCGATCTGCTGGAGGATGTGGTGAAGGCCTCGGGCGACACTCCGGTGCTGTTCGACAGCGGAATCCGCTCCGGCTCCGATGCCGTCAAGGCTTTGGCGATGGGCGCGCGGGCAGTGGGCGTGGGGCGACCCTACACTTACGGCCTGGCGCT
>DLGU01000173.1:34106-45925 GCA_002482865.1 Porphyrobacter sp. UBA7686
GATGTTCGCGCTGCCGGGGTTCGCCGCTCTACGGCCTAGGCCATTCACGCGAAGAAGTGTGCAACGCCCGGAATGCAAATCCCTCGACCTAGGCATCCGATAATGATGCCGCCCGTGCGATTCTTATCGAGGACTGAATTAAGACTCTATTTATAAAGGGAATTTATGCTATCCCTTGCGACATAACAACACGCAAGTCGGGGACGCAAGACATGGAGAAACCAACTATCTGGTCGAGCCGGCCGGATCTGATGCGACGCACTGTGTGCTTGCAGGATGAACAGTCGCGGCGGGCGCGCTATGGCCAAATCCAGCCGATGGAACAGCGCAAGTCGTTACTCTCGCGGATCGCCTGGAAGAACCCGCGCGCTTAACCGCCCGACTTGGCCAGCATGACCAGCTTGGTATCGGTGAAGGCGAGATAGCCTTCCTCGCCGCCTTCTGATCCGAACCCGCTGTCGCCAATCCCGCCGAACGGGGTTTCGGGCGAGGAAACGATCAGCTGGTTGATCCCCACCATCCCTGCGCGCAGCGCCCGGCCGAGGTAATGCGCTTCGTCCAGATCGCCCGAGAAGGCATAGGCGGCAAGGCCGTAACGCAGACTATTGGCGATCCCAACCGCGTCCTCGATCGCATCGAACGGAACAATCCCGGCGATGGGGCCGAAGGGCTCTTCGGTCATGAAGCGGCTGTCGGGCGACGGATTCGCGATCACGGTCGGCTCGAAGAAGAACCCGCTGCCTGCGATTACCGACCCACCAGTGACCACTTCGCCGCGATTGCCGCCCGCGTCGGCCACGACCTGCTCCATCGCCGCGATCCGGCGGCCATGGGCGAGCGGGCCCATGTCGACGCTTTCATCCGCGCCCGGATCGCCGACCTTCAACTTGCTCGCAACGGCGGCGAATTCGGCGACGAAGCGGTCGTAAATCTCGCGCGCCACCAGGAATCGGGTGGGCGAGACGCAGACCTGTCCAGCGTTGCGGAACTTGGTGCTGGCGCACATCGCCACCGCCCGGTCCAGGTCGGCGTGCTTGCTGACGATCACCGGGGCATGGCCGCCCAATTCCGGGGTGAAGCGCTTCATGTGGGTCGCCGCGAGTGCACCCAGCTGTTTGCCGACCGCGGTCGATCCGGTGAAGCTCACCTTGCGGGTGACGGGTGAGGCGATGAGGTGTTCGGACACCGGGCCGGGATCGCCATGGACGAGGTTCAGCACACCCTTTGGCACGCCTGCATCGACGAAGCATTCGACCAGTAACTGCGCCGAGCCCGGGGTGTTTTCCGCCGGCTTAAGGATGGCAGTGCAGCCCGCCGCCAGCGCGCCCGCAATCTTCTTGACCGGCAGGTTGATCGGGAAATTCCACGGGGTGAGCAGTACGGCGGGACCAATCGGCTCATGCGTCACCATCTGCGCGATCAGCGCCGCGCCGCGCGTCGGGATCAGACGCCCGCCGCGACGCTTGGCTTCTTCGCCGAGAAAATCGACCACATCGCAGGAAGAGGTTATCTCACCGATGGCCTGCGCGCGGGGCTTGCCCATTTCGGCAGTGACGATGCGTGCGATCGCAGGTGCGCGTTCGCGCAGCAGGTCAGCGGCGCGGCGCAGGATCGCGTAACGCTCCGCCCCCGAAGTGCGGCTCCAGCTCACAAAGGCATCGTCCGCCGCCTTCAGCGCGGCATCGAGCTGCGCGGGTGAGGCCTTGGGGCACTGGCCGATTACCGCGCCGGTGGCGGGGTTGACCACGTCCATCGTGCCTGCCTCTCCGGCTTCGATCCATTCGCCGTTGATGAACATCTTGAGGGTGGGGTAGTCGGTCATCGGTCAGTTCCTGATGGTGTGGGCGCGCACAAATGTTGCACGCGAAACATCGCCGCGACGGCGCACTGGAGGGGGCCTAGATGGGGTCTCGCCGGGTTCTGGCAAGGGTTTGGAGAGGGCTAGACCGCCACGACGTGCTGCTCGATCGCGCCGAAGATCGAGTGGTTGTGGTCATCGCGCATCTCGATCCGCACCGTGTCACCAACCTGCATGAACGGCGTCTTGGGCGCGCCATCGCGGATCGTTTCGATCATGCGGATTTCCGCAATGCAGGAATAGCCCGCGCCGCCCTCCGCCACCGGCTGGCCGGGGCCGCCATCGGCACCCTTGTTCGAGATCGTGCCTGTGCCGATGACCGTGCCCGCGCTGAGGTTACGAGTCTTGGCGGCATGGGCGACCAGCTGTGCAAGATTAAAGGTCGCATCCTTGCCCGCATTCGCCCGCCCGAACGGCGCTCCGTTCAGATCGACCATCAGCGGCAGGTGGATCAGGCAATCCGCCCACGCTGCGCCCAATTCATCCGGCGTCACTGCGACGGGCGAGAAGGCGCTCGCGGGCTTGGACTGGAAGAAGCCGAAGCCTTTCTCCAGTTCCGCCGGGATCAGGCCCCGCAGCGAAACATCGTTCACCAGCATCAGCAGCTTGATGTGGCTCGCTGCCTCTTCCACAGACACGCCCATCGGTACATCGTCGGTGATGCACGCGATCTCGCCCTCCATGTCGCAACCCCACGCCGGATCGCCCAGCGGGATGTCCTGACGAGGCCGCAGGAACGCGTCCGAGCCGCCCTGATACATCAGCGGATCGCTGTAGAAGCTGGCCGGAACCTCAGCCCCGCGCGCCTGACGCACCAGCTCGACATGGTTGATGTAAGCGCTGCCATCGGCCCACTGGTACGCGCGCGGCAGAGGGGAATGTGCCTGCCGCTCGTGGAAGCGTTCGCACGGCACGGTCTCATGCTCGACATCGCGGGCGAGCAGCTCAAGCTCAGGCGCGATCCGCTCCCAATCATCAAGCGCGGCTTGCAGGGTCGGCGCGATATAGCCTGCTGCCGAGCAGCGGGTCAGGTCTTTGGAGACCACCACCAGCTTGCCATCGCGCGTGCCATTATCGAGGGTTGCGAGTTTCATTGGGCGTTCCTCTCCGTCCGGGAAAATCTAGGGTGCGTCGATCTGCTTGTCGGGATGCGCTGCCGCAAAGGCGGGCAGGGCAAGGCAGGCAGTTTCGATACGGGTCATGTGCGGGCTGTTCGTCAGGTCGTAGTTGAACCGCCTTGCATTCGCGAGCTGTGGGATCAGCACGATCTCGAACAGGCCGGGGGCGTCATCGTGAAGGAAATCGCCCGCACCAAGCTGCGCCAGCCGCGCCTCGACCGGGTTCAGCGTGCGCGCCAGCCAGTGGCGATACCACGTGTCGATTTCATCCTGCGTGTGGCCGAGGGGGTCCTTCAGATACTTCAGCACCGGCAGATTGTTGACTGCGTGAATTTCGGTTGCGATCCCGTATGCGAGCTCGCGCACCGTGTAGCGCGCTTCGATATCGGCGGGCAGGAACCGCGGCTCGGGATAGGCTTCATCCAACCATTCGAGCAGCGCCATCGACTGCGCCCGGTCACGCCCGTCCGCCTCCAGCATCGGCAGAGAGCCGAACGGGTTGCGGCTGGTGAAGGCTTCGTCCTTGTTTTCCGCTGTCACCAGATTGACCGGCACATTCTCGAAGGCGAGGCCCTTGAGATTGAGCGCAATGCGCAGGCGGTAGGAGGTCGACGAGCGGAAGTAGCCGAACAGCCGCATCAGAACGCCGCAATCCCCGTGATCGCGCGGCCAAGGATCAGCGCGTGGACATCATGCGTGCCTTCATAGGTGTTAACCGTTTCGAGGTTCACCATGTGGCGAATGACCTGATACTCCTCGGAAATCCCGTTGCCGCCATGCATGTCGCGCGCCTGACGGGCGATATCCAGAGCCTTGCCGACATTGTTACGCTTCACGATCGAGATCATATCCGGCGCGAACCGACCCTCGTCGATCAGTCGCCCGACCCGCAAGGACGCCTGCAGGCCAAGCGCGATGTCGGTCATCATGTCGGCGAGCTTCTTCTGGAACAGCTGTGTCGCGGCAAGCGGCCGGCCGAACTGGTGGCGATCGAGGCCGTATTGGCGCGCGGCGGCAAGGCAGAACTCTGCCGCGCCCATTGCGCCCCAGCTGATGCCGTAGCGCGCGCGGTTGAGGCAGCCGAACGGGCCCTTTAGCCCTTCCACATTGGGCAGCAGGGCCGAGGATGGTACCCGCACCTCATCCATCATGATCATGCCGGTCGTGGACGCGCGAAGGCTGATCTTGCCCTTGATCTTGGGCGCTGACAGCCCGGCCATGTCCTTTTCCAACACGAAGCCGCGGATGGCGCCGCCGTGCTCTTCGGACTTGGCCCAGACCACGAAAACATCGGCGAAGGGCGCGTTGCTGATCCAGGTTTTACTGCCGGAGATGACGTAATCATCGCCGTCGCGTTTCGCCCAGGTTTTCATCCCTGCCGGGTCGGAGCCCGCATCAGGCTCCGTCAGACCAAAGCACCCGATCAGCGTGCCAGCGGCAAGACCGGGCAGGTATTTGCGGCGCTGTTCGTCCGAGCCATAGGCGTAGATCGGATGCATCACGAGGCTGGACTGCACGCTCGCCATCGAACGGTAGCCGCTATCCACCCGCTCGATCTCCCGCGCGATCAATCCGTAGGCGACATAGCCTGCGCCCGCACCGCCGAATTCTTCGGGAATGGTGGCACCCAGCAGGCCCGCCGCGCCCATCAGCGGGAAGAGTTCGGGCGCGTCAACTTCCTCGCGGAATGCTTCGATCACGCGCGGCTGGAGTTCGCTTTGCGCAAAGCCGTGCGCCGCGTCGCGGATCATCCGCTCTTCTTCGGTCAGTTGGCTTTCCAGGTCGAACGGGTCGTCCCAGTTGAACGGGGCCATTCGCGAATCCGCCCGAGAAGGCGTGTTGGTGGTGCCGTGCACGGGCATGCTCCTGCTTATCTTGTTGCTACCAGCCTTTGCAGGCTTGGCAGGCCGGGGCAAGAGGCGCGGGGACAGCAGTGAGCGAGCACTCGGTCAGGCCGGGGCAATGACCCGGCTGACCGTGTCGAGCAGCATCGCTGGCGGGCAGGGCTTGGCCAGTGTGGTCGCGCCCGGAAAGCGGGCAGCGACCTCTGTCGCAGAATGCCGTTCCGAATGGAGGATCACGGGCACATTGTCATCGAGCAGCTTTTGCGCCAGCTCATACGACAGCCCATCGGTCAGCTCGATATCGAGGATCGCCAGATCAGGCTTCTCTTTTTGGCACGCCAGCATGGCCGAGGAAATTCCGGCATGCGGCCCTTCAACTTCGTATCCGGCTTCTTCGAAAGTGTCGCACAGATCAAATCCAGTAATGAACTCGTCTTCGGCCACCAAGATCCGCAAAACCATTGACCCTCTCCCGCTTCTCCGACTCCCACAAATCGAAGTGTATCACGGATTGGACGTCAACCTTGCGGAATATTATCCGTTGCGGCCGAATTGTGCCGTAAATGCGTTTTCGTCGCCCGCAGCCAGCAATTGCGCCTGTTCGACCCATTGATCGCGCGTAATGCGACCGGAGAAACGGCCAAGCTGTGCGTCGATCCGCTCGATATCTGCGGGCTGCCATGCGGCGATCTGGGTGTAGCTGCGAACCCCGAGTTCGCCAAGCAGCGCGGCCAGTTTGGGGCCGAGGCCCTTGATACGGGTCAGATCATCAGGCGCGCCGGCGGAAGGCGGGCTGACGGTCGGGGTGATGGCGGGGCCAGCCTCGGCGTCGGTTTCCATCGGTGCGGCTGCCACCGCCTGACTGTTGGCAGCGGCCGACATCGCGCCCTGATTGATCTCGATTGCGCGCGGCGCATCGATCAGCGCTTGATTGCGCGCCGCAGGGGCCGCGCCTTCTTCCAGCACATCGCGGGCGAGCGGGGTGCTGCTTTCGTCCTCGATCACGCGGGCCTTCCGGCTGAGGCGCGCGAGCACCCACACAGCCAGCACCAGCGCAACCAGTCCGAGCAGGATTAGCGGCAGATAATTCATCAGGTCGGGGGACATGGCGCTTTTGCTCCCAAGCGAATCATGGTGTTGCGGCGATGCGCTCTAGCAGCCTCGTGCGGCTTCGCCCAAGTCCCTGCGATCAGCCGCCCTTCATGCTCGCTGCCAGCTGGTTCAATTGCAGGAACTCCTGCCGCCAGAAATTGTCCTGACTGCCTGCGAGTCTGCCGATGTCGTCAAAGCCGAAGCCGAGCATCATCTCGTCCCCGCGCAAGACCTGACCGTAAGCCGCAACCGCTGCGGCAAAGGCAAAGTCGCCCTTGGGTGCGGTGGCTGAAGTGAGCGTATTGGCCGACACGACCTGTTCGATCAGCTTCGAGGTATCGCCATCGGGCAGCTTGTAGCGCAGCTTCACGTTCGCGGCCTCTGCCAGCTTGGCGGTGGCCGCCGCGTCAGGCTTGTCCTCATAGCGGCGCGGCGCGATCCAACCCTTGCCGCCGACAGGGACGACTTCGTAGATCGCGGTCACCTGATGACCAGCGCCAATCTCGCCTGCATCGACAAGGTCATTGTCGAAGTCCTCTTCGCGCAGCGCCCGGTTCTCGTAGCCGACCAAGCGGTATTGCGCGATTACGGCGGGGTTGAATTCGACCTGGATTTTCACGTCCTTGGCGATGGTGAACAAGGTCGATTGCATTTCCTCGCCCAGCACCTTTTTCGCTTCCAGCGCGGTGTCGATATAGGCGTAGTTGCCGTTCCCCTTGTTGGCGATCTGCTCCATCATCGCTTCGTTGTAGTTGCCCTGGCCAAAGCCCAGCGTGGTCAGCGTGATGCCGCTTTCGCGCTTCTTTTCGATCAGTTCGATCAGCGCCTTGGTGTCCGAAACGCCGACATTGAAATCGCCATCCGTGGCCAGGATCACGCGGTTCACGCCGCCTTTGATGAAGTTGTCCTCGGCGATGCGGTAGGCGAGTTCGATCCCAGCCCCGCCTGCGGTTGATCCGCCCGCGGCAAGGCTATCGAGCGCGCGGCGGATCTTGGCGGTGTCGCTGGTGGGTTCCAGCACCATGCCCGCCGCGCCCGCATAGACGACGATCGAGACGGTATCTTTGGGCGAAAGCTCCCCTGCCAGGCCCGCCAGCGCGGTCTTGACCAAGGGCAGCTTGTCCGGGGCATTCATCGAGCCCGAGACATCCATCAGGAATACGAGGTTTGCCGGCGGACGTTCATCGGTCGCGATATCATAGCCGCGCAGGCCGATGCGCATGAGGTAAGTGCCTGGGTTCCACGGGGTCGTGGCCACATCAGTGGTCACGGTGAATGGCTGGCTGCGATCCTTGGGCCGGGCGTAGTCATAGCGGAAATAGTTGATCATCTCCTCGGTGCGGACGGCATCCTTGGGCGGCATCATGCCTTGGGTCAGGAACCGACGGGCATTGGCATAGGCCCCGGTGTCGACATCGACCGCGAAGGTGGAGACCGGCTCGGCAGCGGTGAGCTTGACGGGCGAGACTTCCTCGCCGTCATATTGCTCGCGGCCCGGATCGGTCGCAACCATTACGGGCGGGGCGTAGAAGGCGGCTTCGTTGGCGGAGGGGGCGGCACGAAGGCGCCGAAGCTCGGCGTCCGCTACACGCTGCGATCCGGTGACCACTATGGCAGCAGGTGGCGGCGGCGGCGGCGGGGGTGGAGGCGGTGGCGGAGGTGCCACCACAGAGGGCGGCGGCGGGGCCTTGGCCAACTGTTCCGGCGCGTTCTTCGCGCAGCCAGCCATCACCGCGCACAGCGCCACCGCCGCGACCAACTGAGTCCCTCGCATCACCTTATCTCCCCGCTCTTCCAGCGGTTCGAGAAATCGTAGCCGAGCCGTGAATAGCGACTGAACGCGTTGCGGCCCCGCTTTATCTTACGCCAGATCAGTTTCGGGGTTAGGGACGACCTGCTTGCGGAACAACACCTTGTCCCCGTCGTCAAAGCCGCGCCGCCAGATCACGAGCGCATAGGTACCCAGAATTGCGGGCACGCCGAACACCAGCTCCATCCACTCGGGCAGCCACGTAAAGCCATAGCCTACCACCACGGCAGGCGCGGCGGCATAGACCAGCGCCCAGCGCCAATTGCTGACGGGCGCTTTGAGCAGATGCTTGAGCAACAGTGCCTTGACGAGGCTCGACGTCGCCAGCGCGATCATCAGCGCGCCCGCAGCGCTGGCCGCCTCGTAGCCCTTGCCAAGGCCATAGGCCTCCGCCCCCTCGATCAGCGCGATGGTGAGCGCTGCCTGAAGCGCAATCACTCCCACCGAAATCGCCAGATTGCGCTTCCTCGCGATGTAGACGAGCACGCTTTCCGAGACGACTGCCATCGACGCGGCGACCTCGGCCGCCAGCAGGAATGCCAGCGCGGCCGTGCCTGCGACGTAGTCCGGCCCCCACAGGCCCATCACCGCCTCGCCCGGCATCCCCAGCACCAGCGCGATGCCGAGCTGAATTGCGATGATCCAGAACCCGACCTGCCGGACCTGCGCCGCTATGGCGCCCATATTGCCGATGCGCAGGTTCTTGGTGATGACAGGAGAGAGAATCGGCTCGAAACTGGTTTTGAGCTTCTGCGGCAGCGATGCGATTTGCTGCGCGGCGTAGTAGATGCCGACCGCTTGCGGAGGTGCGAAAAATCCGAGAATGAAGATATCGAGCAGCCGCGTGCCGCGCTCGATTGCATCGGCTCCCACCAAAGGAAAGGCGCGAGACGACATGGCAAGTAGCGCGCGGGCCTCAGGTCGCCAGCCTTTGGGGAGGCCATAGCCGCGCAAAAACGGCCACAGGGCGGACAGCAGTCCGGCATAGATCGAGGTGATATAGGCCAGCGCCAAGCCGCCATCGCGGGTGGCCGGGATGAAGAAGAACGCGCCCGCGCCGATGGCAATCGTCCACGGTTCGACAATCGCGCGGGTGCGAACCATGGTGGCGATGTCGTAACGATAGGCTTGGGCGGCGAGCAGGATCTCGGTGACGGCAAAGGCGGGGATCGTGGCGACCAGCCAGATATCCCAGTGGCTGTTGGTCCCATTGGGAAACATCGGCTCGGGGAAGGCGACGAGCAAAAGCGCGGCGACACAGGAATAGGCGAGCGCCAGCAGGATCCCGTCAAAGACGAGGTTGGTTTCTGCCTCCCGGTTCTCGCCCGCGCCTTCAGACAGCCGCTGCGCCAGCCCGCGTTTTTCGCCCAGCGAGCAGATCAGAGCGACAATCTCGATCACCACCATCGCCGAGGCAAACCGGCCTAGCGACTCCGCTCCGTAGAGGCGCGTCGCAATGACGAGAAAGGGGATGCGGGCGATCAGCCGGACGGCAAAGCCCAGCGTATTGGTGCGCCCGCCCTTTGCTAGCTTGGCGATGTCGTCCTGATCGTCAGCGGCCGCGGTCACGCACCGGCATCCCATTCGGCTTTGAGCGGGCGGGCGAGAAGTGTCTGCACCACATCACGCGCCGGGGTTCCCGCGAGCAGATCGGCGACCGCTTTGGTGATCGGCATCTCGATCCCACGTTCCGCTGCGAGCTGCGCAAGCACCGGCGCAGTGTGAGCGCCCTCGGCTACGGTGCGCTTGTCCGCCAGCGCTTCGGCGGCGCTCATCCCCTGGCCCAAGGCCTTGCCGAGCGAGAAATTGCGGCTGGATGTGGACGAGCATGTCAGCACCAGATCGCCGAGGCCGCACAGGCCTGCGATGGTGTCGAAGGTGGCGCCGTAGGCTGCACCGAACCGGGCCATTTCGGCAAAGCCGCGTGTAATCAGTGCGGCGCGCGCGTTCTGGCCGAGCCCGAGCCCGTCCACCACNNGCGAGCACATTCTTGACCGCGCCGCCGATCTCCGCGCCAATGACGTCGTCCGAGTAGTAGGGCCGGAAGGTAGGCCGCGCGAGGGCGGGGGCGAGCCGTTCCCACTGCGCTACGCCGTCATGGCAGGCGAGGGTCACCGCAGTCGGCAATCCGGCGGCGACTTCGTGCGCAAAGGTCGGGCCGGAAAGAACAGCGATGGCGCTGCCCGGGGCCGCTTCGCTGGCAACGTCGAACATCATCCGCCCGGTCCCGGCCTCGATGCCCTTGGAGCACAGCACCAGATCGCGCGGGGCTGTGGTGAGGCCGGTCAGCACCCGGCCCAGCACCTGTGCGGGTGTGACCACCAGCACGGTATCAATCGCGGAAAACTCCGCCAGATCTCCGGTCGCGCGGATGGTCGGGGCGAGGGCGGCGGAGGGGAGGTAGAGCGGATTGCGGTGATCGGTGTTGATCGCGGTGACCACTTCAGGCTCGAACGCCCATAGCAGCACGTCGCGCCCGTCGCTCGCCAGCATTTGAGCGAGCGCTGTGCCCCACGCGCCTGCGCCGATGACGCCCAGAGTTGCGGGCTTGCTCATGCCTTTACTCCAGCGCCGCGCACGGTCTCCGCCGCGGGATCGAGCGGCCAGCGCGGGCGAGCAAGAAAATCGAGGGGGTCACCAGCGAAGGCCGCGCCGGGCTGCCAGCCTTCCGCCGCGAGCCGCTCGCACCCGGCCCAAGCGATCATTGCCGCGTTATCAGTGCACAGCGCCAGCGGCGGTGCGGTAAAGCGCATGGCGTGCTTGGCAGCGAAGGCTTCCAAGGCGGCGCGCACAGTCTGGTTGGCAGCGACCCCGCCAGCGACAACCA
Organism: Porphyrobacter sp. UBA7686; assembly: GCA_002482865.1. Classification (GTDB taxonomy): domain Bacteria; phylum Pseudomonadota; class Alphaproteobacteria; order Sphingomonadales; family Sphingomonadaceae; genus Erythrobacter. The sequence goes on from DLGU01000173.1 coordinate 44,656, forward strand.
GCGCTGGGAACGGGCCAGCTCGCTCCAACGCCTGATCGAGCCGGTCGATCAGGCAATCGACTGCGGCTTGCTGGAAGCTCGCTGCGATATCGGCGGGGCTGTGCGCACCACTTTCGACGGACCGCAACACCGCGCTTTTCAGCCCGGCGAAGGAGAAATGCGGTTCTGGCGACCCCTTCAAGGGGCGCGGCAAGGGCACCGCTTTGGGATTGCCCTGCAACGCCAGTCGCTCCACCGCTGGCCCGCCGGGATAGCCCAGACCGAGGATCTTGGCGGTCTTGTCGAACGCCTCGCCCAATGCATCGTCGATGGTGGTGGCAAGGCGGCGATATTGCCCCACGCCCTCGACGGCGAGAATCTGGCAATGGCCGCCTGACACCAGCAGCAGCAGATAGGGAAAGGCGAGACCCACATCCGCCAATCGGGGGGACAGCGCATGGCCTTCAAGGTGATTGACGGCGAGCAGCGGCTTGTCGGAAGCCATTGCCAGCGCCTTGCCGCTCACCAGCCCGACCATCACGCCGCCGATCAGCCCCGGCCCGGCAGTCGCGGCGATTGCGTCGACATCGTCAAGACCAACACCCGCCTCGTCCATCACCCGCGCGATCATCGGGGCAAGCCGCTCGGCATGGGCGCGAGCTGCGATTTCGGGAACGACCCCGCCGTACGGCGCATGTTCGGCCTCCTGACTGGCAATCGCTTGCGCAACAATCGTCCCGTCGCCGCGCACCAGCGCAACGGCGGTTTCATCGCAGCTTGATTCGATGCCCAAAACCAGCGGTGGCACGAAGCAAGTATCAGAGGTGTGCGTGACCGATCCCATCCCGCTTCCATCTAGACTTTGTGAAGGCTAGAGCAAGCATAGCTATGACTGAAACTGAACGAACCGCTCCCCGCCTGCGACTTGGAACGCGCAATTCCCCCTTGGCTATGGCGCAGGCGGTCGAGACCCGGGCACGCCTGTGTGCCGCCCACGGCTGGAGCGAGGACGCGGTTGAACTCGTCCCCGTCCTTGCCAGCGGCGACAAGGTGCTCGACCGGCCTCTGTCGGAAATCGGCGGCAAGGCGCTGTGGACCAAGGAGCTTGACGCAGCCCTGCTCGACGGACGCATCGATTGCGCCGTGCACAGCATGAAGGACGTGGAGACCGAGCTGCGCGATGGCATCGCGTTGGTCGCCATGCTGCCGCGTGCCGATGTGCGCGAGCGGTTGCTCGGTGCGGAATCCATTTCCACCCTGCGCGAGGGCGCGGTGGTCGGCACCTCCAGCC
>DLGU01000055.1:0-17269 GCA_002482865.1 Porphyrobacter sp. UBA7686
CTGGGTCAGCCACGAGAACCGTTCGGCGACCTTCCGGCTGGCCGAGGCGATCACTCCGCATCTCGACGCGAGCGCGGCCAAGTGCCTGCTGATCTTTGACGGCCCGACCTCGCTCTACGGCCTGACCGATAGCTGCCTGCCGACGAAGCTGATCTACCCCGATCACCTCAACAACGCGCTGGAGATGGACGCGCTGGGGATACGTCAGGAGGACGAGGTGCGCCGCATCCTGGCCACCGATCCGCCGGTGATCGTCACCGCCGGCCAGCCGCTCACCCCGCAGAATTACGCGGCCAAGGATCAGGTCGATGCGGCGATCAAGCGCGATTACCGCCTACTCGCCAAGGAAGAACTCCACCACCGCTATATCTACGCCTGGATACGCCGCGAGCGCTGAATCGGTCCGCACTTGCAATGCGGCTAAACTCCCTGCAATTCTGATGCTTCGCGCGGGCGCCCTTGCCGGGGCCGCCGCAGCATCCGCCAAAGGGAGAGACGCGCTTGAAACTCGCATCGAGGCTGGCCATGGCACTTGCCATGAGCACATCGACCATTGCCCTTGCCGATGACGGCATCCCCGGGCCCGAGCAGGATCCCTACATCTTCCTCGAGGAAGCGCGCAGCCCCGAGGCGCTGGACTGGGTCGCCAAGGAAAACGCCCGCACCCTCGCCGCCTTTGAGGCCGACCCGCGGTATGCGCAATTGAAGGCCGAGGCGCTGGCGATCTTCGACAGCAACGACCGCATTCCCTTCGTCAGCTTCCGCCCCGACGGACTCTACAATTTCTGGCAGGACAAGGCGAACCCCAAGGGCATCCTGCGCCGCACCACGCTCAAAAGCTACCGCACCGCCAGCCCTGAGTGGGAGGTCATCCTCGACGTCGACGCGCTCGCCAAGGCGGAAGGCAAGGAGTGGGTCTATCAGGGTTCGACCTGCCTGCCGCCCGCAATGAACCGCTGCATGATCGCGCTGTCCGACGGCGGCGAAGACGCCACCATCCTGCGCGAGTTCGACACCAGCACCAAGCAGTTCATCGAAGGCGGCTTCGTGCTCGATTCGAAGAGCCAGGGCGGGGTCGAGTGGGTCGACGAGAATACCCTGCTGGTCGGCCGCAACTTCGGCGAAGGTACGCTGACCGAGAGCGAATATCCCTTCACCACTCGGGAATGGAAGCGCGGCACTGCCATCGCCGACGCACCCGAGATCTTCCGCGGCGATGCCAAGGACGTTTCGTCCGGCGCGGCGCTGCTGCGCGACAACGAGGACGTGATCCACGCCCGCATCGCCTATCGCGGGATCAGCTTCCACGAGCGGCTGTGGTATGTCTGGCAAGGGGGCCAGTGGCTCCAGCTCGAGCTGCCCACCAAGGCAAATCCGGTCGGCATCGTCGACGGGCACATGCTGTTCTCGCCCGATGTCGACTGGACCGTCGACGGCCAGACCTTCCCCGCCGACAGCCTCGTGGCGGTCGATCTGGAGGAATGGAAGGCCAATCCCAACGGCGCCAAGAAGGCGCTGGTGTGGGCGCCGGGCTATCGCCAGACCAAGCAGGGCAGCACCGTGACCGCGGGCGGGCTCTATGTCGCGATGCTCGACAACGTCGTGGGCAAAGTGCTGAAGTTCAACTTCGATGACGGGCGCTGGAACAGCCAGCCCGTCGACCTGCCCGACAACGCGACCATCGGCATCGCCGCTTCCTCGGACGATAGCGACCAGATCATGTACACGGTGAGCGGCTTCCTCGAGCCGACCACCCTCTACTACACCGACGGCACGGCCGCGCCTGCGGTGCTCAAGACCTCGCCTACCTATTTCGACCCGGCGGGCTCAACAGTCGAGCAATACGAGGCGGTCAGCAAGGACGGGACCAAGATCCCCTACTTCATCGTCAAGCCCAAGGGCATGACGCTGGACGGCACCACCGCAACACTGCTGACCGGCTACGGCGGGTTCCAGGTGCCGCGCCTGCCCGGCTACCTTGGCTCGACCGGCAAGCTGTGGGTCGAAAAGGGCGGCGCCTATGTGCTCGCCAACCTGCGCGGCGGCGGCGAGTTCGGGCCGAACTGGCACCAGACCGCGATCCGCGAGAACAAGCAGCGCACCTGGGACGATTTCATCGCGGTGGGTGAGGACCTGGTGAAGCGCGGCTTCACTTCGCCTCAGCATCTCGGCATCCAGGGTGGCTCGCAGGGCGGGCTGCTGGTCGGCACTTTCTTCACCCAGCGGCCCGACCTGCTGAACGCGGCGATCGTGCAGATCCCGCTGTTCGACATGCTGCGCTACCATGTGATCGGGCGCGGGGCCTCGTGGATCGGCGAGTATGGCGATCCGCGCATCCCCGAACAGCGCGCCTGGATCGAGGGCTATTCGCCCTATCAGAAGATCGTGGCTGGCGTGAATTACCCCGCGCCGTTCCTGTGGGCCTCGACCGCGGATGACCGCACCCACCCCGCCCACGCGCGCAAGGGTGCCGCCAAGCTTAAGGCGCTCGGCCAGCCCTATTACTACTTCGAAGATACCACCGGGGGCCACTCTGGCGGGGTCGACAATGACCAGCGTGCCAAGCTTCAAGCGCTGCAATTCATCTACCTGATGCAGCGGCTCATGGCGCCCGTGTCCGGCGGATAGGGCCGCGCTGACAGCTGAAGTAAGATGGGGCGGTTCCGGTAAGGAGCCGCCCCATTTGCGTTAGGTCCGCAAGGTAACTCAACTGCCTGTAAAACAAGCCGACACTTTATCCTCGGTTCGTCGCACCCACGGAACGGGACGCTTCCTCAACGCAAAATTAACCCTGTTTCGAAAGGTCTGGTTAGGTCTTCCCGTCAACATTCAGGCCATCGGGGGCGATGAGCACAAGCGATGAGGAGCAAATTGATGGCCTACCCCAGAGAGATTTCGATCGCCGATGCGATCAAGAGCTACAACGCCCTGCCCAAGACGCACCGCGTCCACTGGTCAAAGGCGCGCAAGGACGAGGTTGTCCGCGCGGTGCACGAGAAGGCGATCAGCTTCCACGAAGCACGCGAACGCTATCTGCTGAGCCGCAGCGAGTTCGAACAATGGGAAGCCGATTATCTCGCCGACGCGCCTGTTGGTACGGGGCGGATGCAGGACGCGTGACGCCCCGCGCCGCCGGTCACTTCGCCGCGACGGGGATCAGCACCTCGTTGCGGCGCAGCGGCCCCGGGACCATCGGGGCGTCGTAGAAGGCAAACTCGGCCTCGCCTGCGGGCATCAGGCCCTGCGTTGCCAGCCAATCGCGCAGCCGCGCTTCCATCAGCGCGAGATCGCGCGCCGAACCATTGCCTGAAAAGCGAATCGCCGCCATCCGCCGCGCCGGAATCTGTGTCAGCGCAATGTCGGTAGGCGCGGGCGGCAGGGTTTCGAGCGTGTATTTGGACGGCATCACGAACCGCATCCGCCATTCGCCCGGCTGGGTCTCGTCCTGAAGCACCGGCGCGGTCATGGCGATTTTCTCGCCGCCTGCGGGGCGATCCTGCGCAAAGATATAGGCGGCGAGGCGCCGGAAGCTCGCACCGCTGGCGCGTTCACGGCTGCCCGAGTGGCTGACCTCGGCGACCACCAGCGAGGGGTAATCGCGCAACTCGAAGTCCTCATCCGCGCTGACCAGCGCAAAGTCGGGCTGTTCGGTCTGGCGGTATTGTGCGTACACAGCGGCAGCTCCCACAGCAGCAAGGCCGATCCCGGCAGCGATCCAGCGTCCGGCGTTCATGGTGTTTCTCCTGATGACATGCACCACAAGTGGGCAGGCCAGCCGAAAGTTCCACCCCTACCGCGTCGGCGCGTCGAAATCGGCGGGCTTGTTGGCGATCCAGGCGACGAATTTGGCGATGGCGGGATTGTCCCGGATCACGCTGGCGCTGTCGCCGATGCGGGCAAGTTCGTTATTGGTGAAGTTGGCGTGGATCGTCTTGTGGCAGATCGGGTGGATCGGCACTTTCACTTTGCCTTTTTTCGCCTTGGGCACAGGGTGATGCCATTGGACGATATCGCCGAGCGGGCGGCCGCAGAGCCAGCAGTTGGGGTGGTCGCTCACCCCTTCTTCTCCGCTGCCTTCTTCTTCTTCATCGCATCGTGGAACCGGTCCGCCCAGCCGTCCTTCACCAGCTGTTCGGCGCGGACCATCCTGAGTTCGCCCGGCGCGACATCGCGGCTCACCGCCGATCCTGCCGCGACAATCGCATCAGCGCCGATGGTCACAGGTGCGATGAGCGACGAGTTGGAACCGATAAACGCCCCCGGCCCAATCACGGTCTTGTACTTGAAGTACCCATCATAATTGCAGGTGATGGTGCCAGCGCCGATATTCGCGCCCGCGCCAATGGTGGCGTCGCCCAGATAGGTGAGGTGGCTCGCCTTGGCACCCTCGCCCAACACGGCGTTTTTGACTTCGACGAAGTTGCCGATGAAGCTGTTCTCGCCCAGCACCGTGCCGGGGCGCAGACGCGCAAAGGGGCCGACCTTGACGCCGCTGGCGAGGCTGGCGCCTTCGATATGGGAGTTGGCGCGGATCAGCACCTTGTCGGCGACCGTCACGCCGGGGCCAAAGAACACGTTGGGTTCGATGGTGACATCCCGACCCAGCACGGTGTCCCAGCTGAAGAACACCGTCTCGGGCGCGATCAAGGTCGCGCCGTCATCCATCGCACGGAGGCGGCGCGCAGCCTGCCAGCGCGCTTCGGCGGCGGCGAGTTCGGCGCGGGAATTGATCCCTGCCACTTCGTCCGCGCTCTCCGCAGTGATGACCGCGCAGGTGCGCCCATCCGCGATGGCAATATTGACGATGTCCGGGAGATAATATTCACCCTGCGCATTGTCGTTGCCGACCCGTGCCAGCAGCGCGAACAGATCGGCGGCGCGTGCTGCAACCAGTCCCGAATTGCACAGCCGGGTGGCGCGTTCGCCTTCGTCGGCGTCCTTGTATTCGACCATCTTGATGATGGTCCCGGCATCATCCGCGATCACCCGGCCATAATGGAGCGGATCGGCAGGCTCGAAGCCCAGCACCACGGCAGCGGGATTGTCGTCACCATGCAGCCGTTCGAGCATGGCGCGCATTGTCGCTGCTTTCACGAAGGGCACATCGCCATAAAGGACGAGCACATCGCCCGAGAACTCCGCCAACGCGCCTTCGGCCTGTTGAACCGCATGGGCCGTGCCGAGCTGCGGCTCCTGCAGACAGGTCGCCGCGCGCTCGACCACGGCCTTCTCGATCTGGTCTCGCCCCGCGCCCACCACGACCGCGGTCCGCTCCGGCCCGAGTTCCGCTACGCTTGCCATGAGGTGTTCAAGCATGGCACGGCCCGCGATGGTGTGCAGCACCTTGTGCGTATCGCTTTTCATGCGGGTGCCCTTGCCCGCAGCAAGGATGATGGCAGCGAAAGGATGTGTCGTCGTGGTCATGGTGCCTGTCTTTAGGGAAAGGCGCGCCTGCCAGCAATTGCTTGCGGTTTGAAGAACCATCCGCCACCGCGCACACCATGACGACGATCCCTTTTGACGCCATCGGCTTTGACCTTGATGGCACCCTGCTCGATACGTTCCGCGATCTCGGCGCGGCGGTGAACCACGCGCTCGTGTTGGGGGGCTTTGCCGAAGTCTCGGTCGAAACGTCGAAAGACCTGATCGGCGGCGGGGCCAAGATCATGCTCGCCCGCGCGATCGAGGCACAGGGCGGCGTCGCCGAAGACGAGTTCAAGCGGCTCTACAAGGCGATGCTCGGCTTCTACGAACAGAACAACGCCGTCCACACCGCCCCCTACCCGGGTGTGCGCGAGGCGCTGGCGGAATTGGCCGCGCAAGGCGTGCGGATGGCGGTCGTCACCAACAAGTTCGAAGCCTTCGCGCGCAACGTGCTCACCCAGCTCGATCTGATCAGCACGTTCGAGACGGTGATCGGCGGCGATTCGATGGGTAAGGGGCCGGACGGCCAGTTCCTCGCCAAACCCCACCCCGCCCCCGTCCTCGCCGCGCGCGAGGCTTTGGGCGGCGGCCGCTTCGTCTTCATCGGCGATTCTACCTATGACGTGCGCGCCGCCAAATCGGCAGGCGTGCCAGTCATCGCGGCGGCCTATGGTTATTGCGACAAGCCCCCGCATGAACTCGGCGCAGATGCGGTGATCGATTCGTTTGCGGAGCTGATTCCCGCCCTCGGAGCCTTCAACACCGCGGCCTGACCTTACGGCATCGCACCCTGTCAGTTCGGATGTTGCAAGCCGGGCGCGAAAGTGCCACGCAGCGCCCGCATTTTGCTTTACGCAGGCGTAAACCGCGCCGCATGTTTGGACAGGAGAACCCACATGACCATCAGCTTCAAGGACAAGGTCGCCATCGTCACCGGTGCAGGCGGCGGGCTCGGCAAGGCCTATGCGCTCGAACTCGCCCGTCGCGGTGCGAAGGTTGTCGTCAACGACCTCGGTGGTTCGCGTGACGGCACCGGCACCTCGGACGCGGCGGCGCAGGTCGTCGCCGAGATCGAAGCCATCGGTGGCGAAGCGGTCGCCAATGGCGGATCGGTCACCGAATTCGAACAGATGGAAAAGATGGTCGCCGACGCCAAGCAGAAGTGGGGCGGCGTCCATGTGCTGATCAACAACGCGGGCGTGCTGCGCGACAAGACATTCGCCAAGATGGAGCCGGCCGACTTCGAATTCGTGGTCAAGGTCCACCTCACCGGCTCGGCCTTCGCCACCAAGGCGTGCTGGGAAACCTTCCGCGAACAAGGCTATGGTCGCATCCTCATGACCGCGTCTTCGACCGGCCTGTTCGGCAACTTCGGCCAGGCGAACTACGGCGCGGCCAAGCTCGGCCTCGCGGGTCTGACCAAGACACTGGCACTGGAAGGCGCGAAGTATAACGTGCGCTGCAACACCCTGTCGCCGGTCGCTGGCACCCGCATGACCGAAGACCTGTTCCCTGAAGAAGCCTTCAAGCTGTTCGCGCCGGAAAACGTGGTGCCGGCGGCGCTGTTCCTCGTCAGTGAAGATGCGCCGACCAACGCCATCGTCGGCGCTGGCGCAGGCGGCTATCATTCCTCGTGGACGGTGATGAACGATGCGGTCTGGCTGCCGGAAGGCGAGCGCACGCTCGAAGGCTTTGCCGCACGCTGGGAGGAGATCAATTCCTTCACCAACCTCATCGCTCCGCAATCGGGCAGTGAGCAGTCGGGCAACATCCTTCGCGCGATGCAGAAGGTCACCGGCACCGGCCCCGCCAGCGCGCGAGGGTAAAGGCGGTTAGACCGCAAACAGAAGGCCCGTCCCTGCGAGGGGCGGGCCTTTTCTGTTCGTGGCTCAATCTTCGACCGCCTTCAGCAGCTTGCGCTCCATCGGTGCGAGCACATTGGCAAGATCATGCCCGCGTTTCAGCACCTGTCCGTGTTCGCCGAACAGCGTCCACATGCCCTGCTTGGAACGCAGGGCCGGGCGTTTCTCCAGCCGCGCCTGCGGCCGCTCGGCTGTGCGGCGAAAGGCGGCGAAGGTGGCGGCGTGGGCATCGAAATCCATCGCATAATCGCGCCATTGCCCGGCCGCGACCATGCGGCCGTACAGATCAAGGATCCGCGTGAGTTCGGCCCGTTCAAACCCGACCTGATCTGCGCGCCTGCCGGGAAAGGGGACCACCTGACCATGGCCACCGGGGCTCTGCATTCCTGAGGTCAACCGGCTAGTCCTTGGCCGCGCTCTTGCGGATGCGCACCGGCGCAGGCGGCGCAGCGCGTTCGGCGAGCATCGCCTTCATCAGCGCCATTTCCTCGCGCATCGACGTAATTTCGGCCTCAAGCTTTTCGATGCAGTCGCGGCGCGGGCCGCCTTGCTCGTCGCAGGGCGGATCATCGCACGGCGTGCCATAGGGGATGAATTCGCGCAGCCATTCCTCAGCCGGTACCAGCGTCGAGCGTGCCTTCAGGCCGATCATGGTCGCACCAGCGGGCACATCCTCGGTCACGACCGCATTGGCGCCGACCCGCGCGCGCTCGCCCACGACGATCGGCCCGATGATCTGCGCGCCCGAACCGATGATGACATTGTCCATCAAGGTCGGGTGACGCTTGCCCCCCTTGCCGTTGGTGGGGTTCGATCCGCCCAGCGTGACGCACTGGTAGATCGTGACATTATCGCCGATCTGGGCCGTCTCGCCGATCACCGTGAAGCCGTGGTCGATGAAAAAATTCTTGCCGATGGTGGCGCCCGGATGGATGTCGATCGCGGTCAGCGCACGGGAGAAATGGTTCACAAACCGCGCGAGGAAATAGAGCCGCGCCTCGAACAGCCAATGCGCCACGCGGTGCAGCCCGAGCGCGAGCACGCCGGGATAAAGCAGGATTTCCCAACGCGAACGCGGCGCAGGATCGCGCGCCCGTACCGAGTCGAGATAGCTGATCAGCCGTTCAAACATCGCCCGTCACATTCCCACCAAAGCCTGCGCGATGCAACTCGCAGGGCCTAGAACAGGCGCTGCTGTTCGGGGCCGTGAAGGGCCTCGAGCGCGGCGCGCCACACAGACATGGTGGCCGGCGTCTGTCGTTCAAGAGAGATCCGGTCGATTGCCGCCACCAGCGCCTCGATCGCGGCAAAGCTGCGGGTCGTGCGCGGCACCAGATAGTCGCTCGCCCCTTCCGCCAGAATGAGCCCGCGCTGCTGGGCATGGGCGAGAATGAGCTCACCTGCCATTTCGTCATCAGGCGCGCCGATTTCGAGCTGCATGGATCCGCCGATGCGGGAGGCGAGATCAGGCAATGCGATGCGCCAGCCGCCGTGATCAGGATCGGCATTGGCGATCACCAGCAGCGCCCCGCCTTCACGCGAACCACCCTGCTGCACGGCATTCCAGCGATGGAACAGCGCGGTCTCGTCGAGGGTTTCCGCATCGTCGATCACGTCGAACTGGCCTGCGCCATGGAGGCTCTGCGCCCAGCGGCCCAGCACCGTCTTGCCGGAGCGCGGCGGTCCGATCAGCACGCCAACGTGGAACGGCCACCGCTCCGGTGTCTGCAACGCCTCAATCACCGCAGCATTGGCCGAACCGACCACGATCCGCTGCGCGCCCGCAGGTGCACGCGCCGCCAGCGGCAGGGCAATCTGGGACGGCTCGCCCATTCCGGCGGCCTTAGCGGCTGATGGCGAGCGCGTTGGCTCCGCGCCGCACGCTGAACCCGCGCGCTTCCAGAGCCGCGGCGAGGTCTTCGAGCGATCCGGCATAGCTCACCGACATCACCGAAGTGCCGCCGATCGCCGTGCTGGTGACGCCCACGCCGCGCACGCCGCCGGTGCCACGCACGGCACCAAGCGCCGAATCGAACGCGGCGGCATCGGGAGTGGCGAATTGCACGGTGATGCTCCGCACCGCAGCCTCGCCCGGCTCGACCCCGGCAACCGGCTCCGCATCAATCCGCGGCACCGCCCCGCTGGCCGCCGCCGCTTCTGCGGCCTTGCGTGCCTGAGCGGCCCGCCCGATCTCAATCAATCGTTGAATCGCAGGATCAATCTCGCCCCCGGCTCCGAACCGCAGGCTCGGGTCAGGACGCAGCGTGCCGGAATTCAGCGCGGCGGTGAAAATGCCGTCCATCCGCTCGACCGCCTGCGCCAGCATTGCCGGGAGCGCATCGGCGCTGTCGGCTTTCAGTGTGAAGGTTTCGAGCGGGCGGCTATCGGGGCCGTAACGCGCGGTAAAGGTGCCGCTGACCGGTCCGCCAGGAAACTGATGATCGAGCCGAGCGAAGGCCATGAGCACATCGGTCGCGCCATATTGATCCAGGGTCGAGCGCCACCACGCGCGGCTGCGCCTGCCCGCCTGCCCGAAATTGACCAGCAGCGAATCGCCCCCTGCCCCGGAAAGGCGGACATAATCGATCCGGCTCGCGCCCGGATTGAACTCCGCCCAGGCGCGCTGCCACGGGTTACGCTGTTCGAAGGTGATGTAAGCCCCGCCCGAATCCTGCACCGGGATCAGCAGCAGCGGGGCCGATCGCACCTGCTGCGCCGCTCCGCCAAGGTAAGAGGCCGCACGCTGGCGATCGAACACGACGCCCAGCGTGGCGATATACCGCCGCGGGCCCAAACGCTCCTGCTCGATCACAATGGCCGAGACCAGCCCGTCGAGCTGGCTGTCGGACAATTTGGGGCCCTTCAGCTTCTCCCACGCCTTTTTCTGCGCCTCGCGCCAACCATTCGCGCGAGCATCTTCGGCGCTTTTACCCTTCACATCGACGGTGATGCCCTTGACCTCAATATCGGCGCTGGCGGCTGTGGGCGCGATGCCCCGCTCTCCCGCAACCTGCGCCACCAAGGCATAGCCACCGCCCAGCAGCGCAAGCGCCAAAGCCGCACCGCCAAGCCAACGCCGCAAGGGGCGAGACAGGGCAGCACCGGGGCTTGGAAGGGAAAGAGACGCACTCATGGGGAAAACGCCATGTCCTTTGCCCAATGGCGAGTGGAATTCCAAGCGCGAAAGGCTATGGGACTGCGCATGACTTCGGGGACAAACGAGAGCAGCCCGCCGCGAGGCACTGGCTACACCTATGCCGACGCGGGCGTTTCGATCGCGGCGGGCAATGCGCTGGTCAAGGCCATTGCCCCCTTGGCGAAGGCGACAGCGCGCCCCGGCGCGACCAGCGAACTTGGCGGGTTCGGCGGATTCTTCGATCCCAAGGCCGCCGGATATAATGATCCGCTGCTGGTCGCGGCCAATGATGGCGTGGGCACCAAGCTGAAGCTCGCCATCGAGCATGACCGGCACGACACAGTTGGGATCGACCTCGTCGCCATGTGCGTCAACGATCTGATCGTTCAGGGCGCCGAACCCCTGTTCTTCCTCGACTATTTCGCCACCGGCAAGCTGGAGAACGGCGTCGCTGAACGGGTGATCGCCGGGATCGCGGACGGCTGCAAGATGGCCGGATGCGCGCTGATCGGCGGCGAAACGGCGGAGATGCCGGGGATGTATGCGCCGGGTGATTATGACCTTGCCGGCTTTTGTGTGGGCGCGGTGGAACGCGGCGAGCAGCTTACGGGCGACAAGGTTGCACCGGGCGATGTGTTGCTGGGCCTCGCGTCCTCCGGAGTCCATTCCAACGGCTATTCGCTGGTAAGGCGTTTGGCGGCGGACAAGGGCTGGAAGCTTAATCGCCCCGCCCTGTTCGATCAGGAGCAATTGCTGATCGACGCCCTGATCGCGCCCACGCGCATCTACGTCGCGAGCCTGCTGCCGCTGATCCGCGAGGGCCAGATCAATGCCCTCGCCCATATCACGGGCGGTGGTCTTCTCGAAAACATCCCGCGCATCCTGCCCGACGGTGCGCACGCGGTGGTCGATGCCGACCTATGGCCCCAGCCGCGCCTGATGGCCTTCTTGCAAGCCCAGGGGCATATCGAGCCCGAAGAAATGGCGCGCACCTTCAACTGCGGGGTCGGCATGGTGCTGGCGGTCAGCGCCGACAAGGTTGCGGACGTCACCGCCCGGCTCGAAGCGGCGGGAGAGACCGTCGTGGCCGTTGGCCGGATCGAAGCGGGCGACAAGGGCTGCACTGTGCACGGGTCGGTGGAGACTTGGGCCGCCAAGGCTGACTGGAGAGCCACGCATCTTGGCTGACGCCACCATGGATCGGGCCAAAATCGCCGTCCTCATCTCCGGCGCGGGGACCAATATGGCCGCGCTGGTCTATGCCAGCCGGATTGGCGACTGCCCCTATGAGGTGGTGCTGGTCGCCAGCAATGATCCTGCCGCCCCCGGCCTCATGCTCGCCGCTGCCGAGGGGATCGCCACATTCGCTCACCCCCACAAAGGCATGACCCGCGAAGCCCATGACGCCGCGATGGAAGCGGCCGTGCAGCAAGCGGGCGCGGACCATATTGTGCTGGCCGGCTATATGCGCATTCTCTCGGACGGGTTTGTGAAACGCTGGCAGGGCCGGATGCTCAACATTCACCCTTCGCTGCTGCCGCTCTACAAGGGGCTCGACACCCACGCCCGCGCCATCGCGGCGGGGGACAGCCACGGCGGGACGAGTGTCCATTTGGTGACGCCGGAACTCGACGCAGGCGAGGTGCTGGCGCAGGTGCGGGTGCCGATTGTCCCGGGCGATACGCCCGAGAGCTTGGCCGAACGGGTAAAGCTCGCCGAACACCAGCTCTACCCCCGCGCCGTGGCCGAATACGTGTCGCGCTGGCGCAACCCCGCATGGCTGCTGGAGCGTCTGCGCGAGCGCGCACTGGCGCTTCCCGAAACCAGCGAGCAGGACAGCTTCGGTTCGGCCGGTTTCCGCGTCGGCGAAGGGAAATCAGGCAAGTACTTCGCCTATTTCTCCGACCGCCCCCACGGACATGATCGCATCGCCATGCTGGTGAAGACCAGCGGAATGGATGAACTGAACGCCCTCGTGGAAGATCAGCCGGAGGTTTATTTCAAGCCCGCCTTCTACGGGGCGAGCGGCTGGGTCGGGATCATCCTCGACCGGCCCGAGCTCGACTGGGGCGATGTCGAGGCTTGGCTCCAACGCAGCTGGCGCAGCGTCGCACCCAAGCGGCTGACGCGGATGTTGGACATCGCGGACGAGTTCTGATGGTGCCCACCCGCGATCACCTGCTGGCCCGAGCCCCGTTAGCGACCCGCGCCAACGCCTTTCTCGGCAAGGCATGGCAGCGCGGCTGGTTGCCTCCGCCTGCGCTTGATCCTGACGCGCTGTGGGCGCTCGCCGCCAAGCCCTATGGCGCGCGGGCCGAAGCGGTGGAGTATGGCGGGCGCTCGGACGAGGACGTCGCCGATTTCCGCGAGCGGCTCACGCGCCTGATCGCGGCGGCGGCGCAGGAGGCCGATCTCAACCCGCTTGGGCGTGCCATGGCATGGGGGCAGCTGTCGCGGGTCGTAAAGAACCGGTTGGCCTTCGGCGCTTTATGGTTGGACCGGCCGGAGTTGCTGGAAACACCCCTCGCCCCGCCGATCATCGTCATCGGCCATATGCGCAGCGGCACAACCCGCATACACACGCTGCTCGCCGCTGATCCGGCGTTCTCGCACACCCGCTATTGCGATGCCTATCACCCCTTGCCCGCACGCCTCGGCATGAACCGGGTCAAGGCCGCGCTGGAGCTGGCGATGCTCGGCGCGCTCAATCCGTGGATGCAGTCGATCCACCCGATGGCGGCGAGCGGGGTCGAGGAGGAACTGGCCTGGCTCAGCGCTGCGCTGCACCATTCGATCTACGAATCGCAGTGGCATATCCCGGCCTATTCGGCGTGGAGCGAGGCGCGTGACCCCGCGCCGGTATACCGCGAGTTTGCCCGCATCCTGCGCACTGATGCCGCCAGCCGCGCTGTGGCGGACAAGCCGCGGGTGCTCAAAGTTCCCGCCTTTGCCGAAGATTTGACAACGCTGCTGTCGCTGTTCCCCGATGCGCGCCTGGTGATCGCCCACCGCGCGCATGATGCGGTGCTCCGCAGCGCGGTATCACTTGCGGCGAACCAAATGGCGATCCAGTCGGACACTTGTGATCTCGCCAGCATCGAAGCGCGCTGGCGGCACAAAATCGCCTTGCGCGAGGCGCGGATGGCGGAGACGCTGGCGGACTGGCAGGGGCCGATTGCGCGGCTGACCTTCGACGACCTGAACGCCGATTGGGAGGGCGCGATTGCGCGCTGCTATGCCGATCTCGGTATCACGCTGACCGGGCCTGCGCTGTTGGGGATGCACAACGTGATGGCGGCGAGCGAAGCGGGCCAGCACCACGCCCACGCGGCGCAACTCGCCCGCTTTGCCGAGGCGGACTGACGCACCAAAGCAAAAGGGCCGCCCCCTTGCGGAGACGGCCCTTGGCAATGCGTCTGACCGTCAGATCAGCCGACGATTTCGTCTTCGTTGAAGAAGAAGGCGATCTCGATCGCGGCGTTTTCTTCCGAATCCGAACCGTGGACGGTGTTCTCACCGATCGACAGCGCCAGCTCCTTGCGGATCGTGCCGGGGGCAGCGTCAGCCGGGTTGGTCGCGCCCATGATGTCGCGGTTGCGGGTCACGGCGTCTTCGCCTTCGAGCACCTGCACCACCACCGGCTCGCTCATCATGAAGTCGACGAGTTCGCCGAAGAAGGGACGCTCACGGTGCACACCGTAGAAGCCTTCGGCCTGTTCGCGGGTCATGTGGATGCGCTTGGAAGCGACGACGCGCAGGCCAGCGTCTTCCAGCATCTTGGTGACGGCGCCGGTCAGGTTGCGACGGGTGGCGTCGGGCTTGATGATCGAAAAGGTGCGGGTGACCGCCATGATAATGCTCCTGTGAACGTCTGTTCGTGTAAGGGGGATATTGGCCGCGCCCCGTAGATGCTGCGCTGCAAAATGGCAAGCATCCCCGCACGTGCGACGTTTGCTCCGGTGCGGTTTCGTTCATGTCGGCGACGTGATATGACGGTCGCGGGGCGCTCCGGGGGGAACATCATGGATTATCACCACACGCTTTCGCGGCGGCACTTTGCTGGTGCCGCGCTCACTGCCGCCGGTCTGGTCGCAACCGGGGGCATTGCCCGCGCCGCCGCACCTGCGCAAACCGCAGGCGGTCCGATCGGGCCGTTCTATCCGATCTTGCGCCCGGGCGACGATGATTTCGACATGACCATGATCAAGGGCAACGGCAGCCGTGCGCTTGGCCGGGTCATCGAGGTGACGGGCCGCGTGCTCGACCGTAAGGGCAATCCGGTCAGCGGCTCCGAGCTGGAAATCTGGCAGTGCAACGCGGCTGGACGCTATGCCCATCCCGGCGACATTGCGACCGCCCCGCTTGATCCCAACTTCCAGGGCTATGCCCGGCTGATGACGGGGCCGAGCGGCGAATGGCGGATCACCACGATCAAGCCCTCAGGCTATGACAGCCCGATCGGCCACCGCACGCCGCATATCCATTTCGACATCAAGGGTCGCCAGCACCGGCTGATCACGCAGATGTATTTCAGTGAGGATCATGCCACCAACAGCAAGGACGCGCTTTATAACCAGCTTGGCGAAGATGCCGTCACCGCAATGGCGGCGCAGGCCGAGGTGGACCGCTATCGCTGGGACATTGTGCTGGCCGAGGGCTGAGCCGGTCAACCGGCCTTCTTGGTGCCAATGATAATCTGCCCGGTGGTCGCGCTGTCATCGCCGGTCGTGGCGGTGACTGAGATCGACGATTCATCCGCCTTGCGCTCACCGCCGATCATCACAGTGCCATTGGTGGTCATTTCCAGCTGAATATCGAAACCGGCCGCCTTGGCCGCATCACGGTAATGGGCGACGACCTTGTCGGCTGGCGCATCGGCCTCGAACGCGACCATCGTGCCCTGTCCGTCCGGCTGGTTGACGACCGTATTGGTGATGACCTTTGAACCCGGAAACAGGGTAAAGCCGGCCGGCAGACTCACCGGCACATCCGCGCCCGATCGCAAGGTGGCCTCGCCATCCTCGCCCTTGATCGTCATGCTGGTTTCGCCGGTGTCTTTGTCGATGGTGTATTCGGCGTTCTCGCCGTCTGCCGTGGTAAATTCACCCGAGGTTTCCGAACCGCAGGCCACCAGCGCCAAAGCGCTCCCACACACCATCACAAGTGCCAACCGTTTCATTGCCCAAATCCCCCCCTATCGAAACGGGATGCAGCATCTCTTATCGCAAGCGCGGGTGCAAGCCCCTCAGCCCTTCTTCACGCCCTAACCCTTCTTCACCCAACGCCCGTCTTCCTGCGCAAAATAGGCGCGGGTGACATCCTCGCGCCCGTCATGTGCGCGCCAAGCGAGGCGGGCCGCGGGGGCAGCGTCGGGCGGGAAGAGCAGGAAGACGCGGGCAAATCCGCTGCTTTCGCGGAAAGTGCCATCAGCCAGGATCAAGTGGCTCGCCCCGTTGCTGGCGGCGATGTCGGTGGATAGCAGGATCGGTTGAAGCGCAGCGCCCGGCGCGTCCGCTTCACCATTGGCGAGGAAGGTTTCCGGCCCTGCCTGCCACAGTGTCCGGGCGATCACGGCGCGCTGTTCGGCATCGGCAGAGACAACCAGCACCCGCTCGCCCTCCCCCAGCGCGCGCTTGGCGATCAGGGCGACGACCTTTTCGAGCGGGTCATGGGTGTATTGCCAGAAATCGAGCTTCATGCGTTTGGCCCAGAGCGCCTGCACCGATCGGAACAATACTTCACATTGTCCCAATCCCGCTCCCACTTCTTGCGCCATGTGAAGGGCAGCCCGCAGGCGAGGCAGGTTTTGGTCGGCAAATCCGATTTTTTCCGCATTTTTGGCATTATGAATGCCTCAAGCGACGGCGGGCGCGTCCGCGCCCTTGGCTATCCTTGCTCATACGACCTGACGGTCGCATCGCTGCGGGCGGCCGGTCGGCCTTGCGGGCCTTCGGCCCGAAAATCGTGCTGCAAATCAACCTTCCGCCACGTCACGCACGAACTGGTCGAGCAGGCGCACGCCGTAACCGGTCGCGCCCTTTTCCCATGTCTGACCCGGCTTGTTCGACCAGACCATGCCGGCGATATCGAGGTGTGCCCAAGGGGTGCCGTTCTTGATGAAGCGCTGGATGAACTGCGCCGCCGTGATCGACCCGGCCTCACGCGGGCCGACGTTCTTGATGTCGGCGATCGGCGAATCGATCAGCTTGTCGTAATTCGCCCCGAGCGGCATCCGCCACAGCTTGTCACCGCTGGTCAGACCTGCTGCTGAGAGCTGCGCCGCCAGCGTGTCGTCATTGGCGAACATCCCGCCATACTCATTACCGAGGCTGATGATCATCGCGCCGGTCAGCGTGGCGAGATCGACGATCCGCGCCGCGTCATATTGTTCCTGCACCCAGTGCAGCACATCGCACAGCACCAGCCGGCCCTCGGCATCGGTGTTGAGCACTTCGACGGTCTGGCCGCTCATCGTAGTGACGACATCGCCGGGGCGCTGCGCCTTGCCGTCGGGCATGTTCTCGACGAGGCCCACGACGCCGATCACGTTCGCCTTGGCCTTGCGGCTGACGAGCGCCAGCATCGCGCCGACCACCGCGCCTGCGCCGCCCATGTCCCACTTCATGTCTTCCATGCCCGGCGGCGGCTTCAGCGAGATGCCGCCGGTATCGAAGGTCACGCCCTTGCCGACGAACACGGTCGGCTTGTCGCCCGCCGTTCCGCCGTTCCAGCGGATCGCGAGGATCTTCGATTCGCGTTCCGATCCCTGGCCGACGCCGATCAGCGCGCCCATGCCGAGCGCGGTCATCTCCGCTTCGCCCAGCACGGTAAGTTCCGCGCCGGTGCC
>DLGU01000055.1:17333-19416 GCA_002482865.1 Porphyrobacter sp. UBA7686
GTCACCAGTCCGCGGGTGAACTCCACTCCCTTGGCGAGCGCGGATTCCCGCTCCCACGCAGCCGCCGTGCCCTCAGGCGCGCCGGTGACGTGCACCGTGGTCAGCGAGGGGCGCTTGTCCGCAGCAAGGCGCGTGCGGTATTTGTCGTGCCGCCAGCCGCGCAGGCGCAGGCCGAGCAATACGGCCGCCGCGTCATCCGCCGAGAGCCCGGCATTCGCGAGATCGACCACCATCACCGTCTCACCCGAAGCAAGATACTTCGCGGTCAGCGCGGCGCCGGCCCGTTCGAGGTTCGCGCGCCGGTCAGCGGCATCGGCTTCCCCCGCGCCGGTCAGCGCAATCCGCTTGACCGAACCACCGAGGCTCGCAAAGCCTTCAAACACTTGCCCGGCCCGGCCCGTAAAGCGTGAAGCCGCCGCGCCTTCGACGAATGTCGCATCAAGGCCGGTGATCGCCGCCCCCTGATTGATCACCCGCGCATGCAGGCGAATATCGGTGGGAGGGGTGGCGGTGAGATGGATTTGCATGGGTACTCCGAAGAAGCATAAGGTCGGGCATGCGGTCATGGTGTCCAGCACGTGCGACGAGCCGCGCGCCGGGGGGCGCAAACGCGATTGCGATTAGGCCCGAGCGGTGCAATAGGCAAGGCCATGTCGGGAGGCTTGTCAGACGGATCGCGGGACGGCGCGTGCCATGCCCAGCGCGTTCCGGGACGGGCTGGCGCGCCGCTTTGGGCGTTGGTGCTGGCGCTTCTAGGAACAGCCACTCCGCTCGCCGCGCAGGATGCAGGCGCTGCTGATCAAACCGAAGCACCCCAACCCACCACATCGGAACCCGCCGAGGCCCAGGCGCCGCGCAAGATCGATTTCGAAGCCCGCGAGCTGAGCTACAACAACGAAACGGAAACCGTCACCGCGCGCGGCAATGTGATCCTGCGTTCGGAAGACCGCTCGGTGCGCGCCGATGAAGTGGTTTGGGACCGCACTTCGGGCCGGATCATCGCCAGCGGCAATATCCGGCTGGTGGACGAGGCGGGCAACCAGCTGTTCACCGACCAGGTCGAGCTGACCGAAGAATTCGATACCGGCGCGATGAGCGAACTCCTCATCGCCCTGCGCGCTGGCGGCCGGCTCGCCGCGCGATCGGCGGAACGCGGGGAGGACGGCGTCGCCGTGCTGACCGATGCCGCCTACAGCGCCTGCCCGGTGGTCGATGCCGAAGGCTGCGCCGCCGATCCCAGTTGGCGGATCACGGCCAAACGGGTGATTTACAACCAGAAGACCAGTGTCGTCAGCTTTTCGGGTGCGGTACTCGAACTGTTCGGCGCGCGCATCCTGCCGCTGCCGGGCCTCGGATTTCGCACGGATGGCAAGGGGACATCCGGCTTCCTCGTCCCCGATGTCCGGATTACACAGGTCAACGGGCTCGAACTGTCCGGCGAGTATTACTGGCGCTTCGGCGACAACCGCGATCTGACGCTGGGCGCCTATGTTTTTTCCAACGTCGCCCCGATGGCGAGCGCAAAGTGGCGGCACCTCACTGACAAGGGCGCCTACCAGGTCACCGGCTACGGCACCTTCAGCGACCGCCTGACCGATTTCACCGGGGCGGACAGCTTCCAGAGCGATCCGCGCGGCTACCTTGACGCCAATGGCCGGTTCCAGTTTTCGCCCGACTGGAGCTTCACCTCATCGATCCGCTTGGCATCAGACCGCACCTTCCTGCGCCGCTACGATATCAGCCGCGATGACCGGCTGCGTTCGACCGTCAATCTCGAACGGATTACGGACCGCTCTTATCTCTCGGTTGCCGGCTGGGCGACCCAGACCCTGCGGCTGAACGCCGATCAGGGGCAGGTGCCGCTAGCGCTGCCCGCCATCGATTTCCGCCAGAAGCTCGCCGACCCGTTGCTGGGCGGCAATGTGCAGTTTCAGGCAAACAGCCTCGCGCTGCTGCGCAATGACGGGCAGGACACCCAGCGCGCTTTTGCCGGGGCGCAGTGGGATCTGAAGCGCCTCACCGGCATGGGCCAGCTTGTCACCCTGACCGCGCTGGTGCGCGGCGATGTCTACAACACCAACAA
>DLGU01000118.1 GCA_002482865.1 Porphyrobacter sp. UBA7686
CTGGTGCTGTCCTACCGCATCACCGACGCGATCTGGGGGAGCTTTGCCTACCCTTTCTATCTGGGCGAGCTGCAATACACCAAGGACGAGGTAGCGATTGCCTCGAAGTTCTTTGGGGTTGGCGCGCTGATTGTAGGCCTTGCGCTGGGCGGCACGCTGCTGACGGTGATCGGTCGCATGACCACGCTGACGCTGGGTGCGGTGATCGCGGCGCTGACCAACCTGCTCTACGCCGATCTCGCCATTGGCGGCGCGCGGATGCAGGCGGCGAGCGACCTGACCGGCTTCACCTGGCTCGCTGGGCAGTTCGGCGCAGACGACCGGATGGCACGGCTGATGCTGACCATCGGCGCGGAGAACATTGCGGTCGGCATCGCCGGTGCGGCCTTCGTCGCCTACCTCTCAAGCGTGGTCGCCAAGGGGTACAGCGCGGTGCAATACGCGCTGCTGTCCTCGCTGACGATGCTGGTGGGAACGCTGGGCCGCCCGGCACTCGGCCAGATGATCGAGGAGCGTGGCTATTACGATGTGTTCCTGCTGACGACCGGGATTGGCGCATTCGCGGTTGTGCTGTGTGTGGTCGAATGGGTGAGGCAGGCGCGCTCCGGCCGACCCGAGAACGCTCCGCCGCCCGAGCCGGAGCTGGTCTGACCTTCGGGGCTGCGGTAGCCTTCGCGCGGGCGCTTTCCTACTCGCATTGCCGGTGACATCGTCAGCGAATGACGACGCTGTTTCCCGCTCCCGTCCCCTGCGTGAAAGCGCGTGTGCGGGGCGGGAGGATTTTCGCTTCTGGACAGTGTCTCATGTGTCTCCAACACGGGCGGGCACACGGGGCGAGTGGGCTAGTCCGGCAGCTCGTGGTTGAGCCTGAGCACCTCTCCCGCGAGATAGAGCGAACCGGCGATGAGGATGGGGTAGCCGTCTCCGGGCAGGCCAAGCAGCGCCTCCTCGACATTGGCGGCGGCGCGGGCCTCGGGTCCGAAGGCGCTTGCCGGGTGACACTCATGGCTCGGAACGGGAACCACGGTCAGCGTGCGGATGCGGCCCGCCAGCGGGTCGATGAGCGCGCGCGGGTCCTTGCCCTCGATCATGCCAATGACGAGGTGCAGCGGGCCATCGAAGTGTGCCGCAATCGCTGCACCCGCGCTGGGGTTGTGGCCGCCGTCGAGCCACACGGTCTGGTCAGCGACAAGTGCCGTCAGCGGGCCGTCGCCAAGGCGCTGCATCCGGGCGGGCCAGCGCGCGGTCCTGGCACCCGTGATGATGGCGGCCTCGGACACGGCGAGCCTGTCCTGACGCATCAGCATCGAGATGGCGAGGCACAGGTTCATTGCCTGATGCTCGCCAGGCAGCGAGGGGAAGAGCGGAAGGAAGGTGTTCTCGTCACGCCAGAACTCGGCTTGACCCCCGCTGGCGTCGCAGTGCCAAAAGCCCTCATGCAGCGACGCGCCAACGTGCTCCGCGACGTCCCTGATTGCGGCCTGAGCTTCGTGCGGGTAGGTGTCGTGCAGCGTCACCAGCGGCACGCCCCGCTTGGCGATTCCCGCCTTCTCGAACGCGATCCGCGCCATCGGCTCGGTCGGCACGCCGTCCTCGGGCGCGAGCAGGAAGCGTTCGTGATCGAGGCCCAGCGCGGCAATCCCGCAGGCGGCCAGCGCTTCGGGCTCCAGCACATTGGTCGCATCGAAGCGCCCGCCCATGCCGACTTCGACCACGCAGACATCGGCGGGCGTGCGGCTGAATGCGAGGAAGGCGGCGGCGATGGTGACTTCGAAGAAGCTGGGGCCGAGGTCTTCGCCTGCATCCAGCACCTCCGCCAGCACTGCGGCCAGTGCTTCGTCAGAGATCAGCTGTCCGGCAATTCGGATGCGCTCATTGTAGCGCACCAGATGCGGCGAGGTGGTGACGTGGACGCGGTAGCCCTCAGCCTCTAGCATCGCGCGCAAGAAGGCGCAGGTCGAGCCCTTGCCGTTGGTGCCCGCGACATGGAATACGGGCGGCAGCTTGCGATGCGGGTTGCCGAGCCGCTCCATCAGCCCAGAGATCGTCTCCAGCCCGAGCCGCCCTTGCGGCAGGCTCAGGCGGGCAAGGCGATCAAGCTGCGCCTGAACGCGCGGGTCGTCCGACCGACCGAAGTCGCGCATGTAGCGTTATGCCGCCTTCACCGGGGTGAGATAATCGAGCACCTGTCCCAGCGTCGCCTTCAACTCGCGGCGCGGCACGACCATGTCGACCATGCCATGCTTGTGGAGGTACTCGGCGCGCTGGAAGCCTTCGGGCAGCTGCTCGCGGATCGTGTCCTGAATCACCCGCTGTCCGGCAAAGCCGATGAGCGCGCCGGGCTCGGCAATGTGGATGTCGC
Organism: Porphyrobacter sp. UBA7686; assembly: GCA_002482865.1. Classification (GTDB taxonomy): domain Bacteria; phylum Pseudomonadota; class Alphaproteobacteria; order Sphingomonadales; family Sphingomonadaceae; genus Erythrobacter. Next base: position 2,363 of record DLGU01000118.1, read on the forward strand.
CGAGCATGGCGTAGCTCGCGGTGACACCCCCCGTCGTCGGATCGGACAGCACCACGATATAGGGCAGTCCCGCCTGCTTCAGCCGCCGCGTCATCACGGTCGCGCGCGGCATCTGCATCAGCGAGAGAATTCCCTCCTGCATCCGCGCACCGCCTGCCGCTGTCACCACGACATAGGCGCAATGCCGGTCGAGCGCTTTCTGCGCGCCCTCGCAGAAGGCCTGCCCCACGGCCATGCCCATCGAGCCGCCCATGAAGCTGAAATCCTGCACGCCGACCACGGCGGGACGCGTTTCGATGAAGCCCGATCCGACCACGAAGGCGTCCTCATGCGGATTGGCAGCGCGCGCGGCCTTGAGGCGGTCGGTGTACTTCTTGGTATCTTTGAACTGCAGCGGGTCTTCCGTGACCTTGGGCAACGGCAGCACTTCAAAGCCGGGATCGAGCAGCAGCGCCAAGCGCGCATCGGCACCGATCCGGCCATGGTGTTCGCATTTCGGGCAGACGCTGAGGTTATCCTCATACTCCTGCACGAACAGCATTTCCTGGCACGACGGACACTTGATCCACAGATCCTTCTCCGTAGTGGTCTTCTTGTCAGCGCTGAAGCCGAGCGTGCTACGGACGCGGGTGAACCAGTTCATGCCACTTGCTCCTGACGGGCGGAATGGACAGCCTGTGCGAGGGCTGCGGTCAGCTCCTTTAGCTTGGCCGGAGCCGCAGCGCCATATTCGCCGCAGATTTCCACCAGCGCGCTGCCAACCACGACGCCATCCGCGACCTTGGCGATCGCAGCGGCCTGCTCGGGCGTGCGCACCCCGAAGCCGACCGCGATGGGCAGATCGGTCGATTGCTTGAGCCGCGCCACGGCTTCCTCGATGCTGGCCTGCACCGCCTGCTGCTTGCCGGTGATCCCGGCGACCGAGAC
>DLGU01000080.1 GCA_002482865.1 Porphyrobacter sp. UBA7686
CCGCTCGACCAGAGCGACCTCGCCCGCAGCCTCGGGCCGCAAGCCGTGATCAATGCTGCACACCGCGATCTCACCCGGCAGGGCTGCGTGCGCGAGCAGCAGCAGCGCCAGACTGTCCGGCCCGCCCGAAACCGCGAGGCCCAACGGGCCCGTGCGCTCATCCTCGGGCCACAGCGCCGCCAGATCGGCAGCGAAGCACCGAGGCGCTTTGGCGCTTAGCTGCACTTCACCTTGGCGAGGCTGTTCCTGTATTCGTCAGCCAAGCGCCCGGTCGCGACCAGCGGATAGGTCTCACCAAATTCGGCGAGCGCGATGCACGCCTTGCGGGTGTCGTTCTTCGCGATCATCGCCTTGCCGAGATAGAGCAGGCTGTCTGGCGCGCGGTCGCCCGCCTTGTTGGCCTGATAGTTCCTGAGGAACCAGCGCGCGGCTTCATCCGGCAGATTGTCGTCGAGGAACGCACGGCCCAGCAGGTTGCGGCCAAAGCTGATGCGCGGATGGTTGGGATATTGTTCGACAAACTTGGTGAGCTGCTGGCGCGCTTCGGGGAAGAACCCGGCGCTCCACAGGCGGAAACCGTAGGAGTATTCGTCATCCCCGGCATCCGCTGTTTGCGGCTTGGTAATCGCTTGCACGGCCGCGAGGCGCGAAGCGCTCGGCGCGGCGATGCTGGCCGCGGGCGTCGGCGTCGGCGCGGGAGCGGTCTGCACCGGTGGGCGCACGGCGGGGAGAGTGGTGGCAGGCGCACTGGTCGGGGCAGGCTGAAATGTCGGCAGGCTCGCACCGGACGACGGCGTCGTGGTGATCGGCATATTGGCCGCCGTCTCCAGCGCGGCGAGCCGCAATTCCATCTGCGAGAGCGCGTTGGCCTGTTCCTCGGAACGGGCGGTCAGCCCGCGCAGCTGCGTCTCCAGCGTGTCGAGCCGCACGAGGATATCGGTCACCGCCGTGCTGGACGGGGCGGCAGGGGAAGACGTCGTCGTCGGCGCAGCAGGATCGCTACCAGGGCCGATCTGCGGTTCAAAGAAGCGACCATCGCCGCCGGGGAAGACCTTGCGCTGCAACGCACGCACTTCGGCCTCGATCTTGCGGATACGGGCATCCGCCGCGCTGTCCTGCGCCAAGGCGGGCGCAGGCGCGGTCATCACCGTGGCGGTGCCAGCGGCGAGCAGCATCGCACCGGCAAGGCGCAGAGCGGGGGTTCGCAGGAGGGGGGTCATGGCGCGTCAGGCTCCCTGTCTATGGCCGCGCATCGTGACGCGGCGCACATGAACGTGTTCCGAATCCCTGCCTTGTGCGGGCCCTCAAGTCGAGAGCCGCACAGGGCCTAATCAACGGGAAAAGGGTTAACCGCGCGGTGAAGGCGCCGATTCGCCCGCTCCCGCGGGGTTGCTGGCAGCAGCGGGAGCGGTTTGCCGCGCTGCCGCGACTTCTGCCGTCGCCGCTGATGGGCTCGCTGTTGCGGTGCGTTGCGTCGTGGTGGGCTGGGGCGGAACAGGCGAGCGCGCTTGCGACACAGCAGCGGCCTGATCCGCCGGAGCTGCTACGCGCGCCAGCAGCGCTGCGGCCGAAACCTGCACGCCCGAGATCGTTTCAGGCCGCTCGGAAATCTTGGCCACGGCCTGCCCGCCGACCGTTACCGACAGCGCATCGGGGCGTCCCGTGTTGATCCGGGGATCGGTCGCCGCAGCCGGAACGGTGACCGCTTCGCCCAGCTTGAGCGTGCGTTCGAGCAATCGCTCCCCGCCCTCTTCATACAGCCGCACCCAGACGCCATCCTCCAGCGCGGTCAGCACCACCGGGCCGCTCGACGCGGCGGCTGGGGATGCGGCGGGCTTGGCCGCAACCGCCGCGCTGCTGGCCGCAGGTTCGGGGGACAGCAGCGAGCCCGGCTCGGTCCCGGCGGCGAAATAGGTGTTGAAGAAAGCGAAAGCTCCGATGGCCAGCATCAGCACCGCAGCAGCCGCAGCCCAAGCGAGCCCGGCCGAGGGCAAGCGCGCCGGATCGCCCGGCTCCATGTCACCCGACGGCACCGAGCGCCGCATCGATCCATCGGCAAGCTCTGCCCGCACGGCGTCGGTGATGACCGCAGGGTCCAACCCGACCGCCTTGGCGAAAGTGCGCGAAAAGCCGATCGCATAGGCGCGGCTCGGCAAGCCTTCGAAGTTTTCGTCCTCGATCGCTTCGAGATGGCGCAGCGGGATGCGGGTTTCGGCAGCGACCTGCGACAGGTCGAGCCGCAAGGCCTCCCGCGCCGCGCGCAAGGTCGCGCCCGGCCCGTGAAGGGGCAATTCCGGCGCATTACCGGCGCTGGTGTGATTTTCGCTATCCATGACCCGGGTCCGCGCCTTCTTCTCGAGGCGTTGAGTGTAAGAGTGTTGTTGAATTGTCCTTGAACGGGACTCACCCGCTCAGGGGTGTCCTGTCAAGCAGCGCCATAACACGCCAGCCCGCATGGCGCACGCTTCTCCGCAAGGCGGGTGTCAATCGTACTCGATATCGCGCGCATCGGCCCAGGCCGACAATTCGTCGCGCAGGTTCAGCGACGGATCGGCCAGCCAGCCGGTCATCGCCGCGGTCAGTTCAGCCAGATCGACCTTGCGCACCAATTCCTTGATCGGGCCGACGGCGGCAGGCGTGATCGAAAGGCGGCGATAGCCGATGCCCATCAAGGCCAGCGCTTCCAACCGGCGCCCGCCCATTTCGCCGCACACGCCGATATCGACCCCGCTGCCGACAGCGTTCTGCATCACCCGCCGCAGGAACCGGAGGATCGAGGTGCTGAGCCAGTCATACCGCTCGGCCAGCTTGGGATTGGCGCGGTCGGCGGCGAACAGGAACTGCGTGAGATCGTTGGTGCCGATCGACAGGAAGCTGAGCTTGGGCAACAGCAGATCGAGCACTTCGGCAAGCGCGGGCACTTCGAGCATCGCGCCAAACAGGATCCGCTCGGGCAGCAGCTTCTTCTGGGCGCGCAGGTAGATCAGCTGTTCATCGAACACGGCCTTGGCCGCATCAAACTCCCACGGTTCGCTGACCATCGGGAACATCACATAGAGCGAGCGCCCACCCGCCGCTTCGAGCAGCGCGCGCGCCTGGATCTTCATCAGGCCTTCTCGTTCCAATGCAAGGCGCAGCGCGCGCCAGCCCATCGCGGGGTTTTCATCCTGCGCAGCTATCTCGGATGCGAGATAGGGCACTGACTTGTCACCGCCGATATCGACCGTGCGGAAAATCACCGGCTTGTCACCCGCCGCGTCCAGCACATCGCGGTAAAGCCGCAACTGGCGCTCACGCTGCGGCAGGGTGGCGGAGACGAGGAACTGGAACTCGGTGCGGAACAGCCCCACCCCGTCCGCACCAGTCATCGCCAGCGCGCTCATATCATCGCGCAGGCCGGCGTTCATCATAACCTGAATGCGAGTGCCGCAGCGGGTGAAGGGCTCGACATCCCTCAGTGAGGCATAGGCGGCCTGCTTTTCGCGACTCTTGGCGAACCGCGCCTGAAACGCGTCGGCGACCTGCGGCAACGGGCGGACGATGGCATTGCCGACCGTGGCGTCGAGCAGGATCTCATCGCCTTCACGGATCGTGGTGCGCACGCCCTTGGCTCGGCCGATCACCGGCACGTTCATCGCCCGCGCCACGATTACCACATGCGCGGTGAGCGAGCCTTCTTCAAGGATCACGCCCTTCAGCCGCCGCTTGTCATATTCGAGCAGCTCAGCCGGGCCGAGATTGCGTGCGATCAGGATGGTGTCACGCCTGAGACCTTGCGAGGCGGCGGTGCCCACCTGCCCGGCGACAATCCGCACCAGCCGGTTCGCCAGATCTTCCAGATCGTGCATCCGGTCGGCGAGCAGCGGATCGTCGATCTCGCGCATCCGCATCCGGGTGTGCTGCTGGACGCGCTCGATCGCCGCTTCAGCGGTGAGGCCGCTATCGATCGCCTCGTTGATGCGCCGCGACCAGCCTTCGTCGTAGGCGAACATCTTGTAGGTTTCGAGCACCTCTTCATGCTCGCCGCCCGCGCCGAATTCGGCCTGGCTGGCGAGCGTGTCGATCTGCTCGCGCATCTTGTCGAAGGCCCGATAGACGCGCTGGCGTTCAAGCTCGGTGTCTTCGGCCATGACCTGCGTGATCTCAACGCGCGGCTGGTGGTAGACCGCATGGCCTGCGCCCAGGCCCTTCACCAGCGTCAGGCCGGTCAATGTTTGCGGCCCGGTCTGCTCCTGCGTCAGCCCGCGCGCTTCTTCCTCGTCGACCAGTTCGGCGTTGGCGATCAGTTCGCTCAGCACCATCGCGGTGGTCTGAAGCGCTTCGATCTCGACTTCTTCATAACGGCGCGGTTCGACATGCTGGACGCACAACACGCCCACCGCGCGGGCGCGGTAGACGATCGGGACACCGGCAAAGGAGTGGAACTTTTCCTCGCCCGTTTCGGGGCGGTACTGGAAGTCGGGATGGGCCTTGGCCTCGGCTAGGTTCAACGTCTCGACCTTCTGCGCAATCGCGCCGGTCAGGCCCTCGCCAATCGCCATGCGGGTAACGTGCACCGCGCTCTGGTTGAGTCCGCGGGTCGCGAACAGCTCCAGCATGCCTTCGCGCAGCAGGTAGATCGAGCAGACCTCGCTCGACAGGCATTCGCCGATGATTTCGACCACCTGATCAAGCTTGGCCTGCGCGTGCAAACGCGAGGCCATCACCTCGGTCAGGCGGGTCAGAATCTGGCGAGCGGCGGCTGCGGCGGTCATCACCGTGCAGGTCTATTCATTCCGCACGACAATTGCAAAAGGCCTGATCGCAGCACACCGCCCGTCAGGGGCGTCAGGTGGATAATCCGTGCCGCTCAGCAGGCGGCGATCTCTTCCTTCAATCGCAATTTCTGCTTCTTGAGGGCCTGGATCATCGCGGTGTCGGGCACGGGCCGGGCCATTTCATCGCGCAACCGGGCTTCAAGGCCGGCATGCTTGCTCTGAAGGGCGTGGAGGTGTGACAACACTGCGGTCGATGCCATTATGCGTTCTCCTATCCAAGCGGGGGGATGCCCCCGGAAAGGCGACTCGGCAAACGAAGCGGCCGAGCCGCAGGTTTCATTGAAACCACAGGCAGCCTAGCTTGCAAAGCCCTGACACATCGTAAATCGGCGCACCTGCCCCTGCGCGCGACGAACTGCGCAGGTGGATCGCTTAGGCGGATCGCGCTAAAGCGGGGTGAAATCTGCACCTGCCATCTACCAAATCGCCGCAGGAACGCGTAGCGCACGCCGTGCATTGGTCGCAGGCCAACATGCCGGCGGCGAAGTGGAAGGATCTGGGGCGAATATGACCGAGCAGGAGCTCAGGAAAAATCTTGAGTTGCTCAAGACCGAGCATCGCGACCTTGACGCCGCGATTGCCGCCTTGACCGAGGCGGCACGGGTCAGTGCATCAGCCGACATGCTCCAGATCGCTCGCCTCAAGAAGCGCAAGCTGCGGTTGAGGGACCAGATCGCGATTATCGAGGACACGCTACTGCCGGACATCATTGCGTAGGTCTTTGCAGCTACATTTGGTGTAGCGGGACAACGCCTTCTGGAGTTTTTGAAAAGAACTTCTGGAGCACCTCATCCTATCCGAGGGCGAGGCCGAGCTCCGCAGCCTTTTGCTTGATAGCCCCTTTCGCGAGCTCGCCCATTAGGCCGATTGACCAGCTACCAAGCTGACCAGCCCCGCTTTTGGTCTTCTCCCAAATCTTCCCATCTCGGATGGTCTCAAGGAACTCGTGCCCGTCCCATGTTAGCGTAATACCGGAAAACACGACCGCAGAGCCATGGGAGCGGCTGAATGGTTGCCTGAGCAACCCAGCTTCAACCAAGAGGTGGGTGTGACCCTTTACAAGCTCCGGATCACGCCCGTCGATCAACACCGCATCCCTCAGGTGCATTGGCGCAGCTTCAACAGCGAGAAGGATGTCTCGCACCAGGTCCATATCTCTCTTCATGGCCCCGAGATTATCAGCTCCCGCGCCGGAGTCACCTTGCCGTTTGCGCGATAGCTGAGAGAAGCCTCCTCCATCTCGAACCCCGCGAAGAGCTCGCGCACCTCTGGCCGGCCATTCATCGACAGAATGAAACGATCCTGAAGCCCTCCTGAGAGGCAGCAGCGCGACAAACCAACCATGGTTAACAGTCCAGCAATTCTGTGCCCTGCCGGGACGAGACCAAAAATTGCTTGGAAAGTAACCATAGCGATATGGCGGTGAAGCGCGCGGCGACGTAGCTTGCGGCGCAATATGGCCCGCACCACCAACCTTTCGCGCCCGATCGTTGAGGCGCTCTACACCGAGGCGCTCGTTCTGGCGGATGATGTGCGCGCGGTGTTTGCCGCTGGCACGCGCGAGCCGCTGGCAGGCGAGGACGCCTTCGTGCGTCTCGCGCTCTCGACCGAGGGGCTGAAGACCACCACCCGGATGATGCATGTGCTCGCGTGGCTCTTGAACCAGCGCGCGCTGTTTCAGGGCGAGCTCAGCGAAAATCAGGTGCGCCTGCACGGCGCGCTGCCGCCAGATCGCGGCTCGGACGAACAGCAGTTGGCGCTGCTCGAACCCGAAACTCGCGAACTGATCGCCGACACGGAAAAGCTGCACCAGCGGATCGCGCGGCTCGACGAAGCGTGGCGCCAGCATTTCGAAATGGCCTCGCCAGTGCGGGCGTTTCAGGACCGGATCGGACGAGAACTCGGGCGCTTCGGCTAAGCCGCGCTCAGCGCCTTCCGCCACCGCCCCAGCCGCGCATCGCGCACTTCGGGCTCCATCTGCGGCTCGAACGTAACCAGCCGCCCGCGCATGGCCTGCGCCGCAGCACCCAGATCGGGGTACATCCCCACGCCGCACGCCGCCAGCATTGCGGCCCCCAAGGCGGTCGTCTCGACAAAGCCGGGCCGCTCGACTGTGATGCCGAGCATGTCGGCCAAATCTTGCGCCATCCAGTCATTCGCCGCCATGCCGCCGTCGATCCTCAGCGTGTGCCACGGTGCGCCATCCTTGGTGAAGGCCGCGCACAGATCATGCGTCTGATGCGCCATCGCCTCCAGCGCCGCGCGCGCCAACTCGGCCTTGCCGCTGGAGAAACTGAGCCCCGCAATCACCCCGCGCGCGTCAGCCTGCCAATGCGGCGCGCCAAGGCCTGACAGCGCGGGCACGATCACCACCCCGCCGCTATCGGGGATCGAGCGGGCGAGCGCCTCGGTTTCCTCCGCCACCTGTACAATGCCGAGCGAGTCCCGCAGCCATTGCACCAGACTGCCGGCCACGAACACCGAGCCTTCGATGGCATAGGTGCGCTGGCCTTCCAGCTGGGTCAGCACCGTGCCGAGCAAGCGGTTGGTCGAGCGCGGGATGCGGCGCCCCTGACAGGTCAGCACGAAAGCGCCGGTGCCATAGGTCGCCTTGGTCTGTCCCGGCGCAAGGCAGGCCTGCCCGATGGTCGCCGCCTGCTGATCGCCCGCGAGGCCTGTGATCGGGATGGCCCGGCCCAGCAACCGGGGATCGGTCATGGCGAGCGGCCCGGCCATGTCGACCACGCCGGGTAGAGCGGCCAGCGGCACGCCGAACAGATCGCACAGCCCTTCATCGAACTGCGCGTCCTCCAGCCCCATCAACAGCGTGCGGCTGGCGTTGCTGGCATCGGTAATGTGCGCCGCCCCGCCGGTTAGCTTGTAGGTCAGCCAGCTCTCCACCGTCCCGAAGGCCAGCGTGCCTGCGTCCGCCGCCGCGCGCACGTCCGGCACATTGTCGAGCATCCAGCGCATCTTGGTGCCGGAGAAATAGGGGTCGAGCAGCAGGCCGGTGCGCTCCTGCACGCCCGCTTCGTGGCCCGCCTCGCGCAACTCCGCACAGAACGGCTCGGTGCGGCGGTCCTGCCAGACAATCGCGTTGGTGAGTGGCTCGCCGGTGCTGCGGTCCCACGCCACCACGGTTTCACGCTGGTTGGTGATGCCGATGGCGGCAATGCTCGCCGCGCCGCCTGCCTTGGGGATCACTTCCAGCGCGCAGGCCAGTGTCTTGTCCCAGATTTCGCGCGGATCATGCTCGACCCAGCCGCTCTGCGGGTAATGCTGCTCAAGCGGCGCCTGCGCCGAGGCGACCAGCACACCGTCGCTCGCAAACAAAATCGCGCGGGTGGAGGTCGTGCCTTCATCGAGCACGAGGATGTAGTCGGACATGAAGCTCTCCCGTTTTGCCCTTCCCCTACCCGTTCGTGTCGAGCGAAGTCGAGACACCTTTCGTGGCAGGCCTCTCGACTTCGCTCGAGGCGAACGGCAATAGGCAAAGATGGTCACCATCCCCGAAAAGCCCTGGCCCACTGGCCTTGCCGAAGCCGTCGAGCCGCTGGTGCTGCGCGTGCTGGCGCCCAATCCCTCCCCCTATACCTTCACCGGCACCCAGACCTATGTGGTCGGCCCCGTTGATGGGCCCGACTGCGCGGTGATCGATCCCGGCCCCAACGAGCCCGAGCATATCGCCGCGATCATGGCGGCTGTCGCGGGGCGAACAATCGTTGCGATCATGTGCACCCACACCCACCGCGACCACTCCCCCGCCGCCGCGCCGTTGGCAGAGCTGACCGGCGCGCCGATTGTCGGCTGCGCGCCGCTGGTGCTGGCGGTGGACGGTCCGCGCTCAGACGAAGCGTTCGATCCGACCTATGCGCCCGACCGCGTGCTGGTGGACGGCGAAGGGATGCGCGGGACCGGCTGGACGCTCACCGCCGTCGCCACGCCGGGGCACACCTCCAACCACCTGTGCTTCGCGCTCGAGGAAAGCGGCGCGCTGTTCACCGGCGATCACGTCATGGGCTGGTCAACCAGCGTCGTCATCCCGCCCGATGGCGACATGGGCGACTACATGGCGAGCCTCGAAAAGCTGATGGCGCGCGACGACGTGCGCTACCACTCGGCCCACGGCGCGGCGATCGAGAAGCCCAAGCAGCTGGTGCGCGGCATGATCGGCCACCGCCGCCAGCGCGAGAACCAGATCCTGCGCCTCTTGGGTGAGACCGCGCGGCCCGTCAGCGGCTTCATCCCCGATATGTACAAGGGCCTCGACCCGCGCCTGATCGGAGCCGCCGAGATGAGCGTGACCGCGCATCTGATCGACCTTGAAAAGCGCGGCGTGGTGCGGCGCGAGGGCGAGGTCTGGCGGGTCGTGTAAAGCGCGCTTGCACCCTCGGCGATTTTGGTGTTCCTCTACGTCGGGGCGCGACATTGGGGGGCGGGATGGCCACTTTGGCACAACGCGGCGCGGGAGCAGAAGGCACGCGCTTTTATACCATCATGGCATTCGTCATGGCACTGGTGATCGTGGCGGGCTTCTCGCTCAATCTGGCGATGGGGCGATCAAGCTTTGCGCTGCCGGCCGCGTTCCATGTCCACGGCATGATCTTCATGGGCTGGCTCGGGCTGTATCTCGCGCAGGCCGTGACCATCGCGAGCGGCAATCGCGCTTTGCACCGCCAGCTAGGCAAGCTCGCCTATGTCTTCATCCCGGCGATGGTGGCGGCAGGGGCGATGATCATTGTCGTTTCGATCCGCGGAACGGGCGGGCCGTTCTTCTTTGCGCAGAACGAGTTCTTCATCAGCAATCTGGCGGGGCTGCTGGTGTTCGGCGGGCTCGCGTGGTGGGCGCTGCGGGTGCGGCGGCACACCGGCTGGCACCGGCGGCTGATGCTCGTGGCGATGAGCGCGCTGACAGGGCCGGGACTTGGCCGGCTGCTGCCGATGCCGCTGCTGATCCCCTATGCATGGCCGATCGCGGTGGCGGCGAGCTTTGTATTCGGTGCCGTCGCGATGCTGGTCGATTGGCGGACCAATGGCCGGGTGCATCCCGCCTATTGGTGGGGCATGGGGATCAACGTCGGCGGCTTCCTCGCCTCAATGGCACTGGCCTATTCGCCCATCGGCTATGCCATCACCGAAGCGGTGATCGCCGGCACACCGGGGGCCGAGCGGCCGATGGGCCCGTCCCTGCCACCGGGCTTCACGATGTAGGGCGGGTGCCCAAGCTTTTCGCTCGAAAATCGGAGGCGAGCCCCTATATCGGCGGTTCCTGAGATAACGGGGACTGACCGATGAGCCTCTTGACCCGCAACCCCACCGGCACCGACCTGCTGGCCGAGATCGACCGCCTCCGCAAGGAGAAGAACGCGGTGATCCTCGCGCATTATTACCAGACGCCCGATATTCAGGACATTGCCGACTTCGTGGGCGACAGCCTNNNNGAACTCTCGCGCAAGGCGGCGGCGACCGATGCGGATGTGATCGCGTTCTGCGGCGTCAAGTTCATGGCCGACACCGCCAAGATCCTCAGCCCCCAGAAGACCGTGATCCTGCCCGACATGGATGCCGGATGCAGCCTTGAGGATTCCTGCCCGCCGGAGAAATTCCGCGCCTTCCGCGAAGCCCACCCGGATCACATCGCGCTGACCTACATCAATTGTTCGACCGAGGTGAAAGCCCTTTCGGACGTGATCGTCACTTCGTCGAGCGCTGAGACGATCCTTGCCCAGATCCCGCCCGAGCAGAAAATCATCTTCGGCCCCGACCGGCACTTGGGCGGATACCTGTCGCGCAAGTTCAACCGCGAAATGCTGCTATGGCCCGGCGTCTGCATCGTCCACGAGGCGTTCTCGGAAACCGAATTGCTCAAGCTGAAAGAGCAATACCCCGGTGCGCCGATTGCCGCGCACCCCGAATGCCCGCCGACGATCATCGACCA
>DLGU01000008.1 GCA_002482865.1 Porphyrobacter sp. UBA7686
AGCCTTCCGTGCCCGTCAACCTGTATTCGGTCATCGTCGCAGGCCCGCCCAGCGCGCCGCCGCTCGACAGCGCCATGCGCGCGACGCTGGCGAGGGGAGCGCAGTAGTAATCCGCCGTCCATTCGATCAGCCGCCGCAAAGGCGCGGGCAGGGGCGGGACAGGCAGCACCTCCAGAATCGGGCGCAGTCGCTCAAAGGCGATTTCGTCCCCCGGCAACCGGCCTTCATCCCACACGATGCCGGTCACCTTGCGTGGCCCCAGCGGCGCAATCACGACGCTCCCCGCAGGCGCGCTGACGCCCTCGGGCAGCCGGTAATCCAGCGGGCCAAGCGCAGCGTTCAAAATGAGGAGGCGAACCCGGTTCATCTTGCCGCCATATGGGGCTTGGCAAAGGGCAAGGGCAAGCTGGGAGACCCGAGAAAATGACAAGCGCAAACTTCACCCCGACCCGCCGCAGTCTGCTCGCCGGAGCCGCGGGCGGCGCGGCTGTGCTTCTGCTCCCCGGCTGCGCAAGCACCGGCGGCTTTTCGATGGTCGAAGCGGTGCGGCGGTTGTTGCTGCTCGCATCCGAGAACGCCTTCGCTCGCCTGACCGCTCCGGGCGGCTTCTGGGACGAGCAGGTGGCGCAGCTCGGGCTTGCCAACCTGATGGGCACGCGCGGTGATGTGCTGTCGCGCATTCTCACATCGGCACTGGTCAAGGACCGGCTGGAGGAGCGCTTTGCCTCTTTCGCGATCGATGCCAGTTTCCGCGCGGCGCCGGTGGTGACTGACGCGATCCAGATGATCGGCTTCGACAACGCCATCGCGCTGGTGCGCGGCGGGCCGGATGCGGCGAGCAGCTATCTGCGCGGCGAAGTCGGCCCGGCGCTGATCGATGCCCTGGTGCCTGAACTGGGCGAGGCGATCCGGCTGAGCCGCGATCCGCTGATCGGGCAGGCTCTGAGCGCGCTGACCGGGGTCGATGCCGCAGGCGTCGCCGACCGGTTGGGCCGGGAAGTGGACAACGCCATTTGGGGCGAAATCGCGCGCGAGGAAGCCGCGATCCGCGCTAACCCGCAAAGCACGCGCGATCCGTTGCTGATCGGGGTGTTTGGGCTGGGCGGCCGGATCTAGAAGCGCCAGTTCAGCGTCAGTTGCGGGACGTGGCTGATCGCGTCAGGACTGCCAGCGCGCGGCGTGATCTGGAGCATGTAGCTGGGCGCGATGTCGAGCCGGTCGTTCACCTGATAAGACAACCCCACGATGTTACGCACCTGCTCGGTGCCGCGCCGCCCCTCATCACGGCGTGACTGAATGATCCCAAACCACTCCGCCGAGCCGAAGACTTCGAGCCGCGGCGCGACAGGCTGGGTATATTGCACGCGCTGGCGGATGCGCAGTTCGACCCTGTCAGCCCCGTCGAACCAGCGCTGTTCGAAGCGCGTCCGTAGATCGAGGCCGCCACCGGCATAGCGAAACTGCTGGTGCGGGCGATATTCGCTCACGCCGCCGGTTTGGAACAGCGACATCCCGCCGCCGATTCGCACCTCGTCGTCGAGTGCTTTCTCGACGCTCACCCTGAAGGTCTGCTGATCCGCACCGAATTCCGGATCGCGCCAGCGGTAGGAGGTATCGACCGTCAGATAGAGATCATCGGCCAGCTTGCCTCTGGCGAAGCCGACCACCCAGAATTGCGTGTCTTCCGGGTTGGCTTGCGCTTTCGACGGTTGCCAAGCCGCCAGTGTGGCGGCAAGCAGCATCCCGAAACGCATCGACCAACGTGTCATGCGCGCCCCCTAGGCCCGCCATATGGCGCTGGCTATCGTAATTTGCCGGAGTGAACCCATGAAATTCTTCGTCGACACCGCCGAGATCGAACCGATCCGCGAACTCGCCGCCACCGGCCTGCTCGACGGGGTAACCACCAACCCCTCGCTGATCGCCAAGTCGGGGCGGGATTTCATGGAGGTGACCAAGGAAATCTGCGGAATCGTCGATGGCCCGGTCAGCGCCGAGGTGGTCGCCTTGGATCACGCGACCATGATGAAAGAGGCCGAAGTCCTGCGCAAGATCGCCGACAATGTCTGCATCAAGGTGCCGCTGACGGTGGACGGCCTGAAGACCTGCAAGGCGCTCACCGGCGAGGGCACGATGGTGAACGTGACGCTGTGCTTCTCGGCCAATCAGGCGCTGCTGGCGGCAAAGGCCGGCGCGAGCTTCATCTCGCCCTTCGTCGGGCGCCATGATGATAACGGCTTTGACGGGATGGACCTGATCGAGGACATCCGCCTGATCTATGACAACTACAACTTCGCCACCGAAATCCTCGTCGCTTCGGTGCGCCACACCACCCACGTGTTGCAGGCCGCCAAGATCGGCGCCGACGTCATGACCGCGCCGCCCAAGGTGATCCACGATCTGTTTAAGCACGTGCTCACCGACAAGGGCATCGAAGGCTTCATGGCTGATTGGGCCAAGACGGGTCAGTCGATCCTGTGACTTTTGCGAGCGGGGGCGCTTTTTGGCTTCCGGACGCGAAGTTAGTTGCTAAAGAAAACGGATAATGGCTGACCAGTCCCCGCTCGATCTGTTCAAGCAAGCGCTGACCGGCGCATCGCGGGCGATTGCGCGAGATGCGGAGGTCGAGGTCGCGTGGAGCGCGGATGTGCCCGGCGCAGCGGGCAATCGCTTCCGTGTGCCGCTGCCGGGGCGTGATCTGCCCAAGGATCAGGTGACCGAGGCGCGCGGGTTTGCGGATTCGTTCGCGCTGAAGCTGCGGCACCACAACGCCGCGCTCCACGCCAAATCCGCGCCGCCTGAGCCCATCGCGCGGGCCTGCTATGACGCGATCGAACAGGTGCGGTACGAGGCGCTGGGGGCCAACCGCTTTGGCGGCATCAAGGCCAATCTCGACGCGGCGACCGAGATGCGCACCGCTTCCGACAAGATCGTTCGGGCGCAGAACTCTGCCGAAGTGCCGCTCCAGACCGCGCTTGCGCTGCTGGTCCGCGAGGCGCTGACCGGCGAGGCCGTGCCCGCGCGCGCGCAGGGCGGGATCGAGCTGGTGCGCGATTTCCTTGAGGAGAAGGTCGGCAAGGATTTCGGCGCGCTGGCGGAAAAGCTGGGCGATCAGGCGGCCTTCCAGAAGCTCGCGCTCGACATGCTGCGCGAACTCGATCTCACCCGCCCGACCGACGCGCCCGACGAAAGCGACAGCGATTCGCCCGATGACGAGGACGGCCCGGAGGATGACAGCCAGGGCGAGGACGACAGCCAGAGCCAGGGTGATCCGCAGGCCGCCGAAATGGCCGGCGAGATGGCCGAAGGCGACGGCGATGGCGAGGAAAGCTCCGACAGCGAGACCGACAGCGACATGTCGGACGGCGAGCCGAGCGACGATGGCGATGCCTCCAACGCGCCTGTGCGCCCCAACCGCCCGCAGGCCGAAGTCCCCGCCAGCGTCGATTACAAGGCCTTCACCACCCGCTTCGACGAGGAAGTCGCCGCGCCTGACCTGTGCGATGCGGAGGAACTCGACCGGCTGCGCGCCTATCTCGATAGCCAGCTAACCGGATTGCAGGGCGTGGTGACGCGGCTCGCCAACCGCTTGCAGCGGCGCTTGATGGCGCAGCAGAACCGCAGCTGGGATTTCGACATGGAGGAGGGCGTGCTTGATGCCGCCCGTCTCGCCCGCGTGGTGATCTCACCCGGCACGGCCTTGAGCTACAAGGTCGAGCGCGATGTCGAGTTCAAGGATACCATCGTCACGCTGCTGATCGACAATTCGGGCTCGATGCGCGGGCGGCCGATCAGCATCGCCGCGATCAGCGCCGACATTCTGGCGAGGACGCTCGAACGCTGCGGGGTCAAGACCGAGATCCTCGGCTTCACCACCCGCGCGTGGAAGGGCGGGCAGAGCCGCGAGGCATGGCTCGCCGATGGCAAGCCGCAGAACCCGGGCCGCCTGAACGACCTGCGCCACATCATCTACAAACAGGCCGACGAGCCCTGGCGCCGCGCGCGCCGCAATCTCGGGCTGATGATGCGCGAAGGCCTGCTGAAAGAGAATATCGACGGCGAGGCGCTGATCTGGGCGCACAGCCGCCTGCTCTACCGCCCCGAAGAACGCCGCATCCTGATGGTGATTTCCGACGGCGCGCCGGTGGACGATTCGACCCTGTCGGTGAACTCGGCGGGCTATCTCGAAGCGCACCTGCGCTCGGTGATCGAGTGGATCGAGAAGGTCTCCCCTGTGCAGCTGGTCGCGATCGGCATCGGTCACGATGTCACGCGCTATTATCGCCGCGCGGTGACGATCATGGACGTCGAGCAACTCGGCGGCACGATCATGGAACAGCTCGCGGAATTGTTTGAGGATGAGAAGGGCACAAAACGCAAATGAACGTCACCGAAGCCGTCACCAGCCGCCGCTCGATCCGCACCTTTCTCGACAAGCCGGTTGATCTGGAAACCCTCACCCGCGTGATGGACAAGGCGCGCTGGGCGGCCTCGGGCTGCAATTACCAGCCGTGGGAAGCGAGCATCGTTACCGGCCAGCCGCTGAAGGACCTTCAGGCGAAGATGATCGCCGAGGGGCCCAAGGCCGCCGAGTATGATTGGGCGGCTCCCGGCACCGAGGAGGCCTATAAGAAGCGCCTCGATGCCGTGTCTGCCGGCATGTTCGGCGCGATGGGTATTGCCCGTGATGACGGCGCGGGGCGCATGGCCGCGATGGCGCGCAACACCACCAGCTTCGATGCGCCTGCCGTGCTGTTCGTTTACTTCCCGCGCCTGATGAAGGAGCCGCAGTGGTCGGATGTCGGCATGTGGCTCCAGACCATCGCCCTGCTGCTGCGCGAGGAGGGGCTGGATAGCTGCTTCCAGGAATACATGGCGATCTTCGCCAACACGATCCGCGACTTCCTCGGCCTCGATCACGAACGCTACATGTTCTTCTGCGGCATGGCGATTGGCTACCGCGATCCGGATTCCCCGCTCAACAATTTCGAGCGCCAGCGTGTGCCGCTGGAGGAGCACGTGAAGTTTATCGGGTTTGAATGAATCCCGCCACCCCGGCGCAAGCCGGGGTCGCTGGCCGCAGGCTCCCACTTGGCAGCGCGCGATCCCGGCTTGCGCCGGGATGACGGAATAGGGCAAAGGCCCGCGCCATGACCGATACGCCGCTCAAGCTGTTCAACTCGCTCACCCGCCAAGCCGAGGTGTTCGAGCCCGTCCACGCAGGCGAGGCGCGCATCTATACCTGCGGGCCGACGGTCTATAACTACCCGCATATCGGCAATATGCGCGCCTATGTGTTTGCCGATGTGCTGGGGCGCACGCTCACGTGGAAGGGCCTGAAGCTCACCCACGTGATCAACATCACCGATGTCGGCCACCTCACCGATGATGCCGATGCGGGGGAGGACAAGATGGAGAAGATGGCGGCCGAACGCGCGCAGTCCATCTGGGACATCGCCGAGCATTACAAGCAGGCCTATTGGGCTGACGTGAAGGCGCTTAACATCCGCCAGCCGGCGCAATGGACGGTCGCGACCGATTACGTCCCGCAGATGATCGAATTTGCGAAGGGCATCGCGGACAGGCACTGCTACGAGCTCGACAGCGGGCTCTATTTCGACGTTTCGACCGTGGCCGATTATGGCCGCTTGGCGCGCGCGCAGACCGAGGAAGGCGAAGGCCGGATCGAGGCCGTGGAAGGCAAGCGCAACGCCGCCGACTTCGCGATCTGGCGTAAGACTCCGGCAGGCGAGACTCGCCAGATGGAGTGGGATTCGCCGTGGGGTAAAGGCGCGCCGGGCTGGCATCTCGAATGCTCGGTGATGAGCGGCGCAGTGCTCGGCTTTCCGTTCGACATCCACACCGGCGGGATCGACCATCGCGAAATCCACCACCCCAACGAGATCGCCCAGAACCAGGCACATTGCTGCACGAATGGCCTCGATGATCCGCGCAATTCGGGCGCGCGGATATGGATGCACAACAACTTCCTCGTCGAGCGGTCGGGGAAGATGAGCAAGTCGTCGGGCGAGTTCCTGCGGCTGCAGCTGTTGATCGACAAAGGGTATCACCCACTCGCCTACCGGCTGATGTGCTTGCAGGCGCATTATCGAAGTGAGCTGGAGTTCTCGTGGGAAGGCTTGGGCGCTGCACTGACGCGGCTGAAGCGGATGGTGATGGCGGTCGAGCAAATCAAAGCCCGTCATGCTGAACTTGTTTCAGCATCCATCGAACCGCAAGCTCCGGTGATTGCGGAGAAATGGACCCTGAAGCAAGTTCAGGGTGACCATTGGGGCAAGTTGCAGCCTGCGCTCGACAAGTTCGATGCTGCGTTGGCCGACGACCTCAATACGGCGGTCGCACTGACCGCGCTCGATGATGTGCTTTCGGCGAAGAAGGTCGATCCCACCCAGAAAGCCGAACTGGTTGCGGCGATGGACGCGGTACTGGGGTTGAACCTGTTCAGCCTCACCCGCGCCGACCTGCGCATCCGGCCCAAGGCCGCGACCATCACCGAAGCCGACATCGAAGCCGCGCTTGCCCGCCGCCGCGAGGCGCGCGCTGCCAAGGACTTCGCTGCCTCCGATGCGATCCGCGATGAGCTCGCAGTGCAGGGCGTCGAAGTGATGGACGGCGATCCGCTCGGATGGGAGTGGAAGCTGGGCTGAGCATCCCCCGTCCCGGGCTTGACCCGGGACCCCGCTGCCGTCACTCCGGCGGACAAAGAAGCTGGGCCCCGGGTCAGGCCCGGGGCGGGGAATTGAGGAAACACCATGACCATCGCCGCCATCTCAGGCCTGATCCGCCCGATGCTCGAACACCGCTTGCCGGAAGGCCTCGATGTGCGCTGGTTCATGAGTGCCGAAGAAGCCCGCGAAGCCGTGGCCGAGGCCGAAATCGGCTGGTTCGACATGAACGATCAAGCCGCGATGGCCGAAACCCTGCGCGCGGCGAAAAAGCTCAAGTGGCTCAATTCGATCTATGCTGGCCTCGACTTCCTTCCCATGGATGTGCTGATCGAGCGCGGGATTACTGTCACCAACGGGGCGGGGATCAACGCGATCACCATCGCCGAATATGTGGTGATGGGGATGCTCAATATCGCCAAGGGGTACCGCGACGTAGTGCGCGCGCAGGACCGGCACGAGTGGCTGCTCGACTCGCCCGGCAAGCGCGAGTTGGCGGGATCGAAAGCGCTGCTGTTGGGCTATGGCGCGATCGGCAAGCTGATCGAGCCGCGCTTGGCCGCCTTTGACGTCGAGGTCTCCGTGGTCCGCCGCTCGCCCGCTGTCTCTGGCGTCCCCAACACCCTCGGCCCCGATGAATGGCGCGCGCGACTGGGAGAGTTCGACTGGATCATCCTCGCCGTGCCCGCCACGCCCGAAACCGAGGGCATGATCGGGGCTGCGGAGCTGGCGGCGATGAAGTCCGATGCCGTCATCGTCAACATCGCGCGCGGCAGTGTGATCGATCAGCCCGCGCTGGTCGAAGCGCTTGAAAAGAAGGCTATCGGCGGGGCGTTCCTCGATGTCACCAGCCCTGAACCACTGCCCGCCGATCACCCGCTGTGGGGGCTCGACAACGCGCATATCTCGATGCACCTGTCGGGCCGCGCGCAGAGCAAGATGTTCCTGCGCAGCGGCGACCGTTTCCTCGACAATCTCGGCAAGTATTTGCGCGGAGAGCCGGTCGCCCCGGTGTTCGATCCGCGCCTCGGCTACTGATCGCCGCCACCTGACATTGCTGCTGTGCGCTTTGGCGCTTTTCTGCAATACCTGTTGCAGTTGTTGCGCCATCACGCAGCAGTCACAGACGCACGCTAACTGGCTTGGGGGCTGATCGCAGCAAAGGGGGGATTTGCGAGCATG
>DLGU01000152.1:0-8051 GCA_002482865.1 Porphyrobacter sp. UBA7686
TCCGCCCACGCCGCGTCGTCCATCCCCAGATCGAGGTCCGGCAGAATCACCGCACCTTCGGGCAGTTCGGCCACCACCTTGAGCAACCGCGCAAGCGCAGGCGCAGCGCTCGTCACCCCGGCGGCAACAATCGGATACACCGGCGGGGTCTCACGCCAGCGGCGGGCGGCGCGGTCGAACAGCAAATTGCGGCGGGTGGCGGCGTCAACCTCGCCCCGCTCCGCCAGCTCCAGCTGCCAGCGCGCATTGACCCGCGCAAACAGACGGATCGCGCGCTTCCAGTGTTCGGCAAGATTGCCAAGCTGATCGAGCACCGGATCGGCCCAAAGATCCTCGGGGGCCTTTTCCTCGACCAGCAACCGGTCCATCGTCCGCGCCATCTCGCGGGCGAGGTTCAGCCGCGCGCGGCCCGGCAGCGGCTCCGCGCCTTCGGCTTGGCGCTCCTCAGCAATCAGCCGGTCGAGCGTCAGCCAGCGCGCCACCGGATCGCAGGCCGGAGGAATATCCGCAGCCCCCAGCGGATCGAGCGCCGCGCCCAGCTTTTCATCCAGATCGAGATCGCCCACCGCAATCATGCGCGGCATCAGCAGGCCGCCCTCGCCTGTATCCCCAGCGTGGCGGATGAAGGCTTCGGATAGCGTGCGCGCGGCGCGGCTCGACGGCACCAGCAGGGTGAGACGCGCTAGCCCGAAACCCGGCTCGCGGTATCGCGGCACAAGTCCTGCCACCAGCGCATCGGCAAAGCCGCGGTGCGCGGCAATAGAATAGACCAGCGGGCCGATGTGGCGCGGTTCAGCCACCCAGCAGCGCCTCCTCGGTCGGGCGGATTGCTTGCGGCGTGCCGACTTCGAACCACAGCCCGGTGAAGCTGAGACCGTAAAGCCGCCCCTCCTCCATCGCCCGGTTCCAGAGGATGTTGGTCGAGAACGGTCCATCGGGCGCGTCGCGCATCAGGCGGTGGCTGACGAGTTGGATGCCGGTGTAAATGAACGGCGCAATCCGCCCATCGCGGCGGCGCGAGAGGCGGCCGAGTGGGTCCATGTGAAAATCGCCGGTGCCGTTGAAATTGGCCGCGCGCGCGTGCGGGACGACCAGCAGCAGCGCGTCCATGGCCTCGGGATCCCAGCGCCGCGACAGGTCGTGGAACGCACTCTTGGGGCCATCCAGCCAGATATTGTCGGCGTTAAGCGCGAAGAACGGGTCGGGCAGTTGGCTGAGCGCCTTCACCATCCCGCCGCCGGTTTCAAGCAGTTGCGCACGCTCGTCCGAGACGATTACCTTGGGCGCGGCGCGCGCGAGAACATGGGCTTCGAGCGCGTCGGCGAGGTAGTGGACATTCACCACCGCCTTGGCGACACCTGCTTCGGCGAGCCGGTCAAGCGCGTGGTCAATGAGCGCTTTGCCTGCCACCCGCACTAGCGGCTTGGGCTGGCTGGCGGTGAGCGGCCGCATCCGTTTGCCGAGGCCTGCGGCGAGGATCATCGCGGTGTCGGATGCGAGCTTGGTCATGCAGCGAAAGCGCCGTTCGCAGCACGAAGATCAGCCGGGATATTGGCATCGAACCAGCGCGCCACGGGCGCCAGCGCGGGATGTGCCAGATCGCGTTCCATCGCCGCCCAGACGCGCGGGATCATGGCGAGGTATTTGGGCTTGCCGTCACGCCGGTCGAGCCGGGTGAAGATGCCGACGATCTTGACATTCCGCTGCGCGCCAAGCCGGGCGTAGTCGGCGAGGAAATCATCGCCGCAGACGCCCGCCGCCGCGCAGTAATGCGCCAGCATCGCCGCCTCGAGCACCTCAGGCACATCGCGCCGCGCGTCCTGCAACAGCGAGACGAGGTCATAGGCCGGGTGGCCCACCAGCGCGTCCTGAAAGTCGATCAGGCCCTGCGGCGTGGTCGCCTTGCCGCCGAGCAGCATGATGTTCTCGGCATGATAATCGCGGAGCACCGTCACACCGGGGTTCTGGCGGGCCAGCAGCGGCGCGAGGACTTCTTCCCAGGCGGCGGCATAGCCGGCTGCATCCACCGCAAGGCCTTGGGCGGGGCAATACCACTCGGTTAGCAGCGCCGCCTCGCGGGCATAAACCGCCATGTCGTAAGCCGGAAACGGCCCCGGCGGCAGGCGGTGGAGCGCGGTCAGCGCCTCGACCGCGGCTTCGTAGGCGGCGCGCTCGTCTGCAGGGTTCAGATCGAGCCAGTCGCGCATCCGGTCATTGCCGAAATCCTCGGTCAGCACCCAGCCTTGGGCCGCATCTTCCGCGAGGATGGCGGGGCCGCGCATCCCGTGCGCGTTCAGCCAATGGGCAACGTGGAGGAACGGCGCGGGGTCTTCCTGCGGCGGAGGGGCGTGCATCAGCATGGCTGTGCCACTGCCTGCCCGCGTCAGGCGGAAATACCGCCGGAACGAGGCATCCCCCGGCAGCGGGTCGATGTCCGCGCCCTCCCATCCGGCGTGGGCGACGAATTCGGCGAGGCCTTGAGGAAGCGCGGTCATGGCATCCGCCCTACCCAATCCGCCCCGCCGCGGGCAATCGCAATCCGCCCGCCTTCCCCGCTTTCTCCCACCGGTTCCAGCGTGATCGACAGACATCCTGGCTCATGCGCGAAACCGCCCGCGTGATCCGGCCATTCCGCCAGCAGAACCGCACTCTCGCGATAATCATCGAGGCCGATTTCCGCGAGTTCGGCCGGATCCTCCAAACGGTAGAAATCGGCATGCACAGCGGCGAGCCTGAGCGGCGGCGAATCGTACGTTTCGATAATGGTAAATGTCGGCGACGGCACTTCACTTTCATGTCCCAGAGCCGCCAGGATCGCGCGCGCCAGAGTGGTCTTGCCCGCTCCCAACCCGCCAGTTAGCGCCACCACATCGCCCGCCCGAAGCCGCGAGGCAATCGCTGCGCCGTAGGCGGCCATAGATGGCAGGTCGGGGAGGCTAGACCGGGTTTCGGTCACGACAGGCGGATCGTCGCAGTGGTGCCCGCGCCTTTGCGGCTGACGATCTCAAGCGTCCCGTCATGCGCGGCAATCAGCTGCCGGGCGAGCGGGATGCCGAGCCCGGTGCGGCGCTCCGGCGCGCCCTCACCTGCGGGTTTCACCCCGCCCTGCGCGCGGGCAAGTTCTTTCGAGGTCATGCCCCGTCCATTATCGGCAATGCTGATCTCTACCCCCCACTCCGTGCCCTCGGGCGCGCGGCGGATCTCGATCACGATGCGGCCGCCTTCCGGCGTGCCCACCACAGCATTGTCGAGCAAGTTGCCGATCGCCCGGCCCATCTGGCGCGGGTCAGCCTCAATTACCCGGCCGCGGCGGCCCTTTAGGTCGAGGCTCAGCCCGGCGGCGACAATCGCCCCCTCACGCTCGCGCACCAGCGTGGTGAGGAAATCGAGGAGGTCGAGGCGTTCCTTGCGGATCGGCAGCAACCCTGCCTCGCTTTGCGACAGGTCGAGAACGTTTTCGACCTGTTCGGTCAGGCGCTCAACCGCACTCAAGATCGCATCAACATATTCGCCCGCCGCCTCGGGATCAGCGGCCGCGCCGCTTTTCAGCAGTTCGGCATAGCCGCCGATGGTGGTCAGCGGCGTGCGGAATTCATAGCTCATGTTGGCGAGGAACTTGGCCTTGACCGCGTCAGCCTCCTCCAGCGCTTCGGCCCGCTCGCGCAGCGCCTGTTCGGCCTTCTGCGAGGCGGTGATGTCGAGCACGGTCAGGAGGCCGTTGCCATCCGGCAGAGGAATTCCGGCAAAGCGCAGCGTGCGGCCATCAGCCAGATCAACTTGCCCGCCCTTCTCGCGCCGGTCGAGTGTCGCAGCGCGCACGGCTGCCCCGATCAGCCCAGCTTCTTCGGGGTTGACCAGATTGCGTCCGATCGCGCTCAAGAGTTCATCCGCACTCGGATGCAGATCGAGCAGTTCCGGCGTGAGACCCCAGGTGCCNNGCAAAGCTGCGGTTCCAGAGCTGTACCGAACCATCCGGCGCGAAGATTGCCAAGGCTTCGAATAGGCTGTCGAGCGTGGCGGTACGGGTTCGTAGCAGCGTGTCACGCACGGCGGAGAGCGCGAGGCTTTCGGTGCGATCCTCGGTGATCAGGATGAGGCCGCCATCCGGCATCGGTTGGGCGACAACGCGCAAGTGAGTACCACCCGGCAGCGGCCAGGCTTCTTCCTGCGTATCCTGCATTCCGAACCAACCCGTGCACTCACGCCGCCATTCGGGGAAGTCGCGCACTTCGGGCGTGCGGCCCCGCTCCCGCGCTTCGGCAAGGAAGCGTTCGAAGGGCGTATGCGCCTCGATCGCTTCTTCGGTGAGGGAGAACAGGCGCCGGAACGGGCGGTTAGCGAAGGTCAGACGTTCCTCGCCATCGAACAGGGCGACGCCGACCGACAGCTGGTCGAGCAGCGCGCGCTGCGCATCGCGGAAGGCGCGGAATTCGCGCGCGACCTGCTGCTGTTCCTCGATGTCGATGGCATAGCCTGCCACCCCCTCAAGCCCGAGGGGAAGATCGCTGACCCGCAGCGTGCGGCGCGCGCCGTGGATGGTCGCGGCGATGATCCGTTCGGACTTGGCTTGGCTGCTCAGTGTGGCGCGGGCGATATCGGCGGGCGAGCGGCCTTCCTCGGGTTCGAGCAATTCGATCTGGCTCTGCACCACTTCGGCCGCTGTGCTTGCGCCAACGGCATCGACGTATGCCTGGTTGACGAGCTGTAGAGTGAGGTCGGAACCCCGGAACCACATCGGCATCGGCGCGGCTTCGATCAGGCCGACGAGCGCGGCGAAATCCCCCGTCGCCCGCGCAGCAGCAGCCCGCAGGCGGGCCATTTCGGAATGGCTTTCGGTAAAGTCGAACACCCACACCAGCGCGGCCCCACCCGGCGAAACCTGCGGATCGGCGAGCGTTCCGTAGAGCGCAAGGCTGCGCTGCGCGCCGGGCAGATTGATGGCCATGCGGAAGGGCGCGGCGCTTTTCTGGGTGGTCTGGATCCGGGACCACAGCTGATCAAGCTGCGCCTGCGCAAGCCCGCCGCCCTTGGGATTGCCGGCAGGCGCTGCGAGCTCGCTGAGATATTTGGGCATCGCGGTCAGGCCCAACATCCGGGCCAGCTTCTCGGGCGCCTCGATCCGCCCGTCGACCCGAACCAGCAATGGCAGCGCCGGGGCGACATCCAGCAGCGTCTGCATCCGTTTCAGGCTGGTGCGCATCGCCTTGGCGCGCTTGACGCTCTGGTTCGCGCGCAGCACGACCATCGCCGCACCCACCGCCCAAGCGGCGAGCACGAGTGCGATCAGCACCAATGAAAGGGGCGAGAGGTCCATCGCTCAACCGCTATGCGCGTGCGCGCGGGAGTGCAACGGGGATGAACCCATGCGCCCCCGAACCGCTTGGAAAAACGGTGCGGAGGCGCCGGTTTCGCATCGCTTAGTAGCGGTAGTGATCGGGCTTGAACGGGCCAGCCTGCGGCACGCCGATGTAGTTTGCCTGCTTGCCCGACAGCTGGGTCAGCTTCACACCCAGCTTTTCGAGGTGAAGCGCGGCGACCTTTTCATCGAGATGCTTAGGCAGGACGTAAACGTCGTTCTGATATTCGTCAGCCTTGGTGAACAGCTCGATCTGGGCGAGGGTCTGGTTGGTGAAGCTCGCGCTCATCACGAAGCTGGGGTGGCCGGTCGCGCAGCCCAGGTTCACCAGGCGGCCCTTGGCGAGAATGATGATCGACTTGCCATCCGGGAAGGTGACGATGTCGGTGCCTTCCTTGATTTCCTTCCAGTTATAGTTGGAAAGCGCGGAAATCTGGATCTCGCTGTCGAAGTGCCCGATGTTGCAGACAATCGCCATCGGCTTCATGTTCATCATGTGCTCGGCGGTGATCACATCTTCGTTGCCGGTGGCAGTCACGAAGATGTCGGCGCGCTTCACGGCGTCTTCCATGGTGACGACTTCAAAGCCGTCCATTGCCGCCTGCAGCGCGCAAATCGGGTCAATTTCAGTGACCATCACGCGGGCGCCGCCGTCACGCAGCGAAGCAGCCGAACCCTTGCCGACATCGCCGTAGCCGGCAACGCAGGCGACCTTGCCGGCCAGCATCACGTCGGTGGCGCGGCGGATCGCGTCGACCAATGATTCCTTGCAGCCGTAGAGGTTGTCGAACTTCGACTTGGTGACCGAATCGTTCACGTTGATCGCCGGGAAGGGAAGCTTGCCCTGCTTGGCGATCTGGTAGAGGCGCATCACGCCCGTGGTGGTCTCTTCCGAAACGCCCTTGATCGCCTTGACGGTCTTCGTGAGGTAACCCGGACGGGCCGCGACGAAGGCCTTCAGCGCGCGCTGGAATTCGATTTCCTCGGCGTTGGTCGGCTCACCCATTTCCTCGCCCGCTTCAAGGCGCGCGCCCCACAGCGCGAACATGGTCGCATCGCCGCCATCGTCGAGGATCAGGTTGCAGGTGAGGTCGGGGTTTTCGTCGGTCGCCCAATCGAAGATGCGGCCCACGTAATCCCAGTAATCGGCCAGCGTCTCACCCTTGATCGCGAAGACCGGGATGCCGGCGTCGGCGATGGCGGCCGCGGCGTGGTCCTGCGTCGAGAAGATATTGCAGGTCGCCCAGCGCACTTCGGCGCCGAGAGCCACGAGCGTCTCGATCAGCACCGCGGTCTGGATGGTCATGTGGAGCGAGCCGGTGATGCGGGCGCCCTTGAGCGGCTGGGCCGCACCATATTCTTCGCGCAGCGCCATGAGGCCGGGCATTTCAGTCTCGGCGATCATGATCTCGTCACGGCCGAACTGGGCCAGCGCGATGTCCTTGATCACGTATTCGGTGGTCGGGGCGGCAGCGAGGGTAGCCATTGCTTCAATCTCCTAAGCGCAGATCGGCACATCGGTGTGCGAAGGTCTGCTTATGCGCCCTGCCCCTAGCGACAAGGGCCGCATGAGGCAAATATAAACTTATCTTTATATGTCTA
This sequence comes from Porphyrobacter sp. UBA7686, assembly GCA_002482865.1. Taxonomy (GTDB): domain Bacteria; phylum Pseudomonadota; class Alphaproteobacteria; order Sphingomonadales; family Sphingomonadaceae; genus Erythrobacter. The sequence continues at coordinate 6,959 of DLGU01000152.1, forward strand.
TTTGTTGCCCGCATGCCCGCACCCGCTATAGAACACCGCAGACACACCCCCCAAGGCATGAGGATGCAGATACAATGACCATTTCCGTTGGCGACAAGATCCCCGAAGTCACGTTGATCAAGGCGACCGCCGAAGGCCCGCAGCCCGTCAAGTCCTCTGATTATTTCGCTGGCAAGCGCGTCGCGCTGTTCTCGGTCCCCGGTGCCTTCACCCCGACCTGCTCAGCCAAGCACCTTCCCGGCTTTGTCGAAAAGGCGAGCGACCTCAAGGCCAAGGGCGTCGACGAAATCGTCGGCACCGCAGTGAACGATGCCTTCGTGATGGGCGCCTGGAACAAGGCGGCTGGCAGCGATGACATCACCATGCTGGCGGACGGTAATGCCGAGTTCGTCGAAGCAATCGGCCTGACCATGGACGGCTCCGGCTTTGGCCTTGGCAAGCGCGGTCAGCGGTTCTCGATGGTGATCAATGACGGTGTTGTCGAGCAGCTCAATGTCGAAGAACCGGGCGACTTCAAGGTTTCGAGCGCCGACCACATGCTCGGCCAGCTCTGAGCTTTCCTGCTCGGATAAATGAAAACGGGGCGCTTTTCCGAAAGGGAAAGCGCCCCGTTCTCGTATCAGGTCAGCGGCGGCGCACCGTACGCTACCCATAGCGCCAAGCCGGCAGCCAGCCCCACCGCGAGCGCCGCGTGCCCCCACGGCGTCGGGCCAATCCCCGCCACGCCCGGCTTCGGCGGACGGTCACCGCTTACCATCGGGCTCAGCAGATCATTGCCTCTGACAGCATAGTAAGTGATCGCCGTGAGGTGCAGGCCGATCAGTCCGGCAATCACCCAGAAGAATGTCTCATGCAATTCGGTGATCGTATCGGCGGCCATCACACCAACCAGCGAGTTGAGCGGCCCCGTCATTCCGTCATAAGGGTCGCCCGCAAACAGGCCCATGCTAACCTGAAGCGACATCGCTCCGAGCAACGCCAAGGTGCTCCACCCGCCAATAGGCGAATGTCCGATGCGGGTCGCGGCATCTGACAAGGCGCCGCGCAAATAGGCGATGACCTCGCCCGGCCCTTTCACAAAGCTGGAAAAGCG
>DLGU01000152.1:8143-13080 GCA_002482865.1 Porphyrobacter sp. UBA7686
AGCAGAAAGCTCCAATGCGTGATCCGCAGCAAGGGATCCCACACTTTCACATCATGCGAGGCAGTGGGCGGCGTACCGAGCGGATCGGTCATCGGGGCTACTTCTTGTCGTCGAGCCGGAACTTGTCGTGGCAGCCCTTGCACGCGCCGCCCATGGCCATCGCCTGCGCTCCCGTGGCGGCCTTGTCGCCCTCACCCGCGACGGTCACCAGCTTGGCGCTTTCATCGACCAGCTTTTGTGCGGCGGCTTTGAACTCCTCAGGCTTCTGCCAGATCGACGGCAGGGCTTCGGTCTTGAAGCCATCGTCGACGCTGGTGCCAGCCGGGAAGTGGGTTTCGATCAGCTTCGCGCGCGTGTTGATATCGCCAGCCTTGGCGGCGATCAGAGTGAAATCGGGCGCGTCCTTGTCCAGCTCCCCGCGAACAGCCTTGAAGGCATCGCCGATCCCTTCGAAATTGTCATGCCGTTCATTGAGCACCGGCGGGACTTCGCCCGCTGCAGCAACATCGCCGCTGGGTGCGGCATCGGAGGCGCCTTCGCCCGAACAGGCGGCAAGCACGCCCGCCAGCGCGGCGGCAACAAAAAAGCGGGTGGCAGGTCTGCGCAGCATCAGCAATCTCCGTCGGTAAGGCTCATCGGCTGGGCCGAACCGAAAGGCTACGACGCTTTGCCCCTGATCGCAAATGCGAAAGCGGGACGCCTCCGCTATGGAAGCGCCCCGCTCTCCTACGACTGGTTTAGTGGGATCAGACGCCGCGGCGGCTGTTCTGCGCGCCCTCTGCCTCGGCGAGAAGCTCCGCACGATCCAGATCGATCAATGCGAGCATGGCGGTGCGGATGTTGTCCCGACGGGAGTCGACCAGCCGGTCAATTGCCTTGGCATGGGTTTCGCACCAGCCGGGACGCGACCCGTTGACCACATCATCACTGGTCAAGGTGCGGCGCGACTGCAGCGTCTCGCCAACCTTGGCGACCCGCTCGACATTGAGCGTCGCGGTCCAATTGCAGCGCAGCGTATTCGGCCGTCCGGCCGGGCCGGCAGTTCCGACCTGTGTGGTTTCGATCGTGACCGAACCCTTGTAGTCGGCCGCGATCGGGCCGCCCTCATGGTCGATCACGACCTCATGCTCGAGCGCGAAGGTAGGCGAAGCGAGGCAGGCGCTCAGCGCCAGTCCCGCAAAGACGTACTTCTTCATGGTACTCTCCTGCTTGATCCCGGCCGTTAGGGCCGTGGATCAGGCAAGACTACCATTGCGACTCGTACAAACCAAGGGTTTGCCAAGGTTTAGCGAGGGGTGGAAGGTGCATTTCGGGCACTGAAAGGTGAGGAAATTCGAAGCCTGAGTATTCGCAGATAGCCGAACAACACCGAGAAACCGGGCGATGAACGGGTCACGAGGGCCAAACACATGTTGTGCCAACCTTAAGCCGAAATTTACGCTGTTGACGGTAAGGCGGCGCCATGGATCAACCTGCCGCCCGCCTGACTATGCACCTTGCTAGCCTTAGATTTGCTGGCAGGCTCCCGTCCGCTTGGGCACTTGTTCCAGCAGGCGTGCTTGTCGCAGCGGCGGCGTTAGCGGCCACTGTCATTGCCGCTTCCGGCCTTGAGGTTAAGCTGTCGGAATTCGCCCCTTTTATCGCACTTGCCGCAGGAATGGGCGTCGTCTCGGCCTACGCCCACTTCCGAAAAATGGAGCCGCGTTTTGCCCAAGCAGCCGCAATTGTTGCGGCCGGCACGCTGTCCCTGTTGTTTTGCGGCCTGATTTCAAACGTTGGCTTGCGCCTTCGAGCGCCGACCATCGACGCGGCGCTGGCCCGGATGGACGAGATCATCGGCTGGGACGTCAGCGTCGCGGTGCCGGCCTTCACTGCCCATCCCTGGCTGATCGATGGTCTCGCTTTTGTCTACAACCTGTCCGGCCCAGTGGCTGCCGGCAGCATTGTGCTAACCCTTCTGGCAGGCCGAACAAACAAAGCCTGGGAACTCTTCAACACGACAGTGATGACTATGCAGGTCATTGCAGCGATCTCGATCATGGCTCCGGCGCGCGGAGCCATGGCCTATTTCGATCTCTTATACCTCCAAGGGAACGGGTTGCCGAAAGGCGCGGGAGTCTATCACTTGGCCGCCTTCGATCACCTTCACGCCGGAACGGATCTCCGCTTCGGCCTTGCCGACATGTCGGGGCTAGTGACCTTTCCTTCGTTCCACACAGTGCTCGGACTGCTGCTCGCGCAGGCCTTGGCGGAGACATGATTCGTTTGGCTCGGTGTTGCAGCCAGCAGCGCGGTCATCGTCTCCACCATCCCGATCGGCGGGCATTATGTCACCGACATTCTCGCCGGAACGCTAATCTGGTTGATAGCCGCCGTCATCGCCCGCCGGATCAGTAGCCCATCAGGCTCATGACTTCCTTGCGGCTGCTGTCATTGTCGAGGAAGCACCCGAGGATGCGGCTGGTGATCATACCCACGCCTGGTGTTTTGACGCCGCGACCGGTCATGCAACCATGCTGTGCTTCGATCACCACGGCCACGCCATGCGGATCGAGATTGTCCCAGATGCATTGCGCGACCTCGGCGGTCAGACGCTCCTGAATCTGCAAGCGCTGGGCATAACCGTGCAGAACGCGGGCGAGTTTGGAAATGCCGACCACCTTCTTGTTCGGCAGATAGGCAATCGCCGCCTTGCCGATGATCGGGGCCATGTGGTGTTCACAATGCGACTGGAACGGAATGTCCTTGAGCAGAACGATCTCGTCATAGCCGCCCACCTCCTCGAAAATGCGCGACAGGTGGATCGCCGGATCCTCCTTGTAACCCTCACAATATTCTAGCCACGCGCGGCCGACCCGCTTGGGGGTATCGCGGAGGCCTTCGCGGTTTGGATCATCGCCTGCCCATTCGATCAGAGTGCGGATCGCGTTCTGCACGTGATCCGGCACTTCCGGCTTGCCCATCGGGTTTTCCGGATCGAACTCATCATCGTGATCGTGGGCCGAAACGTAATTCATGGTCTGTCGTCTTTCTTTACTCATTGGCCCAGTCGGAGCCCCCTCACCTGTCGATCCCGAGTGACGTCAACCCGTCAACTCCCAAGGCGTTCCATGCAGATACGCCGGTTGCGCGGGAAGGATGCTGTCCCCATCTTGCTTTATGTAAGGGATTGCCCCGGCAATTCATCCCCCATGGTGACGAGAAAGGACCGATCTTGCGTCAGCCCAGCATCGCCGATTTCGAAGCCGCCGCTACTTCCGTTCTCGCTCGCCTGCCGGAAGCGTTCAGCCAGCCGCTAGCCGGTGTGGTACTGCGGATTGAGGAATTCGCGACCGCCGAACAATTGCACGCTGTCGGAATTGTCGATCGCTGGGAGTTGACCGGGCTGTATGAAGGCGTCGCGCTGACCGAGCGGTCACAGTGGGACAGCGACGGGCTACCGCCAGTCATCACGCTGTTCCGCCAGCCGCTACTGGCCGAGATGGAGGAAACCGGGGTCAGCTTTGCCGCGCTGATTCGCCATGTCGTGATTCACGAAGCCGGGCATCATTTCGGCCTGTCGGACGATGATATGCATGCGCTCGAGGAGAGTGTGGCGGACTAAATCAGACCCAGAACCGACAAAGCCCGCCCCCTTTTCAAGGAGCGGGCTTTGTTGGCGCACCCGGAACGATTCGAACGTCCGACCCTCAGATTCGTAGTCTGATGCTCTATCCAGCTGAGCTACGGGTGCGCGCTGAGGGCCGGCACATAAGGGGGTGCGTCAGGCTTGGCAAGAGGCGTTTGGGTTTGATCCGAGATTTTGAAACAGCCGCTGTGCCAGCATGACATCGAGCGGCGGCTTTGGCAGCGCGAGCACCTCGTCCGGAGTGAACCAGCCCACCGCCCCGCCCTCCAGCGGCTGCGGTTCGCCCTGCCATACGCTCACCGTGTAAAGCAGAATGACAAGCGCCTGACCGTTGCTGGCAAATCCGCCTTCGGCAAAACCGGCAGGCGCACAGGCGGCAGCACGACAGACGATCCCGAGCTCTTCCGTCAGCTCCCGCACCAGAGATTCCATAGGCATTTCAAAATCTTCCACCTTACCTCCGGGAAATTCCCAGAGCCCCGCATGGTGCTTGCCCAAGGGGCGTTGATGCATGAGCCAGCGCCCATCATCGCGGTGTAAGGCAGCAGCAACTACCGCCATCCAGCCCAAGGTCATGTCGGATTTCTTTCCATCAACGTGCCCGATCTCAACCATTTATTAACTCGAAGCCCGGATTTTACACTGCATCAAGCCGTGACAAACGGGGGGGACCACCAATGCTGTCGACTTTCATCAAGGACCTCGTCGACGACACCTCGGGAGCAACCGCTGTCGAATATGGCCTGATTGTCGCTCTGATCGTGATCGCCATGATTGTTTCGCTGCAAGGTGTCGCAGACACTGCAATCACCATGTGGAACACGATTGAGAGCAAAAGCGTCGATGCGATGAACGGGTAAATTCAATTTCGTTTCGAATTAGGAATTTCTCAATACGTATCGATTATCTCACAAATAGCCCGCCGCCGAACAGGGGGGGCTTGGGTACCGAAGACCAAACCAGGAGACTAGAGATGACCTTCTTCAAGAACCTCGTCCGTGACGAGCAGGGCGCCACCGCCATCGAATACGGCCTGATTGCCGCTCTCATCGCCGTCGCCGCGATCACTGCCATGACGTCGCTGGGCTCGACTTTGAGCGCGACCTTCGATGAAGTCGACTCGGCAATGCAGACCAACTAAGGCAGTCAATGCAAGCAAAAATGGAAAGCGGCGGGGAGCAATCCCCGCCGCTTTTTCTTTGTGCAATCGAGATACTGCCAGTTATGGCGGCTCGCACCGCCAGCATGCTCGCAAATCAGCGCGCCCGCACGACCAGCTTGACCTTCTGACCCGGCGTCAACGTCGCGC
>DLGU01000092.1:0-4199 GCA_002482865.1 Porphyrobacter sp. UBA7686
TTCGGAGAGGCTCCCGTTTAATCCTGACCGCTAACCGCGTAAGGCTATGGACATGGCGGTAAGCGATCACAACAAGCTGGGCAATCACGAGGCTGGTTCGATAGCCACGCCCGCCGATGCGCGCCCCCTCGCGGTCGAGGCACGCGGGCTGATCAAGAGCTTTGACGGCACGCGCGCTGTCGATGGCGTGGACATTTCCGTGCCCGAAGGCGCGATCTACGGGATTCTCGGCCCGAACGGCGCGGGCAAGACCACCACGCTCAGGATGCTGCTCGGCATTATCGATCCGGATGAAGGCGTGCGCCGCGTGTTCGGGCATGACCGCCCGCACGATATCGGCCGCCTGATCGGCTACCTGCCGGAGGAACGCGGGCTTTATCCGGCGATGAAGTGCGTCGAGGCGATTGCCTTCATGGGCGCGCTGCGGGGTCTGCCGCTGAAAGAGGGCCGCAAGCGCGCAGGTGAACTGCTCGAACGCCACGGCCTCGGCTATGCCGCCGACCGTCAGATCCGCCAGCTTTCGAAAGGCATGGCCCAGACCGTCCAGCTGCTCGGCACGCTGGTGCATCAGCCCCGGCTGGTGGTGTTGGACGAGCCGTTTTCGGGCCTCGATGCGATCAACCAGGGCAAGCTCGAAATGATGATCCGCGCTCTTGCGGATGACGGCGTGACGGTGATCTTTTCCACCCACGTGATCCACCATGCCGAACGCCTGTGCGAAGGCGTGGCGATCATCGCCGGGGGCAAGGTGCCCTATGCGGGCAGTGTCGAGGCCGCGCGCGACCGCATCCCGGCGCAGGTGCGGCTGGAAACGCGGGCGCGCGAGGGCGCATGGCTTTCCGCTCTGCCTCCGGAAACCCGCCGCAATGGCGATTTCTTCCAGTTTGCCCTGCCAGCAACCGGGATCGAACCCTTGCTGCGGCAACTGATCGAAGGCGAGGCGGGGATCCTGTCGCTTTCGATCGAGCGGGCGGGCCTGCACGATGCCTTCGTCGCCATCGCGGGTGAGGCTGCTGCGCGCCAGCTTGAAGCCGATAATCAGGGGAACCGCGCATGAGCGATACCGAAATGCTTCGCCCGCGCCTCACCACGCTGGAAGCTGCCTGGGTCATCGCCCGGCGCGATTTCGTCGCGGTGCTGTTCAGTCGCGCGTTCCTGTTCTTTCTGCTCGGGCCGCTCTTCCCGGTACTGATCGGGGGATTGGCGGGCAGTATCGGCGGGCAGGTGCAACGCAGCGCTGTCAGCACCGAGATTGGCCTGGCCCTCTCGGCTGAAGACAACGCGGCGATGATCGCGGCTGCCGATGTCTTGCGCCCGCAGCTGGGTGCTCAGGTGCCCGAATTGCGGGTGATCGAAGAAGCCGCGCAGGCCAGCAATTTTGATGCACGCGCCTTTCTGGATCAGCGCCGCGGCAATTACGCCGCGATCCTGACCGGATCGCTGACGGAGCCGCAACTGGTCGGCACGAAGGGTCAGATTGATCGCTGGTCGGGGCCAATCGAATTGATTGCGGCGACAGCGAGCGGCGCTTCGCCCTCGCAGTTCCCCACGGCCACCAGCGAAGTGGTCGCTACCAGCGCCGCGTCCGAACGCACCAACCGGGTGCGCACTGCTCAGGCAGCGCAGATGGTGCTGTTCCTGCTGACTATGCTGCTGGGCGGCATGGTGCTGTCCAACCTCGCCGAGGAAAAGGGCAACAAGATCATCGAAATCCTCGCCGCGGCTTTGCCGATGGATGCGGTGTTCATGGGCAAGCTGTTCGCGATGCTTGGCGTGTCCTTCGTCGGGATTGCGGTGTGGGGTACCGTTGGCTGGGCGTTCTGGGCGATTGCCGAAGACGCGATTGTCACCGTGACGCAGACCAATTTCCGCGAGCTGCCCGGCCCGGCGGTCGGCTGGCCGATGTTCATGGCGCTGGGGCTGATCTATTTCACGATGGCCTATCTGCTGCTCGGCTCGTTGTTCCTGACGATTGGCGCGATGGCGGCCTCGGTGCGCGAGGTGCAGACCCTGTCGATGCCGGTGACGATGCTGCAACTGATGGTGTTCTTTCTGTCGGCGGCCAATATCGGTCAGACTGGCACCCCGCTGGAGCTAGGGGCTATCGCTTTCCCGCTGTCCTCGCCCTTTGCTATGCTGGCCCGCGCCGCGCTGGAGGAGACCCTGTGGCCCCATGCGCTGGCGGTGTTGTGGCAGGGCATTGCGGTCATCCTGCTCGTCAAGGGCGGATCGCTGCTGTTCCGCAAGCGGGTGATGAAGTCGGGCGGGGCCGGGCGGGCCAAGAAGAGCTGGTTCGCCCGGCGCGCGCCTTCCCCGACCGAGCCTGCCTCTGGGCCTGCCGAATAAGTCTCCATTCGCAACCCACTATTGACATTGCTGTCAGTTAGTCTGAGGATGCGACTCGGATCGGAGCGGCCCATGCACGAGGCTGCCTGACGGGAGACAGACATGGCCACCATCGCCCCCACCCCAGCTGCGATTCAGCGCCCGCAAGTGCGCCGCGAGCCGAGTTCTTACGATGCGCTCAAAGCGCACTTCGCCGCCCATCCCGAAGAACGTCTCCGACACTCGCACCCGTGGGATGTGAGCCGCTCGGAAATCTATGCCGAGGATACGTGGCAGCCCGTTTTCGCCGAGATGCGCGCGGCGGGCCAGTTGCACTGGATCCCCGAAAGCCCGTTCGGCCCCTACTGGGCGGTGGTCGGCCACAAGGCGATCCAGCATATCGAGGCTCTGCCCGAAACCTTCTCGTCGAGCTGGGAGCATGGCGGGATCACCATCCTCGAACGGCCTGATGATGCGCAGCTGGCCGAAATGGGCGTCGAGCGCCGCGAGCTGCCGATGTTCATTGCGATGGACCGCCCGCAGCACACCGGGCAGCGCCGCACCGTCGCGCCCAAGTTTACCCCCACCGCCATCACCGAGATGGAAGCGGAAATCCGCCAACGCACCGGCGAAGTGCTCGACCGCTTGCCGCGCGGCGAAGTGTTCGATTGGGTCGATACCGTCTCGATCGAGCTCACCACCGGGATGCTCGCCATCCTGTTCGGCTTCCCGTGGGAAGACCGCCGCTTGCTGACCTTCTGGTCGGACTGGGCGGGCGATACCGAGCTTGGCGCGGTGCGGGCCCTGGATGAGACCCGCTGGGGCATCCTTCAGGAAATGGCGGCCTATTTCCAGACGCTCTGGATCGAGCGGACGATGGACAAGGAGCCGGGCAATGATCTCATCTCGATGATGATCCACTCGCCCGCGATGAACCAGATGAGCCCGGAGGAATTCATGGGCAATCTGGTGCTGCTGATCGTGGGCGGAAACGACACCACTCGTAACACCATGAGCGGCATCATCCACGCGCTCGACAAGTTCCCCGATCAGCGCAAACTCTATGAGGAACGGCCGGAGCTGATCCCCAATGCCGTGCAGGAAATCCTGCGGATGCAGGTGCCGCTGGCCCATATGCGCCGCACCTGTACCGAGGATACCGAGGTGTTTGGCCAGACCATCAAGGCGGGCGATAAGGTGGTGCTGTGGTACATCAGCGCCAATCGCGACGCTGACGTGTTCGAGAACCCCGACAAGCTCGACATTACCCGCGAGAACGCTCGCCGCCACCTCGCCTTCGGCTACGGTATCCACCGCTGTGTCGGTGCGCGGCTGGCCGAACTGCAATTGCGGGTGCTGCTGGAGGAAATGCACAAGCGCCGGATGCGGGTGCATGTCGCCGGCGATGTCGAGCGGGTGCGCGCCAACTTCGTCCACGGGTTCCGCAAGCTCGAGGTTGAGATCACAACTTTCTGATCGCCGGACGGGCAGGTGAAACTTCGGGCGTGTTCCGGGCGTATTAAGGACAGAGCCTTCAAGCCCCCAAGATGGAACACGCCCCGATGCGCCTGCCTGTGATCGATCGCCGCCGTCTGCTCGCCATTGGCGCTGCGCTACCGTTTATCAGCGCCTGCTCCGCCGCGCCCGCCGAAGCCAAGAACTATCCCAAGGGCAGAACCGAGGCCGAATGGCGCAAGGCGCTGACCAAGGACCAGTTCTATGTGTTGAGGCAGGCAGGGACGGAACGCGCCTTTACCTCGCCGCTCGACAAGGAAAAGCGCAAGGGCACCTTCGTGTGCGCAGGCTGCGCCAACCCGCTCTATGCCTCGGCGCACAAATACGACAGCCGCACCGGCTGGCCGAGTTTCTGGCAG
>DLGU01000092.1:4260-14041 GCA_002482865.1 Porphyrobacter sp. UBA7686
TGCGCCGATTGCGGCGGGCATCTGGGGCACATCTTTGATGATGGCCCCAAGCCCACTGGCAAGCGCCACTGCATCAACGGGGTCGCAATGAAATTCGTGCCTGCCTGATTTCGGGCAAGCTATTCGCTGAGCAGGGCCGGGGCCTGAAGCTGGGCAGCCAACCGCGCGAATTCGCCGAGGGTGAAGGTGTCGTCGAACACCACCCCATACTGACGTTCACGCCGCCAGCGCACCTTGGCGCGCACTTCGCCGGTCTTGCCTGTCAGGCCCGGCGCAGCGATCCGCACATTCTGGTCGATTGCCAGCAGCTGGTCGCAGGTGATCCGCGCGCCCTGCTGCGAGAGGTTTTCGACCACCGCATCGAAACTGCCCGACAAGGTGTGGACCATCACCGGGAAGCACAGGCCAAGCCTGAGCCCGCGCTTGGGATATTCGCTCGCTTCATTGACCAGTTGGCCGACCTGAACGCTTTGCTCAAAGGTGAAGCCGGCTTCGTTCTCGCGCTGCCAAACGCAGCGGACCTCGTAGGTCGCACCTGCGGGCATGTGTAGCGCGTAGTCCTTGCAGCTCGGCAGGGCATGAAACAGACGAACGCTCACCCCGGTTTCCGAAACGTCGCGAATCACGCACACGAATTCACCCTGCGCCGAGACCAGTTTGGCCGCGCGGATGAGTAGCGTGAAGCGCGGCGCGGCGCGCTGGTCAGCGCCGGGCGTATCGGGTGCCTCTTCCAGACGTGCGGTATTCGTCGCGATGTCCATGCCCTGTTGTCCCAACCCGACAGCCCCTGGTCCTGGCACTGGCGAGACATGTTGATGGGACGCGCCTGTCCCATATTCCCAGAACGGACATAGGTAGAAGACGTTAAGGGGGAGATAATGACTGCCTAGACATCAAAGTGCATTACTTAGGCTGAGTCACTTATCTGGTACGGGCGGCGGGACTCGAACCCGCACGAGCAAAGCTCAGGGGATTTTAAGTCCCCGGCGTCTACCATTCCGCCACGCCCGCATGATGTCGCCCTTGCCACAGATTGCGGTTCCAAGGCCAGAGCTTGCCCGAAAGCTTGCCAGTCGGCGTATCATCGCCCATTTCGGCCAAGATATTCACACAGCAAGGGCGCAGCATGGCGGGCGAAGCATCTGACGCGCATTCGGTGGTGGCGACCATCCAGCCGGCGATCACCCTGCTGGGCCTCGGCATCGGCGCGGCGCTGGCGAGCCGGGCGCTGCGGCTGAACCCAATCGTCGGCTATCTCGGTCTGGGCCTGGGGCTGGCGAGCCTCGGCATGGCGTCCGATTTTCGCGGGCCCGTGGTGGCCGCCATGGCCGAGGCGGGGGTGATGTTCCTGCTGTTCAATCTCGGCCTGCACTTCTCGCTGGGGCGGATCCGGGCTGAGGCGGGCAATATCTTCGGCTTCGGCAGCTTGCAGATGGTGGTGGCGGGCGGGGCCTTTGCGGCGCTGTTCATCGCGTTCGGCCTGCCGGTGGCGTTCGCGATCATTGCCGGGTTCGGCATGGGCCTATCCTCCACCGCCGTCGTGATCGGGTTGGTGCGTGAGCGCGGGCAGGAGGATTGCCCGGTCGGCCGCGCGGCCCAATCGATCCTGATTTTCCAGGATATTGCCGCAATCCTGCTGCTGGTGACTGCCGGAGCGCTGGCGAGCGGCGGGGCGCTGGCGCCTGCGCTCGGGTTGGCGGGTGCCAAGGCGCTCGCCGCATTCGGCATCGCGGTGCTGTTCGCACGCTACCTGACCGAGCCCTTGTTCAACCTGATCGCCCGCGCCGGGACGACCGAGGTCTATACCGCCACCGCCCTGTTCATCGCGCTCGCGGCCGGGTGGGCGACGGGGATGGCGGGGCTATCTCTGACGTTAGGCGCGTTTCTGGGCGGGATGGCCGTGGCGGATTCGCGCTACCGCATCCTGGTGCAGACGGAAATTGACGCGTTTCGCGGGCTGTTCCTGAGCTTCTTCTTCATCTCGGTTGGCCTCAGCATCGATCCGGCGCTGCTGGTGGCAGATTGGATGCTGGTGGTGGGCGTGACGCTCGGCATGATTGTGCTGAAATGCGCTTTCAACGTGGGGGCCGCGCTGCTCAACCGCTGGTCGGTGCCCGGCTCAATCCAGCTCGGGTTCCTGCTCGGGCAGGGGAGCGAGTTCACGCTGGTGCTGCTGGCGCTGCCCGCGGTGGCGGGACTGGCCGAGCCCCGGCTGGTTTCGGCGATGGTTACCGCCATCGCGATCAGCCTGGCGGTGACGCCGCTGGTGTCGAACATCGGGCGCAAGCTAGCCGGACGCCTGCGCGCCGGGCCGCCGGACATGAAGCTGGCGGGTGATGACGCGCCGGTGCTGATCATCGGCATGACGTCGGCGGGTCGTACGCTGGCCGATGCGCTGTCATTCAACGACATTGGCTACCTCGCACTCGAAGCGGATCATGATCGCTTTCAGATGGCGCTGGCCGATGGCTACCACGTCCACCGCGCCAATCCGGCCGACCCGAGGAGCTGGGACGCGATCGGGATCGACCGGAGGCAAGTGCTGGTGGTGGCGACCGGCGATACTTCAGTCTCGCGTGAGGTCACGCCCTTGGCGCAGCAGCGGATGCCGGGGCTGGCGCGCATCATCGCGGTGCCGGGGCCGGACGAGATCGACGAGATCGCTGCGCTCGGAATGCTCCCGGTCGACATGAGCCTGAGCGGCGGGGGTGAGCGGCTGATCGAACTGGTCTTCGCCGCCTTGGGCGAGCAGCGCGCGCTGCCGGTGCCGAGCCTCGCTCACGATGAAATGCGGCCGCTCAAGGTGGCGTGATTTGCTTTTCGCTCGCCCCTCCGGGCGAGCGTCCTCGGCGCTGTTTCAAGCCCTGCGGGCTTGCGCGCCTGCGGCTCGGGCGCGTGCCCTCGCGACCCTTTCAGGGCCGATCAGCGCCAGATGCTAGCAGCGAGGGGAGCGGTGGTTCGGTCGCCCAGCGGACCGCGAGCGCACGCGAGCCGCAGGCGCCCGTAGCGCAGCGAAGGCATAGCACCGAGGACGAAGGCGCGAAGGCGCCTTCGCAACACCAAGGCCAACCCTACTTGTTCAACCGCTCGCGGATTTCCTTGCCGGCCTTGAAATAGGGCACGCGCTTCGATGGCACGTCCACCGTTTCGCCGGTGCGCGGATTGCGTCCGCTGCGCGCTTCACGCTCTCGCGTCGAAAAGGCACCAAATCCACGCAGTTCGACCCGGCCGCCTTCGGCCAGCCGTTGCGCGATTTCATCGAAGAAGATGTCGACCACCTGTTCGATTTCGTCCGCGCGAAGCTCTGGATTATCCTTGTGCAATTCCTGCAGCAATTCGGATCTGATCATGGCGATCTCCCGACGCCCATGGACGGTCTTGCCGCCATATCACGCCGTAAATGCGGGTTACCCCGTCGTTTCGTTTACGCGCCCCCGACCCGTGGGGCGGCCCCCTTTACTCTCAGCTTTGCAAGATATGCAACCCGTTGCTGAAGAGTGTGAACAGACTGTCAGAATTCGGGAAAGTCCGCAACCTGCATTAATGTCAGTAAGCCAAAACCTTACAAAACGACCGCAAGATTTGCTGGATCAAGCCCGAGGCGCTGCATTCGACTCCGGATTTCGGGCCATTCCTCGCGCAGAAACGTCTCGCGTTCAGTGGCGCGCAGCCGCTCGGCCGCGCCGCGCACGACATACATGCCGACGCCGCGTTGCACTTCGACGAGGCCGTCGTTCTGGAATTGCTGATAGGCTTTGGCCACTGTGAGCGGGTTCGCCCCCTGCTCAGCTGCCAGCGCCCGCACGGAAGGCAGCATCGCGCCTTCAGGATAGGCACCGTCAATGATGGCCGCAGCGATCTGATCGCGCAGTTTGAGATAGACAGGCCGGTTGGAGCTTGGGCGGTTGGGGTTCATAACAGCAGTGTCCCTTGCGAGGTGCATCAGTGCCATAATACAGCCATGCGGTCAATGTGTTTGGCCACCTAACGGTGGCGCAGACCACCTACCCAGCCTCCCCACCCAGCCACCATAGTCTGATGGTATCATTGGTGGCCGGGTGGGGAGGCGGGGTGGGTGGTCTGCATCGTGCGCTAGCACGATGACAAAACAAGCACGCAACAAATGCTTCACACGGGCGCAACAGGCGCTAGGGTGCCTCCCCATTGCGGCGGTGTGGTGAGGCACCGCTTAACCATTCGATGGGGATCGAATTCATGAAAGATATGTCGCTGTGGGCGGAGGCCGATTGGATTGCGGCCATCGCCGTAGTTGTGCTGATCGTGTTTCTTGCGATTGGCAGCAAGATCGCGGTGCAGAAGGAGCCTGAGTTTGCCGGGCACCCCAAGGGCCTCTACATGCTCTTCTTCGCCGAGATGTGGGAACGCTTTTCCTACTACGGCATGCGCGCAATCCTGATTTTCTACCTGACCCAGCACTGGCTGTTCAATGACGGCAAGTCGAACCTGATCTACGGCGCCTACACCTCGCTGGTGTATATCACTCCGGTGCTGGGCGGCTGGCTGGCTGACCGCTATCTGGGTCAGCGCCGCGCAGTGGTGTTTGGCGGGTTGCTGCTGGCAGCGGGCCATACCCTGATGGCGGTCGAAGGCACCGGCGGCCAGAGCGATCCGACGATCAACGTGTTCTGGGCGGCGCTCGCCTTCATCATCGTCGGCTCGGGCTTTTTGAAAGCCAATATCTCGGTGATGGTCGGGCAGCTTTATTCGATGACCGATACTCGCCGTGACGGGGCTTACACGATCTTCTACATGGGGATTAACGTCGGCGCGGCGATCGGGACGATCCTCGTCGCCTATCTCGGCCAGACGCTGGGCTGGGGCTTTGGCTTTGGCCTCGCGGGCATTGGGATGCTGGCGGGCCTGGTGGTGTTTGTGCTGGGCAAGGCATCGCTAAACGGCGCGGGTGAAGCGCCTGCGCCGCTCGATAAATCGAAGGAATATGCACTTTATGGCGTCGGCTTTGCCGCAGTCGCAGTGATCTGGGCGCTGGTGCAGTATCAGGACGTAATCCAGACGCTGCTGGCGATCTCGGGCGTGGCGCTGCTCGGCTATGTGCTGTTCGAAAGCTTCAAGCTGGAGAAGGAACCGCGGGAGCGGATGTTCGCGATCCTGTTCCTGATCAGCCTCAACCCGCTGTTCTGGGGATTGTTTGAGCAAGCTGGCGGATCGATGAACCTGTTCACTGATCGCTTTGTTGATCGTGCGGGCGTGCCGGCGGGCATCTTCCAGTCGATCAACCCGATCTATATCATCCTGCTCGCCCCGCTGTTTGCCGGCCTGTGGCAGTGGCTGGGGAGCAAGGGGAAGGAGCCATCGGCACCGGCAAAGTTCGGGCTGGCGCTGGCGCAGATGGGTCTTGCCAATCTGGTTCTGGTGTGGGGCGCAGAAGCCTATGGCATCGTCGCGATGACCCCGGTCATTCTCGTCTTCGCCTATTACTTCTTCGCGACCACGGCCGAATTGTGCCTGTCTCCGGTCGGCCTGTCGGCGATGAACCGGCTGGCGCCAAAGCATCTTGCTAGCCTTATCATGGGCGCGTGGTTCTATATGACCGCGGTCGGCAATTTCGTCGCTGGCAAGATCGGCGAAGCGACTGGCGGGCATGATGGCGAGATGACCAAGCAAGGCCTGCTCGATGTGTACGAACTGTTTGGCTGGATCGCCATTGGTGCCGCAGTGGCGGTGTTGTTGATCAGCCCGGTCGTGAAGAAGTGGATGCACCTCGACACGCTGGCGGATCACAAGCCTGCCCCCACGCTCGAAGGCGCGGATGAGGCTTTTCCCGCCAACCGCCCGGTTGAGTAACCTTGGCCTGACACATTAATCGTCGAGCTGCATAGACAACCTGCCCGTTTCCCGTCACACAATGTGACTGGGAAACGGGAAGGGTTTTCGATGCTTTCACACTTCAAATTGCGAGCGCGCATCGGCGCGCTGGCCACTTTGGCAAGCGCATTGGCGCTGTCTGCCTGCGCGACCACCGGCGGCAGCGGCGATCCCGCCAGTGCTTCGGACAAGTCCGATGACAAGGCTTTCGCCGCCACCCCGGCAGGCGATCCGGTCTTTGCGTCGACCTACAAGCCCTACCCCAACATCGCCACCGCGATCCGCGGCGCGACGATCTATGACGGCAAGGGCGGCAAGATCGAGAACGGCGTGGTGTTCATGTCGGGCGGCAAGATCACCTCCGTCGGCGGCCCCGACACCCCGATTCCGGCCGACATTGCGGTGTTCGACGGCACCGGCAAGTTCGTTACCCCCGGCATCATCGACATCCACTCGCACCTCGGCGACTACCCTTCGCCCGGCGTCGAGGCCCATTCCGATGGCAACGAAGCCACCGCGCCAACCACGCCCGAGGTCTGGGCTGAACATTCCGTCTGGCCGCAGGACCCCGGATTCAGCCGCGCCCTGGCGAATGGCGGGATCACGGCGCTCCAGATCCTCCCCGGCTCGGCCAACCTGATGGGCGGGCGTTCGGTCACGCTCAAGAACGTCCCCGCGCGCACCATGCAGGGGATGAAGTTCCCCGGCGCACCCTATTCGATGAAGATGGCCTGCGGGGAGAACCCCAAGCGCGTCTATGGCAGCCGTGGGCGGATGCCTTCGACCCGGATGGGCAACCTTGCGGTCAACCGCGAAACCTGGCTCGGCGCGATCGATTACGCCAACGACCCGAAAGCCAAGCGCGATCTCGGCAAGGAGACGCTGGTGGGCGTTCTCAAGGGCGAAATCCTGATCCAGAACCACTGTTACCGCGCCGATGAAATGGCGCTGGTGCTCGATATGGCCAAGGAGATGGGCTACAAGGTGGCCGCCTTCCATCACGCGGTCGAAGCCTACAAGATCGGCGATCTGCTGCGCGAAAATGACGTGTGCAGCGCGATCTGGGCCGACTGGTACGGCTTCAAGATGGAAAGCTACGACGGCATTCTCGAAAACGCCGCCTTCCTTCAGCGGGAAGGCGCCTGTGTGGTGATCCACTCGGATGACCAGAACGATATCCAGCGCCTCAATCAGGAAGCGGCCAAGGCGCAGGCCGCCGGTGCGCGGGTCGGGATCGACATCCCCGATGCGACCGTGATCCAGTGGCTCACTTACAATGCGGCCAAGGCGATGGGGATTTCCGACATGACCGGCAGCCTTGAGACCGGCAAGATGGCCGATGTGGTGCTGTGGAACGGCGATCCGCTGAGCGTCTATTCGCGGCCCGAAAAGGTCTGGATCGACGGCGCGCTGATGTTCGATGCGATGAACCCCAAGACACGGCCCGTCAGCGATTTCGAGCTTGGCCAGCCCGGTGAAGGAGATGTGAAGTGAAGCGGCTCCTCATCACAGCGGCCAGCGTTCTGGCCCTCACCGCAGCGCCTGCCTTCGCGCAGGACATGGTCGTCACCAACGCCAAACTGGTGATCGGTGACGGCGGCGCCCCGATTGAAGGTGGCGTCGTGATCGTCGACGATGGCAAGGTGGTGTTCGCGGGAGTGCCCACCCCCGGCCAGACCTTCTCGACCGATGTTGTCATCGACGCGGGCGGCGCATGGGTCACCCCCGGCCTGTTCGCCACGGTGACGACGCTGGGCCTCGCCGATGTGTCGGCGGTGGATGAAAGCAACGACATCACCGCGCGTGAAACGCCGTTCAGCGCCGCGCTGGATGCGGCGACGGCGATCAATCCGACCTCGCAGCACATCCTCGTCCACAAGGCCGCCGGGATCACCCGCGCGGCGACCTCGATGATGCCATCCGGTTCGATCTTTGCGGGGCAAGGCGCGATCATCGACCTTGATGGCGACGCCCAGCCGGTGATGCAGGCGCGCGCTTTCCAGATGATCAATCTGGGCGAAGGCGGGGCAGACCGCGCGGGCGGCAGCCGCGCTGCGGCCCATGCGCTGCTGCGTTCGGCCTTGCGCGAGGCGCAGGCGCTGGTCGGCAAGTCCGGCATCCCCGAGACGACCGAGATCGGCAAGGACGACGAGGTGTTCCTCAGTCGCTTCGATGCCGAGGCGCTGGTGCCGGTGGTGACGGGCAAGCAGAAGCTCTACGTCGCGGTTGAACGGATGGCCGATATCCGCGCCGTGCTGGCGCTGAAGACAGAATATCCCAAGCTTGATCTGGTGCTGGTCGGCGTGACCGAAGGCTGGCTGGTGGCGAATGAAATCGCTGCCGCCGGCGTTCCGGTGATTGCCAACGGGTTGAACGATCTGCCCGAGACCTTCGAGCAACTGGGTGCGACCCAGTCCAATGCCGGGCGGATGGCGAAAGCGGGCGTGACAGTCGCGATCAATGCTGAAAGCCTCCAGAACCCGCGCCGCTTGCAGCAGGTGGCGGGCAACCTCGTCGCGCTGACCCGGATGCCCGGGGCGAGCGGGATGGAATGGGGCAAGGCGTTTGCCGCAATCAGCTCCGTTCCCGCCGCAATCAGCGGCATGGGCGGCAAGGCGGGCGTGCTGAAACCCGGTGCGCTGGGCGATGTGGTGATGTGGTCCGGCGACCCGCTCGAGGTCGGCTCGGTGCCGACCAAGGTGTTCATCGCCGGGGTCGAACAGGACCTCACCAATCACCAGACCCGCCTGCGCGACCGCTATATCGACCTTGATGAAAGCGACCGGCCCAAGGCCTACGACTGGTAATGGCGTTGATGTCAAAGCCAGTGGCTGCCGCTTTGGCGGCGTCGCTCCTGCTCGCACTGCAACCCGTGCACGCGCAGGAGGGGGCGGGCGAGGCCGTTGCCGATCCAAGGGCGCAAGACCCTGCGTGGCATTCTGCACAGCAGATCTATCTGCTGGGCCTCACGCCCGAAGACGGCTGGCACTTCGTTGATGGCGGGGTGCGCTGGCGCTGGATCAAGTACCTCGCATCAGACCGCAAGCCGACCGTCGCTGACCGGATCACTGTCCATTACGAGGGGTGGTTGCTTGATGGGACGGTATTCGACAGCTCCTACGCCCGTGGGGAACCTGCAACCTTCCCGCTGGGCCGGCTGGTCAAGGGTTGGCAGCTTGCGGTGCCGGAGATGGGCGTGGGCGAGGTGATCGAAATCGCGATTCCGTCGGACCTCGCTTACGGCCCGGTCGGGCGAGGGCCAATTCCAGGCAATGCGACGCTGGTGTTCAAAATCGAGCTGATCGGGATCGAAGGCAAGACCTAGCCAGCGTGCGGCGGCCATTGCGGCACTGGTTCCCCGTCCGCGAACAGGTGCGCGCTGCTCCACCCGGCCATCTGCTCGAACATCGGCACCAGAGCGCGCGCCTTGTCCGTCAGGATATAGCGCGCGCGTTTGCCGTCGGGCGGATCACGGCGCATCAGCCCCGCCTCCTGCAGGATCGCCAGCCGAGAGGTGAGCGCCGCGCGGTTGATGCCGAGGCGGTCCACGAACTCCTCGAACCGCTCCGCCCCCAGAAACGCATCGCGCAGGATCAGCAGCACCCAGCGGTCGCCGAGCAGGCGGGCGGCGCGGCCGATCGGGCAGGGTGCGCGTGAAGGGGTGTAGGTTTTCATCGTCTGATTATCAGACTTGCGCGCGGACAAGGCAAGCGGCATAACATCTGCATAACAGACTTAAAGGAAGCCCTCCCATGTCCGCATCCCGCTTCGCCTCTCCCGAAGACTCCATCGCTTATATGAAGAAGGTCGCCGTCGCGCGTTCGGGCTTCTCCGCATGGCTCGATGTCGAGCCGGTGAGGGTGTGGGAGGGGGAGAGCGAATTGCTGCTGGTGATGCGGCCCGAAATGACCCAGCACCACGGCTATGCCCACGG
>DLGU01000092.1:14051-18066 GCA_002482865.1 Porphyrobacter sp. UBA7686
GGCGATGTCGTGACGGGGGGCTACACCATCGATTTCCTGCGCCCGGCGAAGGGCGAGCGGCTGCGCGCGCGTGGCACCGTGATCAAGGCGGGCAAGCGGCAGGTGGTGGTGCGCGCGGACGTGTGGGCCGAAAGCGAAGGCGAGGCGCCGGTTCATGTCGCAGTGGCGCAGGCGACCATCGTACCCACTGGCATCGTGCCGACCGGCATCGGGGCCTGATCCAAGCCTGCTAGGCGCGCCTCCTCACCCATGTTAGGTTCTACGCCATGGACGGGACAATCATCACACTCATCGCGGCCAATGTCGCATTCGTCGGCACGCATTTCGCCATGTCGCACCCCTTGCGGGCACCGATGGTCAAGGCCTTGGGGACAGGCGGGTTCACGGGGGCTTACACCGTCGTCAGCTTCGCCACGCTGGCGTGGGTCTATTTCGCTTTCACCGCAGCCCCACCGGCTGACCTTCCGGGGTCCGGCGATGTCGGCTGGATCGCGGCGACGATCATCACCCTGCCCGCGATGATCCTGCTTGCTGGGTCGTTTATGGGCAATCCCGCGCTGCCGACCCCGATGGCCGAAGCGCAGGCGCGCACCGAGCCGAAGGGCGTGTTCAAGGTCACGCGCCACCCGATGATGTGGGCGATCGGCCTGTGGGCAGCCTCGCACCTCATCCTGTTCTGGAGCACCCGGACAATGGTCACCGCGCTCGCCATGGGCGTGCTGGCACTGGTCGGCGCGAAGTTTCAGGACGCCAAGAAGGAAGTGCTGATGGGCCCTGCGTGGGCCGAGTGGGAGAGCAAGACCAGCTATTGGCCGCGCTGGGGGGCGTTGTTCAGCGTTGGCGCGGTACCGCTGGTGGCGGGGACCGTGTTGTGGCTGGCGGGCAGCTATATCCACCTGTGGCGCGCAGGCATCCCGGCGGGGGTGTTCAAGTGGCTGGCCTAAGCCCCTGCACTACTCGCCCGTAAACACCGCGCTCCGCTTCTCGATCAGCGCGGCAACCCCCTCGGCATGATCGGCGGTGGTGTGCATCATCGCCTGCGTATTCGCCGCGAGTTCGAGCGCAGTGTCGTAGCTGGTCTGCTGACCCTGCCGCAGCAGGTTCTTGGTATGGCGCAGCGAGTGCGGGGGAAGCAACGCGATCCGGCCGGCCAGGGCCCGCGCTTCGTCCATGAGCGCTTCGGGCGCCACCACGCGGCTGACGAGGCCCCAGTCCTTCGCCGTCGCGGCGTCGATCACATCCCCGGTGTAGAACAGCTCAGCCGCGCGGCTCATCCCGATCACGCGGGGCAGGATCCATGTGCCGCCGTCGCCGGGGATGATCCCGAGCTTGAGGAAGGTCACGCCGAACTTCGCGCTCTCGCTGGCAATGCGAATATCGGCGAGGCAGGCGACATCGCAGCCCAGTCCGATCGCCGGGCCATTGACCGCCGCGATCACCGGCACGCGCAGGCCATAGAGTGCCCGCAGCATCAGGTGGATATTGTCGCGGTAGCCGTCGGAGATGGCCGGAGTCGTGCCGCCAAACGTGCCAGTCTTGTCCCGCATCGCTTTCACATCGCCGCCCGCGCTGAAGGCCCGCCCGGCGCCGGTCAGGATCACCACCCGGCATTCCATGTCGCGGTTGATCGCATGAGCGACCCGGAGAAACTCATCCCCGTCGCCCGGCGCGCCCAGCGGGTTCATGGACTCCGCCCGGTCGAGCGTGAGAATGGTGACAGGGCCTTCTTTGGCAATCTGGATCAATGACATCAGCAACCTTGCACGTTTGCGACAGATAATTCACCTTGCGTATAGGCGGGGGATGGCAAGGGCAAGGCTGGCGCCCCGCGGCCCTTGCTAATGATAGGGGTTGATGCGGAGAACTCGATTGCCCAGCCTGACCTTGCTTGCGACCCCGCCCCAGCTGCTGAGCGCCGCGCTCGCGCTGGCCGCGCAGCAGCCTCAGGCACCCCCACCGCCGCCGCAGGTCGCTCCGCTCGAATGGAACCTGGCCACAGTGCAGGAGAGCGCGCCGCCCCCGACAGACGGTCCGCCTGATGACGCCGCACCCCCGCCGCCCGAAGGTGAACCGGTCAACGAAATCGTGGTCGAGGGCGAATATGGCCCGCCCAAAAGCGATCCGCTCGAACGCGTCAATGAAGAGAGCTATCGCCTGACGCAGGCAGTCGATCAGTCGCTGGTCGAGCCGATGGCCAATGCCTATCGCGACGGCTTGCCCGAACCGATCCGCGACGGGCTGGGCAATGTCGTGCGCAATCTGGCCGAGCCGACCAATGCGCTGAATTTCCTTCTACAAGGCAAGGTCGGCAAGGCGTTTGAGACGCTGGGGCGGCTGGCGATCAATTCCACCGTCGGTGTGGGCGGCCTGTTCGACGTGGCGGGCAAGAAGGCCGATCTTCCCTATCGACGCAACGGCTTTGGCAACACGATGGGCTATTACGGCATCGGGCCTGGGCCGTATATGTTTGTGCCGGTGACCGGCCCAACAAGCGTGCGCGATATCATCGGACTGACGCTGGATCAGGCGCTGCTGCCCTTCGCGTTCGGCAAGCCGTTCAACAAGCCGACCTATACGGTTCCGTATTTCGTGGTGAACTCGCTCGACCAGCGGCTGGAGTTCGACGCGGAGATTGCCGCTATCCGCAACTCCGACGATCCCTACCTGATGCGGCGCGAAACCTATCTCGCCAAGCGCCGCCGCGATATCGCGCTGCTGAAGGGCGAACCGATTTCCGACCTGGACCAGATGCGGCTGGAGGAGCTGGAGGGGACGCCTTCAGCGGATACGCCCGCCAGAGCTCCCCAGTCGGAGAATGACGCCCCGGTAGAGACCCCCGCCAATCCTGAAGACATCGCGATCACTCAGCCGCGCTAGGCCTGATGCCTAACGGTTTGCGGCGATAATCTCTGCGATTTCGCGCTCAAAATCGGTCTGGGGCCGGTGTGCCAGAATCGCATCGATCAGGGCGGTTTGCGAGCTGTCGATCTGGTTCGTCCAGATCCACATATCGCCGAAAAATTCCCGCGCTGCGCTGCCGTTGATCCGGTAGATCAATCTTCGGTGCCAGCGTTCTATCGGATATTTGGACGGCTTGTGGAACGTGACGCTGAGGCGGCCTGCGTCCCTATGCAGCCCCTTGATCGAACGCAGGCCGATCCATTTTTCGCCATGCGAGCGGACATAAACCCCGCGCTTGTCGATAATGACCTGCGGACGCCGGTCAAAGAGACGGACGATATGAACCGCGCCGATAGTGCCGAAAAACAACGCGCCCGATCCGCCCAGAGCCAGTCCGATCAGCCCCGGAAGGCCGAAGCTGCCCGTAGCAAAACTAAGGCACAATGCTGCCATCCCCCCGGACAGGGCGGCCCAGGCGATCAGCTTGGTAAGCGAATAACGCGCCACGAAGGCTTCGGGCGCAGCCTGTCCATCAGGCTCAGGCACGCGCCTCTTCGCCCGTGATCCCGGTGCTGTTGTGCTTCAGCGCCTTGAGCACCGTATCCACGATCTGCGGGGCATTGAGGCCAGCCTCGTCATACTGCTTCATCGGATCGTCGTGATCGATGAAGGTGTCTGGCAGGCGCAGCGTGCGGACCTTCAATCCGTTATCGGTCAGGCCTTCGTCGCTGGCGAAGGTCAGCACATGCGCGCCAAGGCCGCCGATCGAGCCTTCCTCGACCGTGACGATCACCTCGTGAGTGCGCATCAGCTTGGCGATCAGGTCTTCGTCGAGCGGCTTGGCAAAGCGCAAGTCGGCGACGGTGGTGGAAAGACCCTTGGCCTCCAGCGTATCAGCGGCCTTGAGCGCTTCGGTCAGGCGCGAGCCCAGCGAGAGGATCGCAACCTTGGTGCCTTCGCGCACCAAGCGGCCCTTGCCGATTTCGAGCTTCACCGGAACCTCCGGCAGCGGCACGCCGGTGCCGTTGCCGCGCGGGTAGCGGAAGGCGATCGGGCCGGCGTCATACTCGGCGGCGGTGTAGGTCATGTGGACCAGTTCGGCTTCGTCAGCCGC
>DLGU01000092.1:18129-21285 GCA_002482865.1 Porphyrobacter sp. UBA7686
TCCGCGCCGACCAGACCGGCGCGGTCGATGGCGAAGCGCACCGGCAGGTTCTGGATGCACACATCGTGCACCACCTGATCATAGGCGCGCTGGAGGAAGGTGGAGTAGATCGCCGCAAAAGGCCGCATCCCCTCGGCAGCCAAGCCCGCCGCGAAGGTCACCGCGTGCTGTTCGGCAATGCCGACATCGAAGGTGCGGGTCGGGTGTGCCTTGGCAAACTTGTCGACGCCGGTGCCGCTCGGCATGGCGGCAGTGATCGCGCAAATCCTGTCGTCGGTTTCAGCCAGCTTGGCCAGCGTCAGGCCGAACACGTCCTGATAGGCCGGGGCGCTGGGAGCGCTTTTGGCCTTTTCGCCGGTGATGACGTTGAACTTGGGCACGCCGTGATACTTGTCGGCAGAGTTCTCCGCCGGGGCATAGCCCTTGCCCTTTTCGGTGACGACATGGATCAGCACCGGCCCTTCAGACGTGTCCCGCACGTTCTCCAGCACCGGGAGCAGGTGATCGAGGTTGTGCCCGTCAATCGGGCCGACATAGTAGAAACCCAATTCCTCGAACAGCGTCCCGCCGGTCACCATGCCGCGGGTGAACTCCTCGGCCTTCCCGACCGCGTCGTGCATCCGGCGGCTCATCTTCTGGATGACGCGGCTCGCGAGGCTGCGGATGCCGAGATACTCGCTCGAAGACACCATACGCGCTAGGTAGGCCGAAAGCCCTCCCACCGGCGGCGCGATCGACATGTCGTTATCATTCAGGATCACGATCAGCCGGTTGCCCGCCTGCGCCGCGTTGTTCATCGCCTCGTAGGCCATGCCCGCGCTCATCGAGCCATCGCCGATCACCGCAATCCCGCGCCCCGCCTTGCCCTGCATCTTGTTGGCCATGGCAAAGCCGAGCGCCGCCGAGATCGAGGTCGACGAGTGCGCCGCGCCGAAGGGGTCGTATTCGCTCTCGCTGCGCTTGGTGAAGCCCGACAGCCCGCCGCCCTGGCGCAGGGTGCGGATCCGGTCCCGCCGACCGGTGATGATCTTGTGCGGGTAGCACTGGTGGCCCACGTCCCACACCAGCTTGTCGGTGGGGGTGTTGAACACGTAGTGGATCGCCACGGTCAGTTCGACCACGCCCAGTCCCGATCCCAGATGCCCGCCCGACGTGCTGACCGCATCGATCATCTCGGTGCGCAGTTCATCGGCGAGTTGGCGGAGCTGTTCGGGCTTGAGGCGGCGCAGATCGTCAGGGGTGTCAACCTGATCGAGCAAAGGCGTGTAAGGCGATTGTGTCATAGCGCCCAGCTTTACACAGGGAAAACCGGCCTGTCGATGCAGGGTTGATCGAGATCAAGCATGGCGCGCCCGTCACCCGTCGCAGGCTTTGGCCTAGGCCTGTTGGAGACACATGAGACACGGTCCAGAAACGAAAAGCCTGTCGCCGCACGGTGCGGCAGCGCAGCACAGGCGGAAAGGCGAGAGGGTTCGATCATCCGGCGCTTATGCCCGTAGCGCCAGCAGTAGGAAACAGCTGGCAGCGTCAGGTGCAGGCCTTGCACAGCCCGCGGATCTCCAGCACCGGCCGTTCGGCCTTGAAGCTGCGGGCGGCGGCGATCGCGCGGACGGCGCGGCTCACGTCCTCGTCATCGACATGGGCAGCCTCGCCGCATTCGTCGCAGACGAGGAAGATGCAATCATGCGCGCAGCCCGGATGGGTGTTGGCGAGATAGGCGTTGGCGCTTTCGACCCGCAAGGCGAGGTTATTCGCCACGAACACATCGAGGATGCGATAAACGCTGTTCGGCGCAACCCGCTTGCCACGCGCCGCCGAGAGATTGTCGGCAATATCATAGGCCGAGACTGGGCGTTCGTGCCGGGCGAGTTCGGCGAACACTGCCTCACGCATGGTCGTCCACTGCTCGCCCGCGGTCACCAGCGCGCGGGCGGCTTCGGCGACGAGGCCGGGGCCGCGATGTTCGTGATGGCTGTGCTGATGTGCCTGCTGTCCCATGTACCCATTATAGGCGCGCATGGGACAATCGCAAAGCGTGCTTGTGCGGAAGTCAGCCTGCGTCGCGCAGGAAGCTCGCCCGGTAGATGTTCGGGAACATGGTCTTGAGCGCCGCCACCTTGGGCGCGTCCCAGCGCACGATGTAGCGGCTGGTTGGATTGATCGCCATGTAATCCTGGTGATAGGCCTCGGCCGGATAGAATGCCTTGTAGGCTTCGATCCGGGTGACAATCGGGTTCTTCCAGATCCCCGCCTTGCCGAGCTGGGCGATATAGGCCTTGGCGACGGCGGCCTGTTCGGCGTTCATCGGCACGATCGCGCTGCGGTAATGCGCGCCGGTGTCCGGGCCCTGACGGTTCTTCAGCGTCGGATCGGCGACCACCGAGAAGAAAATCCGCAGCAATTGATCATACCGCACCACCGCCGGGTCATAGGTGATCCGTACGGCTTCGGCATGATTGGTCACGCCGCTGGAGACGAGGTCGTATTTGGCGCTGGCTGCGTTGCCGCCATGATAGCCCGAGACCGCGGAGGTGACGCCCTTCACATGACTGAACACGCCTTCCACGCCCCAGAAGCAGCCACCAGCGAAAACGGCGGTTTTCAGACCTTTCGCTTCCTTGGCGACGCGGGTCGCGGCAGGGGCGTTGACGGCTTCTTCGGCCACCGCGGGTTCGGCGCAAGCGCTCAGGGCCAGCGACGTGGCGGCAAGCAGGGCAGCAATCTTGTGCATGGGATCAGCGTCCTTCGGGCGCGATCACGAACTCCGCCGATGGGCCGGGTGTCTCATGGCGTTCGGCAGCCTGCGCGGCCGGAGCCAGCTCACCCACCCAGCTCTCCGCCTTCGCGCCCGCGATCAGCAGGGCTCCGAACACGAAGCCGATGCCGAAATTGCGGAACAGGTCAGGAGAAAACAGACGCATGGGGAACTCGTGATTCGTGTGGTTGCCGCCCATGCCTCTGCCCGATGCCGAATTGCAGCGGGATGAACATGGCGGTCAGGCCCGATTAGGTCGCGGCCCTAACTTAGTTACGGAACCGCTGAGAAAAAGTTGAGCTTTAGAGCGGTTCGTGCCGAGCCGTGCGTGCGGTGCGACGAATGCGGGGCAATGCGTAAGGTGGCACGCGCGCTCGCCCCTCCACCACCCTGCGGGTGGT
>DLGU01000048.1:0-1187 GCA_002482865.1 Porphyrobacter sp. UBA7686
GCTGATCGTCAACCGCGGCTACTTCGTGGAATTGAACGCCGGTGCGACCAGCAAGGAATCGCAGGGCTGGCTCAAGGAAAAGCTCGCCGACGCGCACTGGCTGATTCGCGCGCTCGATCAGCGGCAGAAGACGATCCTGAAAACCGCCGCGGAAATCGTGAAGCAGCAAGACGGCTTTTTCCGCCGTGGTGTTTCCGAACTGCGCCCGCTCACCTTGCGCGAAGTGGCCGAGAAGATCGAAATGCATGAAAGCACGGTCAGCCGGGTGACCAGCAACAAGTACCTCGCCTGCGCGCGCGGGACGTTCGAGCTGAAGTACTTCTTCACCAGCGGGGTTGCCTCAGCCGACGGTGAAGGCGCGTCCTCCGCCGCGATCAAGTCCCGCATCAAGGCGCTGATCGACGCCGAGACCGCGAAGAATATCCTGTCCGACCAACAGCTTGCCGAAATGCTCCAGAAAGAAGGCTTCGACCTCGCCCGGCGCACCGTGGCAAAGTACCGCGAAGCGATCGGGCTAGGCTCCAGCGCCGAGCGGCGGCGGGCCAAGAAGCTGGCGGGCGCGTCTTAGGATTTGCCCGCAATGGGCGGCCCATCCGTAAACGTCTCACCCTGCGCGATAATTCGCTGCTGCGGGGGTGTGACTCGAAAGACTCACTTCAAAACGTTAACGCGCTAAACTTCTTATTAACCTTTTTTGGTGAGAAGTGGCGTGGTTAACAGACGGCAACCTCTCCTAAGCAGGGGTTACCAGGGGACAGACACCGGATTTCACGGGGGACTAAGATGCGCGTTCTGCTGATCGAAGACGAACCGACCACCGCCAAGGCCATCGAGCTGATGCTCACCACCGAAGGCTTCAATGTCTATTCGACCGACCTCGGCGAGGAAGGTTTGGATCTCGGCAAGCTGTATGATTACGACATCATCCTGCTCGACCTGAACCTGCCTGACATGCATGGCTATGACGTGCTCAAGAAGCTGCGCGTTGCCAAGGTGCAGACCCCGGTGCTGATCCTTTCGGGCATTTCCGAGATGGATTCAAAGATCCGCAGCTTCGGCTTCGGCGCTGACGATTACGTCACCAAGCCCTTCCACCGCGAAGAACTGGTCGCCCGCATCTATGCCGTGGTGCGCCGTTCGAAGGGCCACTCGCAGTCGGTCATCCGCACCGGCAAGCTGGCCGTGAA
>DLGU01000048.1:1380-1549 GCA_002482865.1 Porphyrobacter sp. UBA7686
GAACTCAAGATCATCGACGTGTTCATCTGCAAGCTGCGCAAGAAGCTGTCGCTGGCTTGCGGCGGCGAGAACTACATCGAAACCGTGTGGGGCCGCGGTTACGTGCTGCGCGACGACGAAGCGGTGGTCGAAGCGGCGTAGTCGATTGCGAGGGCGCCTCCGCGCCCTC
>DLGU01000048.1:1595-12236 GCA_002482865.1 Porphyrobacter sp. UBA7686
CGGCCTTGCGGCCCTTTGGGCCGGAACAGTGCCATGAGATTTGAACGCCCGGGGCCTTGGCTCCGGGCGTTTGCGTTTCAGCCAATGCGTTTGAAGGTCGTTGTCACGATGTCCGGCATCCCCTCGGCGGCCCAGACGATGGTTTCTGTCATCGTCCTCCCATCCCCTGCAACGGTGTAAACCCGGGTCGAGACCCGCTTGCCGTCCTTGCCGAGCGTCATCACCAGCGTTCCAGCTTCCGGCTGGCGCAGCGACACCGAGTCGATCCCCCCCATCGATCCCGTCACCGGCACCGCCACCCCATCCATAGCGGCGGTCGATTCGGCCTTTTGTAGCGCGCCGTCGGGGCTATCGATCGTGACCACCGTGTGCCAGCGCCCCTCAGGGGCAGGCGAGAAGGCGATTGTGACCGCGCGCGGTCGTTCCTCCTCCGGGATTTTCGCCACATCAAGCGACCAGCGCCCAGTCAGCGGCGTTCCGCGCAAAGGCGCAGCCGTGGCGGCCTGCGCAGTTCCGGCAGTCTCGGGGGTGACATTCCCGGCAGCGAGCGCGAGCGCGAGGGCGGCGGCGGAGAGCACGGTGAGCATGGCGATCTTTCCTTTCGTCCATTCGAACCCCTTTCGGCGGGGTACGGACGGTTCCTCGGCGGAAGGTTCGCACGGGACCAGATCGATTTTCCTGTCCCAGATTTTCTGGGCATCAAGCAGCCGCGCCAGCTCCCTGCTGCTGCCCACCCCGGTCTTGCGCCGCGCCTCGCGCAGTCGCTCGTTGATCGAGGCTTCCGAACGCTCCAGCCCGGCAGCGATCGACTTCACCGTATGCCCAGCCGCCAGCAAGCGCAGGACTTCCAGCTCCTTGTGGTTGAGCGCCTCGGCACAGATCGGGGGCTGGGTCGTCATCGGCTCTGATCACCACAGCGCGCGGCCTTGCGTCCAGCACGATTTTCTTGTGCCGGGACGGGCTGCGTGCCAAGCGCCCGCCCCATGACGGCATTCAAGGAAGGCGATCCGACCACCATCGCGCGGCTGTATGGCCGCTCTGTCGGGAAGAAGTTGCGCAAGTATCAGCAGGGGTTGGTCGATACCCTCCTGCCGCAGATTTCCGTGCCTGCCGAAGGCCCGGTGACCAGCGAAGTGCTGTTCGGCGATTCGCGCCCGCTGCATTTCGAGATCGGCTTCGGGGGGGGCGAGCATCTCGCTTACCGTGCCGATCTGTTGCCCGATCACGGCTTCATCGGCGCGGAGCCCTTCGTCAACGGTGTGGCGCAGGCGCTGACCCATGTGGCCGACCAGCGCCTCGCCAATATCCGGCTGCATCACGGCGACGCGCTGGAGGTGCTCCAGCGCATCCCCGATGGCGCGCTGACGATGGCCTATCTGCTCCATCCCGACCCTTGGCCCAAGGCGCGCCATGCCAAGCGGCGAATGGTCAACGACGGCCCGATCAAGCTGCTCGCCGCCAAGATGAAACCGGGCGGCGAGTTCCGGTTCGGCACCGACCACGCCGTGTACCTGCGCTACGCGCTGATGGTGATGCAGCGTCACACCGACCTGTTCGAATGGGTGGTCGAGAAACCCGCCGACTGGCAGGTGCGCCCCTCCGGCTGGCCCGAGACGCGCTACGAACACAAGGCCCGCACGGTCTATGGGCACGAGGTGTGGTACTTCCGCTTCCGGCGGCGCTAAGCCTCAATGCTTGTCGGCGGGCAGGATCGCGTAGGTGACCACATAGGCGTCGTGATCCGACAGCTTGCCGCCTGCATCGGGTCCGTCAAACCACGCCTCGATCCGCACCGGGCGGATTAATGTGCGTGCGCCGTCATCGTAGATTTGCAGGTCCTGCGTGTCGAACCACGGCTCGTCCCCGTCGAAGCTCAGGCGGATGTCGCATGCCGGCCCGGCCCGCCCTGCGCGCACTTCGAGGCAGTGGCGGCGCGCCAGTTGGTAGCCATTCTGCTGCTCGAAAGCATCGAACCGCGCGGGGCTGCGGCGCATGTTGAAGTCACCCGCCAGCACCAACGGGCTGCCGACCTGACTGACCCGGTCGAGGAAGTCGGCCAGCTCCGCTGACTGGGCGTTGTGGGCGGCGAGGTGCTTTTCGGGTGGGGCCTTGGAGGCCCCTTGCGCGTTCATGTGGGTGGTGGCGATCTCGACGGGGTCGGCAAGGCCGGGCACAGCGATCCGCACCAGCATCACGCCTTTGTTCGCCAGACAATCCCAACCCGCACATGAGGTCGGGCCATAGGGTTGG
Organism: Porphyrobacter sp. UBA7686; assembly: GCA_002482865.1. GTDB lineage: Bacteria > Pseudomonadota > Alphaproteobacteria > Sphingomonadales > Sphingomonadaceae > Erythrobacter. The sequence continues at coordinate 3,846 of DLGU01000048.1, forward strand.
GAATAGGACGCCGTGATCGGGTAGCGCGAGGCGATGGCGATGCCGCTGCCCATGAAGCGGATGCCCCATTCGCCGCGCAGATAATTGCGCTTGCGCAGCACCGGATCGCGGGTCTTGGGCAGGCCGGAACGCGTCGGGGCACGCGGGCCGAGGGCGTAATACGGGTGCGGGGTCGAGGATGCCGTGCGCAAGGCTGCCGTGCTGAAGGCCTCCTGAAACACGATCACATCTGGCAGAAGGCCCGCCTGCTCCATCCGGGCAAATTCGGCGGTCATCTCTTCGAGAAATGGTGCCCGGCCCGTGCGCGCAGGCCATGTCAGGCCTTCGAGGTTATAGGTCATCACGCTGAGCGTCGCCGGGACCGGACCGGGTGCAGGCGCGACTCCGGCGACCGGTGCCGACACATCGGGATAGGACACGCACCCGCCCAGCGCCAAGGCGGCGGCCAGCCACCCCGCGCGGATCATTCCGCGGCGCTTTTCACGATCACCCCGTCCTTCATGATGACGGTGAAATTGCGCGCCGGATCGCCGATCAGGTCGATATCGGCCAAAGGATCGCCGCGCACCAGAATGAGATCGGCGAGCGCACCCTGCTCGACCACGCCCAGCCGCCCCTCATAAGGCGTGCGCGGGCCGGACAAGGCGAGCAATTCGGCATTGCCAGAGGTCACCAGCTTGAGCAGTTCGGCCGGTGTGAAATAGGGCTTCAGCCGCAGGATATAGGCGTTTTGCTGGGCGTTAAGCTCAGGCTCGAACAGGAAGTCCGTGCCCCAGGCGAGCTTTACGCCGAGCCGCTTGGCCATCGGCCAGACGATCTTCTGACCCTCGATCACGGGCTTTCGCTTCTCGCGCCGCTTGGGGTCCATCGCCTCGGTCGAATCGACCAGCATTTGCCCTGACAGCCAGATGCCCTTTTCCGCCATCAGCTTGAGCGTGTCCTCGTCGAGCAGATTGCCATGCTCGATCACCTTCACCCCCGCCTCGATCGCGCGGCGCACCGATTTGGGGTGATAGGCGTGGACGGTGACATAGGTGTTCCAGTCCGAGGCCGCATCCACCGCCGCCTTCATCTCGTCGAGTGTGTACTGGGTCACGTCGAGCGGGTCGTATTCCGAACTCGTGCCCCCGCCGGCTGCGATCTTGATCTGGCTCGCACCGAGCCTGAGGTTCTCGCGCACCGCGGTCAGCACTTCGTCACGCCCATCGGCGACGACACTCGCCCAGATTTCCTCGGCCTTGGACATTCTGCCGGAAAAGCGGCGCGAGGGTTCGCTCGGATGGCGCAGGTCGGCATGACCCGAGGTCTGCGAGATCATCGGCCCTGACGGCCAGATGCGCGGGCCCATCACCTTGCCGCTGTCGATCAAGCGCTTCAACTGGAACGAGGGCCCGCCGACATCGCGCACCGCGGTAAAGCCGCGCAGCAGCATCGCCTTGGATTGCGCTGCGGAGAGCGCCATCACCTTCTCAAGGCTCATGTCCGGCGCGGCCATTTCGGCGGGCGTGAGGCTGTTGAACATCATATGGACGTGGTTGTCGATCAGGCCGGGCATCAGCGTCTGACCGGTGCCGTCGATCACAGTCACCTCGGCAGAGGTCGGTGCGGCGTCAGGCCCGATGGCGGCGATGACATTCTCGCGCACCACCACGGTGGTCGGCGCAGACAGGGTATCGGCGGTGCCATCGAAGACCCGGACATTGGTAAACACCACCTCCTGCGCGGCGAGCGGCGCGAAAGGCGCCAGCAGGCACACAGTCAGCGCCGCAAGGCCAGCGCGCAGATAAGCCGAAATCATGTCAGTCCCCCTCGTCCCGTTACTGCGCGGCGAAGATGCCATGGCGCGTTTGACATGCCAATGTTTTGTCAGGGAATTGGTTTCGCAGTTCGCCACCACGGCATGAACGCGAACACCACCTGCCCTGCCAGACCGAGCAGCGCGTGGGGTTGCCGAAGCCCCGCCAGCCACTGCGCCGGTGTCTCGCCCGAAAGCGCCCCAGCCAGCGCGCACTCCGCCGCCATCAGGACGGCGAAAGCCAGCACGCCAAGGGTCAGCGCCTCGCGCCGGGTGGCTATGGCGAAGCGGCGCAAAATCCACCCGGCCGCAAACCAGCTCGCCGTGAGGATGATTGGCAGTTCCAGCAAGGTCGCGGGCATTAGCCCCACCATCGGGATCACCCACAGCACCCGCACCGTGCCGAGCACGAAGCCCAGCGCAAACACGATAGCCCAATAGGTTACCGCTGCCTTTCCCACCCGCATGGCCCCGCCTCCTGTCTCGCCCTGCCGCAGCCAGCCTGCGGCTCGTCCGATCCCCGCAGCTTACCACACCCATGACAGAACATCGCGGAGCGGTTGGGGCCAGAGTGACATGGGGGTGCAATCATTCACCGGAGACGACCAACATGACCATCACGACGCTCAAGGATCTCTACGTCGATCAGTTGCAGGACCTCTACAGCGCCAATCGCCAGGCCATTCAGGTCACGCGCGAGCTGAAGGAAGCGGCCAGTTCGGCCCAGTTGCGCAAGGCGCTGACCGCAGGCGTGGACGGGATTGAGGAGGGCATGGACCACCTCAAGACGCTGATCGAGAACCACGATGCCAACCCGCGCGGCGAACATTGCAAGGGCATGGAAGGCCTCGCCGCCGAAGCGCGCGCGCACGGGGTCGAAGCGGATTTCTCGGATGAGGACGTCCGCGATGCCTCGATCATCGCGCAGTACCAGCGCATGACCCACTACGGCATCTCGGGCTATGGCACGGCTGCAGCGTTCGCGCGGCGGCTCGGGCTGGAGAATGATGCCAGCGTTCTGGCGCAATGCCTCGACGACACCCGTAGCGGCGACAAGCATATGACGCAGATCGCCTCGGGCGAGGTCAACCCCGCCGCTGCCGAAGCGTAAGCGTAGCAGGAGCCCGGCGCGATCCGCCGGGCTCCGCTATCTCATCCCACGACGCCCGCGCCCGCCAGCACGGCGAGGGTCAGCACATCGGGCACGCTGGCGGTCATCGGCACGATCTGCACCGGCTTTTCCATCCCGATCAGCATTGGGCCGATCGTGGCATTGCTGCCCAATTCGCGCAGCAGCTTGGCCGAAAGGTTCGCCGATTGCAGCCCCGGCATGATCAGGACATTTGCCGGGCCGGACAGGCGACTGAACGGGTACAGCGCCATCACCTTGGGATTGAGCGCGGCGTCGGGCGCCATTTCGCCTTCATATTCGAAGCCCGGATCCTCCCGATCGAGAATCGCCACCGCCTCGCGGATCGAAGTCAGCCACTGGCCCGAGGGGTTACCGAAGGTCGAATAGCTGAGGAACGCGACGCGCGGTTCATGCCCCATGCGCCGGGCGACCGCGGCGGTTTCCTTGGCGATATGGGCCAGCTCGGCGGAATTGGGCCGCTCGTTGATCGTCGTATCGGCGAGGAAGGTCGTGTGGTTCTTGCCGATCATCATGTGGATGCCGAACGGCAGCGCGCCCTGCTTGTGATCGAGCACCAGGTTCACCTCGCGCACGGTCTGCGCAAAGGTGCGGGTCATGCCGGTGATGATCCCGTCCCCGTGGCCGAGTGCGACCAGCAGCGACGCAAAGACGTTGCGGTCCTGATTGACCATGCGCCGCACATCGCGCTCGGTATAGCCGCGCCGCTGGAGCCGCTTGTACAGGTAATCGACCATCGCGGGCACGTGCTCGCTATCGGCCGAGTTCTGGATTTCAAAGCTGCCCGGATCGCCGACCGATAGCTGATGCAGCTTGTCGAGCACAGCCTTGGTGCGACCGACCAGGATCGGCGTACCATAGCCGAAATCGCGGAACTGGATCGCGGCGCGCAGCACCACTTCTTCTTCCGCTTCGGCAAAGACCATCCGCTTGGGGTTCGCCTTGGCGACTTCATAAACGCCGCTTAGCACCGAAGTGGTGGGGTTGAGGCGGCTGCGCAGCTGGATGCGATAAGCCTCGAAATCCTCAATCCGCGCCTGCGCCACGCCCGAATCCATTGCCGCCTTGGCCACGGCAGAGGACACCACCTCGATCAAGCGCGGGTCGAACGGGGCGGGGATGATGTAATCGGTGCCGAACTTGTGGTTCTTGCCATAGGCGCTCGCCACTTCTTCAGGCACCTGACGGCGCGCGAGTTCCGCAATAGCGTGCGCGGCGGCGACCTTCATTTCTTCATTGATCGTGGTCGCCTGCACATCCAGCGCGCCGCGGAAGATGAAGGGGAAACCCAGCACATTGTTGACCTGATTGGGGAAATCGCTGCGTCCGGTGGCGATGATCGCATCGGAGCGGACGGCCTTGGCTTCGTCCGGCATGATTTCCGGGACAGGGTTGGCCATTGCGAAGATGATCGGCTTGTCCGCCATCTTGCGCACCCATTCGGGCTTCAGCGCGCCCGCCGCCGAAAGGCCGAGGAAGATGTCCGCGCCCACCAGCGCTTCTTCAAGGCTGGTCGCGGTGGTGGCGACCGCGTGGGCGCTCTTCCACTGGTCAACACCTTCGCGGCCCGGCGTGATCGGGCCGGAACGGTCGCACATGATCACGTTTTCGTGGCGCACGCCCATCGCCTTGATCAACGCGGTGCAGGCGATGGCAGCAGCGCCCGCGCCGTTGACCACGACCTTCACGTCCTTGAATTCGCGTCCGGTGATGTGGCAGGCGTTGAGCAGGCCGGCGGCGGTGATGATCGCGGTACCGTGCTGGTCGTCGTGCATCACCGGGATATTCATGCGCTCACGCAGAGCCGCCTCGATGATGAAGCATTCCGGCGCCTTGATGTCCTCAAGATTGATCCCGCCGAAGGTCGGCTCCATCAGCGCGACCGCGTTGATGAACGCCTCGGGGTCTTCGGTGGCGAGTTCGATGTCGATCGAATCCACGTCAGCGAACCGCTTGAACAGCACCGCCTTGCCTTCCATCACCGGCTTCGATGCCAGCGCGCCCAAATTGCCCAACCCGAGGATTGCGGTGCCATTGCTGATCACGGCGACCAGATTGCCTTTGACGGTGTAGCGCGCGGCGAGCGAGGGATCGGCGGCGATGGCTTCCACCGGCACAGCCACACCCGGCGAGTAAGCCAGCGAAAGGTCACGTTGCGAGGTCATCGGCTTGGTGGCGACGATCTCGAGTTTACCGGGGCGGATGGTCTCGTGATAGAACAGCGCCTCGCGCGCGGTGAAGCCGCCCTTGTTCGGTGTGGCGTTCTCATCGGCCATGATGCCTGATCCCTCTGCTTGTCCGAATGGAAAATCGCGTTCCGCTTAGCCTCACCAAGGCGGTTGCGATAGGCCGGAAATGGCGCGGCGCGGGGGAAAGCCGTAGCGGCGGACATTTCCGAATCGCAGGCGATGGGGCAATGCCCGAATGATGGCCGCCCTTCCCGATTCCAAACCCACGCCGATGATGGCGCAATACCTCGCGCTGCGCGAGGAAGCGGGCGATGCGCTGCTGTTCTACCGGATGGGCGATTTCTTTGAACTGTTCTTCGAGGACGCGCGCACGGCGGCCCAGATTCTCGACATCGCGCTGACCACCCGGGGCGAGCATGGCGGCGCGCCGATCCCGATGTGCGGGGTGCCGGTGCATTCGGCGGAAGGCTATCTCGCGCGGCTGATCAAGGCGGGCTGCCGGGTCGCAATTGCCGAACAGGTCGAAACGCCCGACGAGGCCAAGGCGCGGGCCAAGCGCGAAGGCACCCCGTCCTCCAAGGTGCTGGTGGGCCGTGCGATTGTGCGGCTGGTGACGGCGGGGACGCTGACCGAGGAAGCCCTGCTGGAGCCACGCCGTGCGAACGTGCTGGCGGCGCTGGCGGAATTGCGCGGAACGGTGGGGATTGCTGCCGTCGACGTGTCCACGGGCGCGATGGTGCTGGAAGAATGCGCCGCCGATCAGCTTGGCGCGGCGCTGGCGCGGCTGTCTCCGAGCGAGGTGGTGGTGCCCGAAGACTGGCAACATGGCCCGGAGGAGGTGATCTCCCGCCCGCGCAACAGTTTCGCGAGCGATGCCGGGGCTGAGCGGCTGAAGGCTGTGCATGGTGTGGCGACGCTCGATGCGTTCGGCGATTTTTCCCGCGCGATGCTGGGCGCGGCGGGCGGGTTGATCGCCTATCTCGACCATGTCGGGCGCGGCAAGCTGCCGCTGCTGCTGCCGCCGGTCGCGCGCGCTGCCGAGGCGGGCATGGTGATGGATGCGGCGACGCGGGCGAGCCTGGAAATCCTTGAAAGCACCAACGGGGGTTCGCGCGCGGGCAGCTTGATCGGCGCGGTGGATCGCTGCGTCACCGGGGCAGGCTCGCGGCTGCTGGCGGAGGATCTGTCTGCGCCCCTGCTCGATGTCGCGCAGATCGAGGCGCGGCTCGCGCTGGTGCAGTTCTGGCGCGACCGTCCGATTGAACGCGCGCAATTGCGTGAGGCCTTGCGCGCCATCCCTGATCTCGGCCGCGCGCTCGGGCGCGTGGTGGCAGGGCGCGGCTCTCCCCGCGATCTCGGCCAGCTGCGCGATGGGCTGTCCGAGGCGATGCGCCTGCACCATTGGCTGAGCGGCGCGCCGGATCGGCCAGCCCTGCTCGATGCCGTTCTGGCGAAGCTCACCGGCCACGGCGCGCTCACCGATTGGCTATCGCGCGCGCTGGTGCCCTCGCCCCCGACCGAGCGCGGGAGCGGCGGGTTCATCGCGGACGGCTATGACGCCGCGCTCGACGAATTGCGCGCCACATCCGGCGATGCCCGCCGCGCGATTGCGGCAATGGAAGCGCGCTACCGGGACGAAACCGGCATCGCCACGCTCAAGATCCGCCACAACGGCGTGCTCGGCTATTTCATCGAAGTGGGGGCGCGCTATGCCGATGCGCTGATGGCGCCCGACAGTGGCTTCACCCACCGTCAGACGATGGCAGGCGCAGTGCGGTTCAACTCTCTGAAACTGCACGAAGAAGCCGCCCGCATCGCCGAAGCCGGGGGCCACGCGCTGGCGGCGGAGGAGGCGCATTTCGAGGAACTGGTCGCCGAAGTGGTCGCCGCGCGCCACGCCATCGCCGCCACCGCCGCCGCCCTCGCCCGGATCGATGTCGCCGCCGGCAATGCCGAACGCGCCAGCGAATCCGATTGGTGCCGACCGGTGATTGCCGAGGACGCAGGCCTCTCCATCACCGCCGGGCGTCATCCGGTGGTCGAAGCGGCACTCGCCAAAGCGGGTGAGCGGTTTGTGGCGAATGACTGCCAGCTGGCCGACGCCAATCGCCTGTGGCTGATCGGCGGGCCGAACATGGGCGGCAANNTCGACCTTCCTGCGCCAGAACGCGCTGATCGTTCTGTTGGCGCAGGCCGGGTGCTTCGTCCCGGCCACCGCCGCGCGGATCGGCCTCGTCGACCGGTTGTTCAGCCGGGTGGGCGCGGCCGATAACCTCGCCCGGGGCCGTTCCACCTTCATGGTCGAAATGGTCGAGACCGCCGCGATCCTCGCGCAGGCCACCAACCGCAGCTTCGTGATCCTCGATGAAGTGGGACGCGGCACCTCGACCTATGACGGCCTGGCGCTTGCCTGGGCGGTGGCCGAGGCGGTGCATTCCAAGATTCGCTGCCGTTGCCTGTTCGCGACCCATTACCACGAACTCGCCCGTCTGGCCGAAACCTGCGAGGCGCTGAGCCTCCACCATGTCCGCGCGCGCGAATGGCAGGGCGATCTGGTGCTGCTGCATGAACTGGCCGACGGCCCGGCGGACCGGTCCTATGGCCTTGCGGTCGCACGGCTTGCCGGGGTGCCGGCCCCAGTGGTCGCCCGCGCCAAGGCAGTGCTCGAAAAGCTCGAAGCGACCCGCACCGCGACCGGCGGAATTGCCGCAGGGCTGGGCGATCTGCCGCTCTTCGCCGCACTGGCTGCCGAACCGGCACCCGCCTCACCCGAACAGCAACTCGCCGAAGCCCTGCGCGACGCCGATCTCGATGCGCTTACCCCGCGCGAGGCGCTTGACCTGCTCTACGAATGGAAGCGGGCTCTGCCCAAACCCAGGCACTGAGCGCCAAGGCGCAGGGCAAACACCGCGTCAGGGCTGTCGAGTTTCATGCAACGCGTCAGGCCCGGCGTCGTCATCGTCGTCATCGTCCACCGCGTCCTTGCCGCTGTCGCGATAGCGGGTGGGCTCATCGTCATGTTCCGGCTCGCCCGCGAAGGCCGAATTGTCGATCGTGCCGGTCTCTTCCATGCGGTCCATGATGTCGATCAGATCGGCCTCGTCCCCGTCATCATCGTCCAGACCAGTCGTAGGCGGCTTGCGGCTTTCGGTTCCACCGCCGCGGCCTGCCTCCGGATCAAGCGCATCGGCGGCGACATCCTGCGCCTGTTCGCCGCGCTCGTCCTGTTCGGAATTGCGGGTTTCATGCGCCAGCCC
>DLGU01000001.1:0-1942 GCA_002482865.1 Porphyrobacter sp. UBA7686
TGGGTTCGGACACTTCTACCGCTTTGACGGCCGGGACTGGCTGCGGCTGTCGACCGGAACCGAGCCAACTACGTCGCTGGTGGGCGTCGACGAGGCGGCCAGCACCTTCACCTATCAGGCGACGACCGACGTCCTGACCCAGCAGATATATCGGGCGCAGCTGAATGGGGAGGGTGGCGTCGAACTGCTCACCGACCCCGCCTTTACCAACAGCNNNNGGCAAGCAGGTCGCCTGGATCGAGGAGAACCCTGTCACGGGCGATCACCCCTACGCGCCCTATCTCGCCAGCCATGTCACGCCCGAATTCGGGACCATCGCAGCCGAGGACGGCACGCCGCTGCACTGGATGATGATCAAGCCCAAGATGGAGCCGGGCAAGCGCTATCCGGTGTTCTTCCAGCACTACGGCGGGCCGGGACCGCAGACGGTGACCAAGGGCTGGGGCGGAGCGCTCGCACAGTCGATCGTCAACAAGGGCTACATCTTTTTCCAGCTCGACAATCGCGGCTCGGCCAACCGGGGCGTCGATTTCGAACAGCCGCTCTACCGGGCGATGGGCGGGGCCGAAGTGCGCGACCAGAAGGCGGGGGCACTGTTCCTCAAGAGTCTCGATTTCGTCGATCCGGCCAAGGTCGCGATCTATGGCTGGTCCTACGGCGGGTATATGACGCTGAAGCAGCTTGAGGCCGATCCGGGCCTTTACGCCGCTGGCATTTCCGGCGCACCGGTGACCCGCTGGGAACTCTACGATACCCACTACACCGAACGCTACATGGGCGATCCCCGCGAGGTGCCCGAAGCCTATGAAAAGGCCAGCGCCATCCCCGATGCGACCAAGATCAGCGATCCGCTGCTGCTGATCCACGGCATGGCGGACGACAATGTGGTGTTCGAGAATTCGTCGGAACTCATCAGCGTGCTTCAGGAAAGCAACACGCCGTTCGAGATGATGCTTTACCCCGGCTACACCCACCGCGTGTCGGGCGAAAAGATCGGGCCGCATGTGTGGAACAGCATTATGCGCTTTCTTGCGGCCCACGGGGTGACACCGCCTGCGAGCGAATAGGTCTGCACTGGCGAGGTTAGCGGTTGCGCAATAGGCACGCATCGCTATCTCGCGCAGTCCGAAGTCAAAGGAGAATGCCAAGTGGGTTACCGGGTGGCAGTGGTCGGCGCGACCGGCAATGTCGGGCGCGAGATGATGATGGTTCTCGCCGAGCGCGAGTTTCCGTGTGATGAGGTCGCAGCGGTTGCTTCATCGCGCTCAGTCGGCACCGAGGTCGAATTCGGTGACACCGGCAAGATGCTCAAGTGCAAGAATATCGAGCACTTCGACTTCGCCGGTTGGGACATCGCGCTGTTCGCGGCAGGCTCCGGCCCGGCCAAGGAATATGCCCCCAAGGCGGCCGCCGCCGGGTGTATCGTGATCGACAACTCCTCGCTTTACCGCATGGACCCCGATGTTCCGCTGATCGTGCCGGAAGTGAACCCGGACGCGATTGACGGCTACACCGCGCGCAACATCATCGCCAACCCCAACTGCTCGACCGCGCAGCTGGTGGTGGCGCTCAAGCCCCTGCATGATTTTGCCACGATCAAACGCGTGGTCGTGTCGACCTACCAGTCGGTTTCCGGCGCGGGCAAGGCGGGCATGGACGAGCTGTTCCAGCAGAGCCGCGCGATCTTCGTCGGTGATCCGGTCGAACCGTCCAAGTTCACCAAGCAGATCGCCTTCAACGTGATCCCGCACATCGACAGCTTCCTTGATGATGGTTCGACCAAGGAAGAATGGAAGATGGTGGTCGAGACGAAAAAGATTCTTGATCCCAAGATCAAGCTCAACGCCACCTGCGTGCGCGTGCCGGTATTCGTCGGCCACTCCGAAGCGGTGAATATCGAGTTCGAGAACGAAATCTCGGCCGAGCAGGCGATGGACATCCT
>DLGU01000001.1:2108-12679 GCA_002482865.1 Porphyrobacter sp. UBA7686
CATTTGAAGAAGGGGTAAGGCCGATGCGGGCTTCTTTCCTCGCGCTGGCTGGCGCGCTCGCTCTGGCAGGCTGTGACAGCGGCGACGTGCCGAGCCCGGCTGAACGCCAGCAGGGCGAAGCGGCGCCCGCTCAGGTTGCGGCCAACGCGGTCGAGCTTCGCGGTGACGGGCTTTCGGCCGGTGCGGAGGCGTTCTACTTCGCCGCAGGTCAACAAGAGGTCGAAACCGCGCTCGCCACGGCGCTCGGCAAGCCGCTGCGTTCGGGCGAGAATGCCGAATGCGGAGCAGGGCCGATCACCTTCACCGATTTCGCAGGCGGCTTGACCGCGCATTTCCAGCAAGGCCGTCTGGTCGGTTGGACCTGGCACGCGCCGCAGGACGGCGATGCGCCAGCGACCGGCTCGGTCAAGCTGCCGGGGACCGTGCAGGTCGGCTCGGCCCGCGCCGTCATCGAGGCCGCGCCCGGTTTCTCCAAGGTCGAAGGCAGCACTCTCGGCGAGGAATTCGCCCTGGGCAGCAACATCGGCGGCTTCATCAAGGGTGATGTTGTCGAGATGCTCTATGCCGGGACGCAGTGCTTCTTCCGGTAAAGCGCGCTACTCGGACAAGGCCATCGGCCCAGCGGCGCGCCCCTTGTTGCCGCGCATCAGGAAGGCAAGCGGCGCTGCGGCCAGCGTGATCCACATCATCAGCCAGAAATCGTCGACATAGGCGATCATCGCCGCCTGCCGGTTCACCTCGGCATCAATCAGCGTCATCGCCGTATCGCCCAGCGCCTGGAACCGGTCGATGGTCGAGAAATCAACCACGCTCCCCGTCGCTGCCGTCACATGCTGGCCAAGGTCCGCATGGCTTGTCTGGATATTGCGGGCGAGCAGCACCGTCATCCACGCGATCCCGGCCGACGCGCCCAAGGAGCGGAACAGGTTAAGCAGACTGGACCCGTCGGTGCGCATGGCGGGGCTGAGCGTGGCAAAGGCGCTGACCTGCAAGGGGATGAACACCAGCCCCATGCCAAGGCCTTGCAGCAACCCGCTGATGATCACATGCGCCTCGTCCACCGCCAGCGACCAATGCGCCATCTGCCACAGCGAGAAGGCGCAAATCAGGAACCCGCTCGCCACCACCGGACGTGCGTCGATCCCCCGGCGCATCATCAGACCGGACAGCTGCATCGAGACAAGGATGCCCACCCCGCGCGGCATCAGCACGATCCCGGTGTCGATCACGCCGTAGCCGAACAGGTTTTGCAGCATCGGCGGCAACAGCGCCATGACGGCGAACATCACGATCCCGATCACGATCATGAAGGCGAGCGCGATGGCGAAATTGCGGTCGGCGAACAGCTTGCGCTCGAACATCGGGGCGGGTGCCTTGGCGAAGTGGATCACCACCATCCACGTCGCTGACAGGGTGAGGACGAGGTAGGTCCAGATCTCTGCCGACGCGAGCCAGTCTTCCTGCGCGCCGCGATCGAGCAAGAGCTGGAATGATGCGAGTGCGACGGCGAGCAGCAGGAACCCGGTGATGTCGAAGCGCCGCTCGCGCTGCGGGCGTTTGGGCAGGTAGGCGATGAGGATCGCCAATGAGGCGATGCCGACCGGAAGGTTGACGAAGAACACCCAGCGCCAGTTGGCGGTCTCGGTCAGCCAGCCGCCGAGGATCGGGCCAAGGATCGGGCCGATCATGATCCCCATGCCCCAAATCGCCATGATCTGCGGATGACGACTGGGGCGGGTAGCATCGAGCATGAAGGACTGGCTCAAGGGTGCGATAAAAGCCCCCGCCACGCCTTGCAGCGCGCGGAAGGCGACCATCTCCTCAAGGTTCTGCGCCAGCCCGCACAGCATCGAGGCGAGGATGAACCCCGCGACCGAGCCGATGAACAATCGCCGCGCCCCGATGCGGTCCGCCAGCCAGCCGGTAATCGGCAGGGCGACAGCGGATGCGATGATGTAGCTCGTCAGCACCCAGGTGATGGTGTCGACCGTCGCCCCTAATGAGCTTTGCATGTGCGGCAAGGCGACATTGGCGATCGTGGTATCGAGGATCTGGAGCAGCGATGCCGCCATGACGCCGACAATCATCAGCGGATAGTTGCCCGTCTCAAGCTCGGGCGCGTCCAGCGGGGCGCTTGGTCGGTCTTGACCGATGCCAGGGGTAGGCTCGGCCCGGCTTACCATGGCTTAGTTGCGGGCGCTTGTGGCGGTGAAGACGGTGACTTCGCTCGAAAGCCCGGCGATCAAGCGGCGCGGGCTGGTGCCTTCCAGCGCGATCCTGACCGGGACGCGCTGCGTCACCTTGACCCAGTTGCCGGTCGCATTCTGGGCCGGGAGCACGGAGAACTCAGCGCCCGTTCCCGCGCCAATCGCAGCCACGCGGCCTTTGAGCACCAGATCGGGATAGGCATCAAAACGCACCTCGGCGCGCTGACCGACCGCCATGTCAGCCAGATCGGTCTCCTTGAAATTGGCTTCGACATAGGTCGATCCCTCCCGCACCAGCGTCAGCACTGGGAGGTTGGGCACGACCTGCTGGCCGACTTGCAAGCGATCCGCTTGCGCGATGCGCCCTGCGGCGGGGCTGCGCACTTCGGTGCGACGCAGGGCGAGTTGGGCATTGGCACGCCGGGCCTCGGCCGCGGCGACCTGCGGGTTGACGCCGGGCACGGCCGCTCCGGTGGCCAGCCGCGCGCGGGCTTCGCGTTGCCGGTCTTCCGCCTGCCGCACCGCCTCGCGTGCCTGTACCACCGCTTGCTCCGCCGCCTCGTAATCGGCCTTGGTCGAAAAGCCCTTTTGCCTGAGCGCCGCGACCCGTTCGAACCGCGCTTCGGCAAAGGCGACGTCGCTGCGCGCCGCCTCTATGTCGGTGCCGGTGAGTTCGGGGGCATTGCTGAGCGCGATAACGTTCGCCTGTGCACCGGCGATCGCGGCATTGGCTTCGGCGATTTGCAAGCGGAAGGGTTCAGGGTCGATCCGGAACAGCAGTTGGCCCGACTGAACCACCGCACCATCCGTCACCATCGCCTCGACAATCCGCCCGCCGACTTCGGCGCTGACCGCGACCATGTCTTGCTTGATATAGGCATTGTCGGTCGAGACCTTGCCCGCAAGGCTCTGCCAGTAGAGCAGGGCGCCTGCCGCCAGCGCCAGTGGCACCACCAGCATCAGTGCCCAGCGGGCCCATGGCTTGCGGGTTGGGGCAGGCGCCTCGCTCACCTTTTCGCGAGCGATGGCGGGATCGGCTTCAGCCATGGGCCACCTCCGGTTGGCGCGCGGTGGCAAGGTTGGTGGCGATCCGTTCGAGAAGATCGGCAAACACCGCCCGCTCGCCCGCATCGAACCCGGCAAGCATTTCCTCGAACAGCCCTTCTACGCTGACCCGCAGCCGGGTCACGATCCCGCGGCTCTTGTCCGTGAGGTGAAGGATGCGCGCACGCCGGTCTGCCGGATCGCTGCGGCGTTCGATCCAGCCCGCCTCCTCCAGCCGGTCAACAATGCGGGTGAGAGTGATCGGCTCGATCTCCAGCCGCTCGGCATAGAAGGCCTGATTCTCGCCCGGATTGCGTTCGAGCGAGAGCAGCAGCCGCGCCTGCGGGCCGGTAATGCCCAGCCCGCGCACACGCTCGTCAAACAGGCGGCGCAGTTGGCGCGAATTGTCGGCGAGTCGGTAGCCTGTGTCCATACTCATGCGTGCACTTATAATAAGTGGGCTTACTATCTACAAGCACTGGCTGGCCCCCTGCGCCGAAGCGCGCTAGCACGCGCAGCATGACGATCACGACCGAGCATTTTGCCAGCTTCGACGGCACCCGCCTTGCGATCCACACTGAGGGGGAGGGGCGCCCAGTGCTGCTCCTGCACGGCCTGTTTTCGTCAGCCCAAATGAACTGGATCAAGTGGGGCCACGGCGCGCGACTTGCGACAGCCGGCTTCAAGGCGATCATGCTCGATTTCCGCGTGCACGGCCAAAGCGAGGCCCCGCGCGAGGCGAGCGCCTATCCCCCCGGCGTGCTCGTGCGCGATGTTGCCGCGCTGGCCGAGCATCTCGGGTTGGAGCCGGGCGGGTTCGATCTGGTCGGTTTCTCGCTCGGTGCGCGCACCGCAATCCACGCGGTCGGTTACGGCATCCTCGAACCACGCCGCTTGGCGATCTGCGGGATGGGGGTGGCGGGCCTGTCCGATTGGGAGCGGCGCGCGGATCACTTCAAACGGGTGATCGACGAGTTTGACACCATCAGGCCCGGCGATCCGGCCTATACCGCGCGCACCTTCCTGAAGTCCCAAGGCGTTGATCGCATCGCTGCACGGCTGCTGCTGGATGCCATGGACGATTTCGATCTTGCCCGCCTTGCCGCCATTATCATGCCGACGGCGGTGATCTGCGGCGATGAGGATCAGGACAATGGCTCGGCCGAGGAGCTTGCCGCACTGCTGCCTGATGCGCGCTATATCGAAGTGCCCGGCACCCACCTCAACAGCGTGACCAAGCCTGACCTTGGCGAGGCGCTTGCGCGCTTCCTTGCGGCCTGACGCAGGCGGGTTGATTCCGGCTGCCGGGGCGTCCAAACCGCATTCCATTGTCACACGACTGACGGGAATCTGGACCATGAAACTTGCCGCCCCCCTGCTGCGCTGCTGTTGCGCTGCGCTCGCCATTGCTGTTGCCGCCCCCTTGGCCGCGCAGGACACCGCCGCGCCCGCTACTGCTGCTGCTGAAGCGCTCACGCCCGCCGATGCCAGCGCGTGGATCGCCAAGGTTGAGGCCGAATTCGGTGCCTTCATCGTCGAGTATTCGCGCGTCTCGTGGATCAACGCGACCTACCTCACCCATGATAGCGACGAACTCGCCGCCAAGTATGGTGCGGAGCTGACGCTGAAGCAGGTCGGCTATGCGACCGAGGCTGCGCGCTATGCGAAGATCGAAGGCCTAGATGAAGAAACCCGGCGCAAGCTCGATATGCTGCGCAATGGCATCGCCCTGCCTGCACCTTCACGTCCCGGCGCGGCCGAGGAACTCAACGCCATCGCCACCCGTCTTGGCTCAGCCTATGGGCGCGGCAAGGGTACGCTGAATGGCCAGCCGATCAACGGCAGCGACATCGAGGCCGAGATGGGCAATCTCGAGCGCACGCCCGCCGAATTGAAGGAAATGTGGGCAAGCTGGCACGACAATGTCGGTGCGCCGATGCGGGAGGATTATTCCCGCATGACCGCGCTCGCCAACGAAGGCGCCAAAGAGTTGGGCTTTGCCGATTTCGGCGCGATGTGGCGTTCGGGCTATGACATGCCCCCCGAACAGTTCGCCGCCGAGACCGAGCGGATGTGGCAGGAGGTGAAGCCCCTCTACATCGCGCTCCACACCTATGTGCGCCGCAAGCTCAACGAGAAATACGGCGACGCCGTCCAGCCGCGCACGGGCCCGATCCGCGCTGACCTGCTCGGCAATATGTGGGCGCAGGAATGGGGCAATATCTACCCCCTCGTCGCGCCCGCGGGGGCGGGCGACATCGGCTATGACCTCACCGATCTGATCGCCAAGAAGAACCTTGATGCTGTCGGCATGACCAAGGTGGGCGAACAGTTCTTCTCGTCATTGGGCTTCGCGCCGCTGCCTGCCACCTTCTGGGAGCGCAGCCAGTTCACCAAGCCCGCTGACCGCGAAGTGGTGTGCCACGCTTCGGCTTGGGATATCGACAATGTGGATGATCTGCGCATCAAGATGTGCATCAAGCCCAACGCGGATGACTTCATTACGATCCACCACGAGCTTGGCCACAACTACTACCAACGCGCCTATAACAAGCAGGACATGCTACACCTGAACGGCGCCAATGACGGGTTCCACGAAGCGATCGGCGATATGATCGCGCTGTCGATCACGCCCGAATATCAGGTGCAGATTGACATGCTCGATCCCAAGGATGTCCCGAGCGCGGACAAGGACATCGGTCTGCTGTTGCGTCAGGCGATGGACAAGGTCGCGTTCCTGCCCTTCGGCCTGCTGCTGGATCGCTACCGCTGGGGGCTGTTCGACGGCTCGATTCCGGAAGCGGCGACCAACACCGGCTGGAACGAGCTGCGGCGCGAGTATCAGGGCGTTGTCCCGCCGGTCGAGCGCAGCGCCGACGGGTTTGATGCGGGCGCGAAGTATCACATTCCGGGCAACGTCTCTTACACCCGCTACTTCCTGGCGCGGTTACTCCAGTTCCAGTTTTACAAGGCCGCCTGCGATACCGCCGGGTGGAAGGGGCCGCTTCACCGCTGCTCGATCTACGGCAACAAGGAGGTTGGCGCGAAGCTGAACGCGATGCTGGAAATGGGTGCGTCCAAGCCATGGCCCGACGCGCTCGAAGCCTTCACTGGCGAGCGCCAGATGAACGGTACCGCGATGGTCGAATATTTCGCGCCGCTGATGAAATGGCTCGAAAAGCAGAACAAGGGCGAGAAGGCCGGCTGGTGATGCGGCGCGGGGGCGGATCACTCGCTGGGGCGGCGGCGCTTTTGGCGCTCGCCGCCTGTGCGCCGGTTGCGGAGGTTGAACAGGCTGGGGCGGCGGCTGCCATGCCGCCCACCCTGTTCGTCGCGGCCAAGCGCGGCAACACGCTGTCCAAGGTCGATCTGACGACCGGCGAGGAAGTGCTGCGCCTGCCGAGCTGCACCAACCCCCACGAACTCGCGACGTCGCCGGATGGCCAGCACGTCGCGCTCGCCTGCTATGGCGGGACGAGCGTGGACGTGTTCCGCACCGACACGCTTGAGCGGGTCAAGAGCATCGACCTCGGTGACAATGCGCGGCCGCACGGGATTGTCTGGCATGACAACGGCAACATCTTCGTCACAGCCGAAGGTCGACAATCGGTGTTCCACATTCTCGGCCCGCTGACCGGTGCCACGGTTCTGTTCGAATTCTCTACCGGCAAGCAAGGCAGCCATATGCTCGCCGTCAGTCCCGATGCGCGCACGGCCTGGACCACCGATCTCGGCTCGCGCACTGTGACACGGGTCGAACTCGTCACCCGCCGTGCGCCGATTTCAGTCGCGGTGGGTGAGGAGCCGGAGGGCATCGCGCTTAGCCCCGATGGCAAAACCCTGTGGGTCTCGGCACGCGGGTCCAATCAAGCCTTCGCGCTTGATCCGCAGACGATGGCGGTGCGCGAAACGGTCGCCACCGGCCGCTTTCCGCTGCGTATCGCGGTGCGTCCGCAGGGCGATGTCGCGGTGACCTCCGATCTTCAGGACGGCAGCCTCAGCGTCATCGATACAGCGACTGCAAAGGTGATCCGCACGATTCCCGTATCCAGTCCCGCCGAGGCGCAGCAGCGCTTTCAGGTGACGATCCTGTGGTCCGACGACGGCTCCAAGGTTTACGTTGCCGAGACGGCCAGCGACACTGTCGCCGAGGTTGATTACGCCAGCGGCAAAGTCCTGCGCCGCTTGAAAGTGGGTGAGGGCGGGGACGGGATGGCGATTCTGCCTTGAGGGTCCCAAAGCCTTTAATGGTCGTCGGCTGGCGTGAACTTGTCAGCCTGCCCGAGCTTGGGCTTGCGGGTATCCCCGCCAAGATCGACACCGGCGCACGCACCTCGTCGCTCCACGGCCAGGTGCTCGAAGACTTCGTAAGGGATGGCGAACGGTTTGTGCGCTTTGCCGTCGACTGGGACGGGACGCGGCATTTCTGCGAGGCGGTGCATGTTGATCTGCGCGGCATCACCAGCTCGAATGGCGATCAGCAGACCCGCTTTGTCATAAAGTCGCCGCTGACCATCGGTAATCTTACCTTCCGGGCGGAGATCAGCCTGGCGGACCGTTCCCAGATGCAATTCCCGATGCTGATCGGGCGCACCGCGCTTCGGCGGCGGATGGTGGTGGATAGTGGTCATTCGTGGCTGCAATCACCTGCGATAGCGCATATGGGGCGCATCCGCCGCTAAGTCGCCGGACACGAAAGGTACTTCATGAAAATCGCGATGCTGGCGCGCAACGCCAACCTCTATTCGCACCAGCGGCTCAAGCAGGCCGCCGAGGCGCGCGGCCATACGCTCGACATTCTCAATACCCTGCGCTGCACGGTGCACATCGCCAGCCACCGGCCCGAAGTCTATTACAACGGCGCGCCGATAGCCGCCTATGACGCGGTCATCCCGCGCATCGGGGCCTCGATCACGAACTACGGCCTCGCGATCCTGCGTCAGTTCGAGATGCGCGGCATCTGGTCGCTCAACGAAAGCGTGGCGATTGGACGGAGCCGCGACAAGCTCCGCAGCCTTCAAATCCTCGCCAAGCATGGGCTGGGACTGCCACTCACCGCCTATGCCAATGATCCCAAGCAGGCCGAGGAGATCATCAAGGCCGTCAATGGCCCGCCGGTGGTGATCAAGCTGATCGAAGGCACCCAAGGCATCGGCGTGGTGCTGGCCGAAACGATGAGCAGTGCGAAGTCGGTGATCGAGGCGTTTCGCGGGGCCAACGTCAACATTCTGGTGCAGGAGTTCATCAAGGAAGCCGGCGGCACCGATATCCGCGCGCTGGTAGTCGGCGGCAAGGTGGTCGCAGCGATGAAGCGCACCGGCGCGCCCGATGAGTTTCGCTCCAACCTCCACCGCGGCGGCAGCGCAGGGGTGATCAAGATCACCCCCGAGGAACGCTCGACTGCGGTCCGCGCGGCCAAGCGCATGGGCCTGAACGTCTGCGGTGTCGATATGCTGCGCAGCAACCACGGCCCGGTGATTATGGAGGTCAATTCCTCCCCCGGCCTCGAAGGGATCGAAAGCGCGACGGGCAAGGACATCGCCGGCCAGATCATCGATTTCATCGCTGCCAATGCCAAAGGCGGGGCGACGAAGACCAAGGGGCGGGGTTAGCGCTCGATCAGGCGTTGCGCGCCATCAGTCCGCCATCGACCGGGATCGCGGCACCCGTGATGTAGCTTGCCGCCGGGAGCACGAGGGACAGCGTCATATGCGCGACTTCCTCCGGCTCACCATAGCGGCGGAGCGCGGTGCGGCGTTTCGCGAAGATCGTCTTGTGTTCCTCCGCCACCGCGTCGGTCATCGCGGTGCGGATCGGGCCGGGGCAGATGCAGTTGACGGTGATACCTTCCGGCCCAAGATCGACCGCCAGCCCGCGCGTCAGCCCGATCACGCCGGTTTTGGCGGCGACATAGGGCGTATCACCGGGGGTCGCGCCGAGGCCTTCGGTCGAAGCGATGTTGACGATCCGGGCGGCATCGCTCTGGCGCAACCACGGCAGGCTGGCGCGGACCGTCCGCTGGTGCGCGGTCAGCATCACAGCCAGCGCGGTGGCCCAGACGCCCTCATAAGCGGGATCATCCAGCGCGCAAAAGCTCGATACCCCGGCATTGTTCACCAGAATGTCGATCCGGCCAAAGTCCGCTGCGACCTGCGCGACGGTGCGGACGATGGCGTTTCCATCTGCCACATCGAGCGCATAGGGGCGTGCGGCAGGGCCGCACGCCGTTGCCACCGCCGCGCAGGCGGCCAAGTCGAGGTCAACCACTGCGACATGCGCGCCCTCGGCGGCGAACAGCTGCGCCGTTGCGCGTCCCATGCCGCTTGCCGCGCCGGTGATGATGGCAACGCGCCCCGCAATTGATCGCGACAGACTGGGGCTGGTCATGGGGGCTCTCCGCAAGTTCTGATTGCCCAAGGCTAGCCGAAGCCTCCCGGCCCGTCACCTTGGCGATGCGCCTTCATGCAATGCCGATTTTGCCGCGCAACTGACGAATTGTTCCAAGCCCGGGCGTCGCAAAGCCGCTATCAGGGTGCTGGATCGCTGCGTGCCTGATGGAGAGAAATTGCATGACCACACGTTACCGCCTGTCATTGTCGGCCTTGGCATTGACCGGACTTGCGCTCGTTTCCGCGGTTCCCGCTGCGGCACAGGATCGGAGCGTGGCGACGCGCCTCGACAAGGAGGGACTCAAGTACGAGGTCGACAAGGACGGCGATTACAAGCTGTTGTTCGATTACAGCGACGAAGGTCGCACCCAGATTGTGTTTGTCTCTGGCACCACGCAGACGGTGAGCGGCATGACGATCCGCGAAATCTTCGCGCCTGCTGCCCGGATCGAGGAAGATAAGGTTACCGGCAGCAAGGCGCTCGTGCTCTTGGAAGATTCGAGCACCAACAAGGTCGGTAGCTGGGAAATCCGTGGCGATGTGCTCTATTTCGTGGTCAAGGTGCTCGACAGCATGACTGCAGCGCAACTGGGCAGCCTGCTCAAGATCGTGGCCGAATCCGCCGACAACAAGGAAATCGAGCTCACCGGCGGGCGCGACGACCTGTAGACCGGTATCAGCGCCCCGCCTTTCCCTTGGGGTCGGGCGGGGCGTGATAGGCTGCCAGTTCTTACCGGAACGGCGGTTCGTTGAAGGCGCGCAGCTTGCGGCTGTGCAGCCGGTCGCCTTCGTCCCGCAAACGCGAGACCGCAACGATTCCCATCTGCAAGTGGGCGGCGATGGCTTCCTCGTAGAACTTGTTGGCCTGCCCCGGCAGCTTGATCTCGCCGTGGAGCGGCTTGTCCGACACGCACAGCAGCGTGCCGTAGGG
>DLGU01000123.1:0-4703 GCA_002482865.1 Porphyrobacter sp. UBA7686
GAGTTGGCGTGGATGGTCGAGAAGCTGCCCGGGTGGCCGGTGTTGATCGCGCGCAGGAAGCTGACGCTCTCCGCGCCGCGCAATTCGCCCAGAACGATCCGGTCGGGCCTGAGGCGCAGGGCGGCTTGCAGCAATTCGTTGGCGGTGACCTTGGCCTCCCCCAGCTCACCCTTGACCGCGACCAAGCCGACCGCGTTGTCGCCGGGGAATTTCAATTCGGGCGTATCTTCGACCAGCACCACACGCTCTTGCGCCGGGATTTCACCGAGCATGGCGTTGAGGAAGGTGGTCTTGCCGGTGCTGGTGCCGCCCGAAATCAGGATGGTGCGCCGCGAACTGATGGCAGCGCGCAGAAAGGCGATGGGCTGGCTTTGCGGATCGGGCAGATCGAACTGCATCTCGCCCGCCAGAGGGCCAGTGTCATAGGCGTCGAGCGGCAGGTCGAGCCGGCGATGGCGGCGGATCGCCATGACCCAATGCTTGCGGCTAGCGGGCGGCCCGCAGAACTGCACACGCGCACCATCCGGCAGGGTCGCGCCCAGCAAGGGATGTTCGCGGTTGATCCCTTGATGCGAAACCCGCGCAACCTGTTCGGCGAGGCGCTGCACCAGCCGGTCGTCAATCTCCGGGGTTTCGATCCGCTGCATTCCGGGGCTGGCGGCATCCTCGATCCAAACCTCGCCCGGACCATTAACCATGATTTCGGTCACCGTGTCACGGTCAAGCCAGCGGCGGAACGGCGCGAGATAGGCGTCGAGATAGACGCTGCGTTCGGCCGAGAGCGGCACCGCCCCCCCGGCTTGTTCATCGCCCTCTCCCATGCCGAGCCGGTGGATATCCGCGCTCATGCCGTCAGTTGCCGACCATGCTGAAATCAAGATCGCGTGCGGTGTAGACCTTGATCGGCTCCCCGGCGCGCACCCTGATCGTCGGGCTGATCTGCCCCTGCGACTGTACGGCCGAATTGGCCGCGCTTTGCGCGCCCCCCGCGACGATCACGCCGCCCACGCCGCCAGTTGCCAGCGCGCCCAAACCGCCCACAACCGACAGGAGCAACCCCGAGCCGAAGCGCTTGAGGAAGTGGCTGTTGACGTCACCCTCAAGCCCGGTCGTCCCGTCAAACCCGATTGCGGGTGAAGCGATGTTGACCGAGACGCCGTCGGGCCGGATCAGACGTGTCCAGATCACATAGGCGCGGCGCTGACCTTGTTCGACGCCCGCCTGATATTGCCCGATCAGGCGCGACGAACGCGGGACAAGCACCCGCTTGCCATCAAAGCTGCGCACATCTTGACTCACCACGGCGCGGACATAGCCCGGCACATCGGTGTTGATCGCGGTTTCGAGCACGGCTGGGATCAGCGTGCCTTCTGTCACTGTGGTCGAAGGATTAGTCATCGCCCGTGCCTGTGCGGGCACGCCGCCGACGCCGCCGATCTGGCCTGCGAAAGCTGCGGCACCGCCTATTCCGGCCACGTTCCCCGCCGTGCCCGCCGCCGGAGCGCCCAGCGGCGCTTCGGCAAGCCGCGCGCTTCCCGCGGCACGACTCGCATCGAACACCAGCTGCGGGGTGGCATAGGGATTGACCGCCATGCCGGGGATGATTGCGGGATTGTTGGCGAGCACTGGCATCGGCGCAGGATCGCCTTGCGGTGCCATGGGCACGGCACCGGGCTGCTGCGCGGGATTCCCAACCGGCGGCACCGCAGCGGGCGCGGCAGGCGGCGGCGGAGCAACGGCGGGGTTCCCGATCCCCTGCGGATCAGGCGTGCGCGCCGAGTTCATTGCCCAGAAGGTGACAGCACCCAGCAGGCCAACGACCGCGACCCCGGCAGCCATCTGGAACCCGTCACCCTTGGCCTTGCGGTCGGTGACGGCGGGAAAGGCGGCGCGGCTGGCGAGATCGATGATCTCGGCCGATTCCCGCTCGCGCGGATCACCGCTCTCGCCAGTTGGGCCATCGCCCTTCTTGGGCGGCAAACGCATAGCCAGACGCATCAGATGCTCTCCTTGGCGGATTCGATGGCAATGGACATGATCACGACCCCTTCTTGCGCGGCGCGGTCAGCTCCGCTTGGCGGGCCGAAGGCGCCATCGGGCCAGTGTTGGTGATCGTCGCGGTGTCGCGCCCAGAGCGCAGGATGATCTGCGGCGGCACCCCGTCCACCACCAGCGTATCGCCGCGCACGGTGTAATTGACCGGCCCTTCTTCACCCGTCGCATTGGTCACGAGGATCGCCGGAATCGCAACACCTCGCGGCCAGGTCAGAAACACCGCATTGCCATTGTCATAGGCGCGTGACGGCAGCAGGTCGCGCGCACCGGCACTGGCCCAGGCGAAGTTGAGATTGGCCGGATCGCTCACCGAATAGGGATCAGCCGCGACAGCCACTTCCTCAGGTGCTTCGAGCGCGCGTATGGCCTGCGCCTCGGCTTCGGCGATGGCGGCGAGACGCGCTTCCTCGGCGGCTTTTTCCAGCTCGGGATAGCGGAATTGCAGCACGTAAAGCGCTGAATTTCTTGGGGACGCAACCAGATCGAACAGGTAGGTGCGCTTGTCCGTCACCACGGTCATATTGGTGCGCGCGTCGGTTTCCAGCGGCTTTACGAACAGGATCGACTGCGCCTTGTTCGGTTGCACCTGCCACGCGGCGGAATCGCCGATCGCGACATTCTCGATCACTTCGTCGGGCGCGAACTTGATTGTGGTCTGGACCTTCACCTTTCCATCGATCCGCACCACAACATTCTCGTCAAAAACGAGTGTCTGCAAGCGGTTGTCCTGCGCTGCGACAGGCTCAGAAGGGCTCAGGGCAAGGCAGAGAGCGAGGCTCGCGAGGAGCGCGACGCGGGTCATTGATAGGTCTCCGGAGGGGGGGCTTTCGGCGCGGGCACAGGCTTGGCAGACGATGCCGAACGGAAACGGTTGCCGATGCCGCGGGTGCGCGAGGTGGCAGGGTTCAAGGGCACCACCTGCCCGCCCCCGCCGCCCGTCGCATAGACACGGGTCTCGCGCGACGCGGTGCCCGCAGGCCCTGCATCGTTTGCGGCGGTCACGGTCTGGAGTACGCCTAGATCCACTCGGCGCGGGGCTAGGCCGGGGCTAGCCGGAGCGACGTTGGTGTTGCGCGGGGCTGTGCCAACCGGCTGCGGCACTGGCACGGAGCGCGGGCTGTCATGGCTGCGGCTGTGCTCTTTTTCCGGCACCAGGCCAAACACCTGCCAGCCCGCCACCATGCTCGAGGCGACCTTGAGCGATAACAGCATCAGCGCCATGTGCACCGCGCCAACCACGAAGAACGCCATCGCCGCCTGCTGATCGATCTGCCCGGGCACGGCCACCAATGCGGCGAGCACCGGCACGGCCATCTCCAGCATGATCGACCCGCCCAGCACCGCAAACAGTGGGGCGAGCGCCATCATCGTCAGCCCCTTGAGCCAGCCGGTGAACAGGCCGCGCGTGCCTTCGAACAAGGCCAGCACCACGAAAATCGGCCCCACCGCGAGCAACAGCGCCAGCGCGATCCGCGCCGTCACAAGCAGACCGACCGTGCCGAGCAGCAACAGCATCGCGCCCATCCACATCATGCCCGGCGGCGAAAAAGCGGCAATATCCTTGGTATCCCCGCTCGCCTGCTGGATCGCGAGGAACACCACGTCGAGCTTCTGCGCGAACACCGCGGTCGCGCTTTCGCCCTGCACACCGGTGAGGATGCCCGCGATTTGATCCGGCCCGCCGATGAAGATGTTGTAGAAGATCGTCGAGAAGGCGACGAAACTGGTCGCGAACGTCAGCACCAGACCCAGCGTCATCATCCGTGGCAGCAGCGCACGCACCGACAGGTTCGACCGACCAAGCATCAACGAGATGCCGAAGAAGGCGACATACAGCCCCAGCAACACCGTCAGGGCAAAGGCCAATTGCCCCTCGGTCCCGAACAGGCGGTTGAAAGCCTGCTCCGAGACGGTGGCGGCGATGCAATCGACCGCGCTGAGTGCGGCAGAGACGCCGGTGCCCATCGACTGGGCGGCAAGATCGCAGGTGGTTGTCATTCGGCCGCCTGCCACATGGGCTGGCCGTCCTGATCGACTTCACCATCAGGCCACGGCCGACCAGTGAGCGCCGAGAACCATGCCGCAGGCGCATCGCCCACCGCTTCACGCAGCAGATCGAGCCGCCGCACCGCGCTTTCACGGCCCGAAAGGATCGTCAGCACTTCAGGCGCACCCGACAGATCGAGCCGCACCACAACGCTCGCATCGGGCTGGCGCACTAGGAAGCACCGGCTGTGCGCAGGCAGGCTGCGGATCAGCGCAAATTCGTGATCGGTCAGGCCGAAGCCATCGCAGTAATCCTCCGGCCGCGCGCGCGAGTTGGGCATGAACACCATCGTCGCAGTCTGTTCAACCAGCGCGGTGGAAATCCGGCTGTCGAGCGCATCGCGCGCCGATTGCGTCGCAAACCCGACAAGAGCGTTGCGTTTGCGCAGCGTCTTGAGCCAGTCGCGAATGCGCGCGGCGAAGACCTCGTCGTCCAGCGCCTTCCAGCCTTCATCGATCAGGATCATGGTCGGCTGACCGTCCAACCGTTCGTCGATGCGGTGGAACAGGTACATCATTGTCGGTGTGCGCAGGCGGGGGTTTTCCAGCAGCGCGGTCATGTCGAACCCGAGCACACGCTCGCTCAGATCGAGCCGGTCGCG
>DLGU01000123.1:4814-11243 GCA_002482865.1 Porphyrobacter sp. UBA7686
TCCTTGAAATGGCGCAACCGGCGCAGGCTCGGATCATTGCCATAAGTCGCATCGACGGCGGCGCTGATGGTCGAATATTCCTCCGGGCCCTCAGCCTTAAGCAGCACGGCGAGCCAATCGCGCAGGAAGGCGCGGTTGGCGGGGCTATCGGGAAGCGAGAGCGGATTGAACCCGGTCGGGTCGCCCGGCGCAATGCGGCTGTACCGCCCGCCGATCCCGCGAATGAACAGCTCCGCGCCGCGATCCTTGTCGAACAGGATGGTGCGGGGGCGGAACTTCTGCGCCTGCGCGGCGAGGAAATTCATCACCACGGTCTTGCCCGAACCGCTTGGCCCGATGACGCTGAAATTGCCCAGATCGCCGTGGTGGAAATTGAAGAAGAACGGCGTCGCGCTGGTCGTTTCCAGCAGCGTCACCGCGTCGCCCCAGTGATTGCCGCTCGCCTGCCCCAGCGCAAAGCCGTGGAAGCTGCCGAAGCCCGCCATATTGGCCGAGGAAATGAGCGCGCGGCGGACGATATATTCCTCGTTGCCGGGGAACTGCGCCCAGAAGGCGGGTTCAAGATTGGTGTCCTCGCGGACCGCAATCGCGCCAGTATCGGCGAGGGCTGCGGCGCAGGCGGCCATCGCATCGTCGAGCCGGGGCAGCGTCGTCTCGCGCACCAGCACGGTCAAGTGATGGTCACCAAAGCCCACCGCCCCATTGCCCAGCGCGTCACGCGCGGCGAGCATGTCGGCCCGTTCGGCAGCGGCTTCCTCGTCCACGGAGCGGGAACGGCGCAAGGCGAGATCAATGCGTTCCTTGGCGGTGGTGCGTTCGTTGGGGGCGTAGCTTTCGGTCACCACCATCTCGAACGGCAGGCGCAGGAGATTGTCGAGCAGGCCGGGCGAAGTCGCCTCGGGGTAGTCCTTCAAACCGAGGATCGCGGCGAAATCGGGCGCGGCGCTCCCGCGAAGCTCCATCGCGTCAAGCCCGAAGGAGGCGCGGCGATAGGGCAGCATGTGGCCGATATCGGTCTCGGGCGAAGGGCGGCGCACCGGGCGCATCTCGCCGTTGTAGAGTGCCGAAAGCAGCTCCAGCATTTCCGAATTGGTCCCGCCATCGCTGCTGCTTGGCGATTGGTAATCGCCCAACACCGCCGCGCCGTAATTCTGGAGCGAGGCGACGAGACCCGTGATCGCCGCCTTGAGGCTGCGGATGTCCTTAGCATCGGCCTCGGGTTCGTCCTGGCCCTGCCGGGAGAAGAACTTGGAAACCCGCTCCGGCAGGCCGGTCTTGCCGCGCGCAGGGCGGCGGATCAGGGTGACGAACTGGTCATTGATGAAGAGCGATCCACCCGCCAGCCGCTGCTTCCAGCGCGCGTCGATATGGCGCGACAGGGCATCGGGAAATTCAGCCTCCAGTTCCACTTCCACCCGGCGGCGAATGACGTGGTGATACATCACGAACCGCGCATCGAGCGTGCTGCGAAGCATGACCTCACGCGTCGCGGCGTGAGCGTTCAGAGCGTCAGAATCCTCGGTTTCGAACAGCAGGCCGGGCACCTGAATGGCGCTCATCACCGAACCATCGCGCAGCAGCACGGTGTTCTCGTCAACCAGGCGCGCATAGGGCAGGCGGTCGCCGACGCGGGCTTCCTTGGCGCTCCAGGCGGCGGCTCCGATCCACTTCACCATGAGATGGCGTCCTTAAGGCGCATAGGAATTGCATCCCCAGCGCTTGAAATTGGGAACGCGCGGGCATTTCGAAACCTTGGTGATCCACAGGTCGAAAACGCGCGGTTCGCGCAGCGAGGCGAAATAGCCGATCACGTGCATCACGCCGGGCACAAGCAGAAAGACAACGATCAGCAGGCCGTTACTGATCAGGAAATTGCGAAGGATCAGAAACGCGATCGTCGTCACCATCATGTTGATGATGAAAAAGTTCATCGTCACGCCGAGAAACATCTGCGGCCGCGTCAGCGAACGGTGGACCGGTTGGCGGATCAGCTCGCTCACGGACGCTTAACCCGCAGCCGACTGGATGCCGGCGACGATGGTGGTCGCGCCGAACAGGATGAACACGCCGATGATCACAGTCGCGCCAAAGCGCCAGTTCATCCGGCCGGTCAGCATCATGAAGCCAATCGCCGCAACTGCCATCACCGCAATCGTGGTCGCGACCGTGCCGAGCAACGTGCCTTGCAACCACAGCAGCGCATTGTTGATCGGGCCGGAGCCGGCTGGATCGGCAGTTTGCGCAAAGGCAACGCTCGGTGTGAGCGCCAGCACGAGGGTAGCAGCAATACGGGCAGGAAGACGGAACAGCGACATCATTTCTCGGTCATTCTTTCATGTGGTTTGAACGCCGCCGGTCACTGGCCGACGATACGCGAATGGTTGGCGAGCCGCCCCATAATGGCGGTAACATACTGCTTTGTCTCGCGGATATTGGGGATACCCCCAGCTCGTTCGACCCGGCCCGGCCCAGCGTTGTAAGCGGCCAGCGCCTTTTCCAGATTGCCGCCAAACCGGTCGAGCTGTTCGCGCAGATACCGTGCTCCGCCTTCGAGATTGGCGAAGGGATCGTGCGGGTTCACCCCGAGATAGCGCGCGGTGCCCGGCATCAGCTGGGCGAGCCCCTGTGCGCCTACAGGCGAGACCGCGTTCTCGTTCCAGCGGCTTTCCTGCCATACCAGCGCTTCGAGCAGGCTCGGCGACAGGTCGAACCGGACGGCGAGCTCAAGGATTTTGGCGTGATAGCGCAGTGGTATCCCGGCGGCATGGCGCGCAGGATCGGCAATGGCGTGTTCGGGGAGCGAAGGAGCCTCGGCAAAGTCGAGGTCTGCTGCGGTGAGCGGCACGGAAGATGCGGTCTCGGGATCGACCGGAACAGGCGGGGCGAGAGACTGGCCCGCAAGCGGCCCTGCCACCCAGCGCGCGCCGTCAGCGCCCAGTTCGAGCACGTCCGCCTGCGCCTGGGATGCAAGCCCGAGTGCAACAGTAACAATCATGACGCGGCAAGCCGCGGCGAGAATCATGTCTCGGCCCTCCAGAATATCTCCCTTTGTCTATCCTAAATGACACGCAGGTGACAGTCTTGCGAAAGCCCCGCCGCCAGCCTTCGGTGCGGGCAGCAAAACGGGCGAGCTGCCCCCTGCAGCCCGCCCGTTTGCAGCCTCAGTGCGACCCGAGGGCCGCGTTGCAATCAATCGCGAAGGGTCAGCTGTTCGCCGCGCATCGCGGGCGCGCGGAACTCGCCGCGCTCGAGCATCTTGATCGCCTTGCGGGCCAGACGGCGCGAATCGGTGGCGCTGCCATCCGCGGTGTCGAGTTCGACCACTTCGTGGCAGGCCAGGGCCGCTTCGAACGCATCCCGCGCCTTCACGTCGTCACCCGCCTGCGCATAGGCGATGCCGAGATTGATCAGCACGGCGGCGTCATGCGGATCGGCCGCGCTCGCCTTCTGAAGCGTCGCCAGCGCCTGTTCGGCACGGCCAGCGGCGAGCGGCTGTACCGCCAGTTCCGGATCCTTGAGGTGAGCGGAAGGGGCCCCTGCCAGCGGGGTCGCAGCAAACAGCGCGAGTGCGAAAGCGGTAACGGACATCGGCGTGGCTCCTGTGTGAACGATGCAGAAGATGACTCACTTGCAAGGCCGATGCAACAAAACTGAAACATTGTAATTTATTTGTAATTTAAGCCGTCATCTCTCTGATTTTGCACACTTTTAATGTTACGATCTCGCGCGCTGCATCCCGCTGCTTTTCGCGCGGCTTTGTCGCATTTGTCTTTCTTCGGTCATAATCGCTGAACTGACACACGTCTGTCATGATGCAAGAATTCTGTCATGGCCGCCCCCTAGCGAGCCCCCAGCGCAACAAACTTCGCGCCTAACTCGATTCTCGGCTCAAGAGGGGACCGCTCGCTGTGAAAAACTTTCAACGCACTCTGATCATGGGTTGCAGTCTGGTCGCTCTGGCTGGCTGCGGCGCGGATGAAATCGTCTCGCCGGGCACCAGCGGCGACATCATCATCAACAATCCGGCCCCGACGCCCACCCCGACCCCGACGCCGACCCCGACTCAAGCGCTGGTCACACCGGCGGCTGGCTGCCCGACCATCACCACGGCTGGCGGCCTGACCGATGCTGGCACGCTGTCCGGCCCGACCGGCACGTACCGCGTCTGCCAGCTGCCTGCCCGCTTCACCAGTTCGGACACGCTGCGCTTCATCCGCGGCCTAGTCTATCAGATTCCCGGCCGCGTCGAAGTCGGCGCGGATCGCGGCTTTGCCAGCACTGGCACTACGGTCACGCTGACGGTTGAACCGGGCGTGGTCCTGTTCGGCCAGCAAGATTCCTATCTTGTCGTGAACCGCGGCAACGCGATCCAGTCGAACGGCACCGCCGATCGTCCGATCATCTGGACCAGCCGCGATAACATTCAGGGTCTCGCCAGCGACAATGATCAGCAGCAGTGGGGCGGCGTCGTGCTGCTCGGCCGCGCGCCGATTTCGGATTGCTCGACTGGTGTGTTCAACACCACTGCCAACCCCAACGCCAACCCGACTTGCGAAGGTCGGTTGGAAGGCGCGGCGGTTGCCACCCCGTTCGGCGGTGCGAACGCGGCGGACAGCTCAGGCTCGTTCCGCTTCAACCAGATCCGCTTCTCGGGCTTCGAGCTGGCGCCGAACAACGAGCTTCAGTCGCTCACCACCGGCGGCGCAGGTTCGGGCACGGTGATCGAGAACCTCGTCTCGTTCAACAGTTCGGATGACGGCGTCGAGTTCTTCGGCGGCGGGTTCAACGCCCGCAACTTTGCGATCATCGGCGCGTCGGACGACTCGCTCGACGTCGACACCGGCGCGATCGTCAACCTCGACACCGTGATCGCGGTGCAGCGTTCGACCACCGGTGACCGCGCGATCGAACTCGATTCGCCCAACGTTGCCGACCGTACGCCTTCCAACGCGATCCCGCAGACCCGCTTCCAAGTGAACAACTTCACCTTCGTGATGCGTGACGGCGCGCCGCAGGTTGTCCAGGCGCGCGGCGGTGCGGCGCTCGGCCTCACCAACGGCGTGATCAACGCCGGCACCAACCACTGCTTCCAGATCGACGAGCCCACCACGCTCGCCGCAATCATCGGCGTAGATTCGGTGGTCGGCGATTGCCCGGCGACTGATCCCATCCGCGGCGGCGGCGGCAACAGCAATGCCGACGTTGCGGCGCGCATCAATGCAGGCACCAACAACAACCTCGCCTTCGCGATCACGCTCACCAATGGTGTGGTCAACGGCGCGGGCGAAACCGGCCGGACGGCCTTCAACGCCAACACCCGTGCGACCTTCTTCCCGACCCGCACCTTCGTCGGCGCGATCCAGAACGGCGCGGCGCTGACCACCATCTTCGGCAACTGGACCTGCAACTCGTCGATCCAGAACTTCGGCAGCGCGACCGGCGCCTGCACTTCGCTTCCGGTCTACCCGGCCTAAGCGGCGAAAATGACACGGTCGGGGGAGACGCAGCTTCATCGCCGCGCCTCCCCCATTTTCACATACAGACTGACCATTTCATGAGGGGGTCCTCACCTATGTCGACCGGCACGCGCCTGGCAGGGCTGCTGCTTCTCACCACGTCGCTCACCTTGCCGTCTGTTCTGCATGCGCAGGATGTGCCGCAGGAAGAGGAAGCGGCGCAGGACCCGCTTACCCAAGAGGTGGAGGGCGAGCCTCCGGCTGAGGATTTGCAAG
This sequence comes from Porphyrobacter sp. UBA7686, assembly GCA_002482865.1. Taxonomy (GTDB): domain Bacteria; phylum Pseudomonadota; class Alphaproteobacteria; order Sphingomonadales; family Sphingomonadaceae; genus Erythrobacter. Next base: position 10,547 of record DLGU01000123.1, read on the forward strand.
AAACCGATATCTCGGTTCCGGGCGGCGGGATCATCGTCACCGGACGGCGCAACCGCGATCCGGCGCGTAACTCAGGCCAGGTTCTGAGCGTGCTGAGCGAGGCCGATATCGCCCGTACCGGCGAAGGCGACATCGCCGGCGCGCTGGCGCGGGTCAGCGGCCTGTCGCTGGTCGGCAATGGCCGTGTCTTTGTGCGCGGTCTGGGCGATCGCTATTCGCTCGCGCTGCTGAACGGCCTGCCGCTCCCCAGCCCCGAGCCGCTGAGCCGCGTTGTCCCGCTCGACATCTTCCCGACCAGCGTGATCGCATCTTCACTGGTGCAGAAAACCTATTCGGCCAACTTCCCGGGCGAGTTCGGCGGCGGGGTGATCAACCTCACCACCAAGGCGATCCCGACCGAGGACTTTCTCACCATCGGTTTCACCGGCAGCGGCGATACCGAAACAACCTTCCAGAACGGCCTGACTTATTTCGGCAGCCGCTGGGACACCTTCGGCTTCGACAACGGCAACCGCGATTTCCCGACCGCGCTGCAAGGCCTGATCGCCAGCGGCACCCGCGTCAATGATGCACCGATCGACGTGCAGCGCCAGCTCGCCGGGCAGATCATGCCGCTTAATCTCGTCACGCTTCAAAAGAATGACGAGCTGCCGATCAACTTCAGCGCCAACATCACCGGCGGCGCGTCGTTCGAGGT
>DLGU01000123.1:11359-13035 GCA_002482865.1 Porphyrobacter sp. UBA7686
AACTTCATCACCGATAACAAGGTGCTGGTGAACGGCCTCATCGGCATCGGGCTCGACATTGGTGAGCACACCATCCGCTGGACCAACCTCTACATCCGCGACACCCTCAAGACCGCGCGGTTGGCGACCGGCACGGACAGCTTCACTGACGTTGCTCGCCCGTTCGACTTCCAGACCCAGCAGACTGGCTGGTTCGAACGTCAGCTGATGGATTCGCAGATCGTTGCTGAATTCAACTTCGACGCCTTCGAGCTCGATCTGCGCGGCGGCTATGCCCGCACCGACCGCGAGGCACCCTACAACGCCATCGTCCCTTACATCCGCACCAACATCCCCGGCGATCCGTTCGGTGACAAATTCGTGGTCGATGTCGGCGCGCAGATCGGCGGGACCGAGCGAATTCAGGTCGGTTTCGAAGACCTCACCGAAGAACTGTGGTTCGGCGGTGCGGACGTCACCTTCGAAGTCTCCGACACCCTGTCGCTGACCGCGGGCTATGCCTATTCGGACACCACCCGCCGCTCATTGTCCTTTATCATCCGCCCGCTGCTCGGCTCCTCGGCGGAACTCAACACCGCGCTGCGAGCCTTGGGCCTGCGCCGTCCGGGTGACATCATCAACGGGGCGGTGCTGGCGGAATTCCCCGATGGCACGCCGTTCTTCAACGTCACTGTGTCCGATCCGACGCCCTTCCCAGTGTTCAATGCGGCGCTGACGACCCATGCAGGCTACGGTCTGGCCCGCTTCCGTCCGACCGATCGTCTGAATATCGAAGCTGGCGTGCGTTATGAAGACGGGCTTCAGGTCGCGGCGCCCGATCTCACCTTCGGCGGCGGCAATCTTGCCAACCCGACGCGGATCGCCAACGACTACTTCCTGCCGTCTGCCACAATCACTTGGGAAGCGATCGACGATCTCCAGCTGCGGCTCTCAGCCTCGCAGACCATCGCCCGCCCGCAGTTCCGCGAGTTGGTGGAACAGACCTATTTCGATCCCGAGAGCAACCGCCGTTTCCGCGGGAACCCGTTCTTGCAGGACAGCGAGCTGATCAACGTCGAAGCGCGCGCCGAGTATTACTTGGGCGGCCCGAAGAAGGTGAGCCTCGCCGGGTTCTACAAGAAGATCGACAACCCGATCGAAAACTTCCTGATTACCGCGCCGGGCATCATCGAGACGAGCTATGCCAACGCGCCTTCAGCGGAGCTTTACGGGGCCGAGCTTGATGCCTCATACGGCATTGATCTGGCCGATTGGGGCGGGTTCTTCGAAACCAAGCAGTTCCTGATCATCGCCAACTACACCTACACCCAGTCGACCATTTCGGTGGGCGCGACCGATCTGGCCCCGATCCCCGGCGCAACCGGCCAGCTGGCGAGCCAGCTGTTCGACGATGGCTCGCCGCTGGTCGGCCAGTCCGATCACGTCGCCAACCTGTCGCTCGGCATCGAGGATCTCGACAAGGTCCAGCAGTTCACCGTGCTGTTCAATTATGCGAGCGAGCGTGTGACCCTGCGCGGTGGGGCACTGCCCGATGTGGTGGAAGATCCGGGCCTCACAGTCGATCTGGTCGCCCGGTCCGAGATCAAGCTGGGCGGTCTGCCGCTCGAATTGTCGCTGGAGGCACGCAACATCTTCGGGCGCGACAATTTTGAGTTCCAGGAAGTGAACGGCAACCG
>DLGU01000123.1:13096-16250 GCA_002482865.1 Porphyrobacter sp. UBA7686
CGGGTAGAGGCTTCGGCCTCTACCACTCCCGTCGCCCCGTGTTTGACAAGGGGCAACGGGCTCTATCCTCATCAATCACCCCAAATCGAACACATACCCCAGCGATCGCACCGTGCGCAGCGGGTTGCCGCCGCCGGCCGACTTGATCGCGCGCCGCAACCGGCCGATCCACACATCCACTGTCCGCTCGTCAATCGGCGGTTCGCGCTTGCCGAGGCCGCTGATCAGGTCTTCGCGCGTCAGCACCCGGTTGGGGTTTTCGGCGAGGAAACGCAGCAGGCGAAACTCGTTGGGCCGCAGCACGATCGGCGTCTCGTCCCAGCGCGCCTGAAGCGCCGCCATGTCGATCGTCAGCGCGCCGAGTTCGAACCGCCGGGTGGCGTTGCGCTCCGCCCCGCGCGATTGCAGCGCCAGCACCCGGTCGAGCACGGCGGTGCGCGTCAAAGGCCCGATCACATAATCATCCGCTCCGGCCCGCAGCGCGCGGCGACGATCCTCGGCATCGTCTTCTTCCAGCACCATCGTCACATGGGCATCTGCCGTCCGCGAATCGGCGCGCAGGCGGCGGCACAGCTCCAGCCCAGCCAGTTCGGGCATCACCCAGTCGACGAAGGCCCACATCGGCCCCTCAACCAGCCGCCGCGGGCCTTCCGGGCCGAGCCGGTCGAAGGTGAAACGCCGCTGATCATGGACGAAATCCTCCAGGCTTTCGCCCAGTTCGCCTGTCAGGAAGATATTGACGACATCCATGTTCTGCCAGCCCCGGTTTGATACCGGAGTGGCGCAGGTGTGTGACGCGTTTGTGACTGGATTTCAGTTGTATGTAACAATCGCCGCGCAATCACCCGCCGAGCACCGAAACCTTGTCCATTGCGGGCATCGGCATCCCCATCCCGGTCGGGAACTTGGGCCGGTAAGGCGCTTCAAGCGCGGCGATCTCCTCCGCCGACAGCACGATATCCAGCGCGGCCACGGCATCGGCAATATGCTGCGGCTTGGTCGCACCGATGATCGGAGCGGCGACTTGCGGCTTGGTGAAATGCCACGCCAACCCAAGGCTTGCCATCGGAACGCCGCGCCGGGCGGCGAGATCGGCGAGCGCATCGATCACCGCGCGGTCTGCCGCGTCTTCCGCCTTGTAGAGCGCCTTGCCGACCACGTCGGTCTCGCTGCGCACCGTGGTTTCACCGAAAGGCCGGGTCAGCCGCCCGCGCGCAAGCGGGCTCCACGGGATCACGCCCACGCCCTGATCCGCGCAGAGCGGCAGCATCTCGCGCTCCTCCTCGCGGTAGAGCAGATTGAGCTGGTTTTGCATCGAAATGAACCGCGTCCAGCCATTCGCCCGCGCCACCTCCTGCGCCTTGGCGAACTGCCACGCATACATCGACGACGCGCCAATATAGCGCGCCTTCCCCGCCTTCACGATGTCGTGCAGCGCCTCCATCGTTTCTTCGATGGGCGTCACATCGTCCCAGCGGTGGATCTGGAACAGGTCGACATGATCCATGCCGAGCCGCGTCAGAGAATCGTCGATCGCCGCAAACAGCGCCTTGCGCGACAGCCCGCCGCAATTGGGGGCATTGCGCCACACGCCAAAGGCTTTGGTGGCGACCACGATCTCGTCACGCCGCGCCATGTCGCGCAGCAGCTTGCCGGTGATCTCCTCCGAGGTGCCGCCCGAATAGATGTTGGCGGTATCGAAGAAGTTGATCCCCGCCTCCAGCGCCTCGCGGAAAAACGGCCGCGCGGCATCTTCGCCCAGCAGCCAGTCGCCGTGCCAGCCCTTGGACGTATCGCCATAGCTCATGCAGCCGAGGCACAGGCGCGAGACGGTGAGGCCGGATTTGCCAAGGCGGGTGAATTGCATGGATTACCTCTGATTGGCTGATCGTGAAATATTGTTACCGCCAAAGTTGACAAAGTTGACAGGGTGTCAAGCGGCAAACAGGCTTTTAAATTCTTGTTTATATTGACGTTTTAGGCCAGAAAACAAAGTTGACAGATTGGCATTACAGCCCCCCCCTGCTTCCCGCTGTAGCTTAGCCGTCGTTCAATTCTCGCGACCCTGCACCCGGCCGCTACCTGTAGGAAAGAGGCCATGCCGAACTGCCCGTGCCGATGGCAGCGCGGCCAGCTTTTGCGCATCAGCCCAGCGTCAGCCCTCCGTCCACCACCAACGTTTGCCCGGTGATGTAAGCGCTCAAGGGGGAGGCGAGGAACAGCGCGGCGCCCGCCATGTCCTCGGGCGTGCCCATGCGGCGCAGGGGGATTGCCTTGAGGCTGGCTTCGAGGCGTTGGGGGTGTTCGGTGGTGACGCTCGTCAGCTTGGTCGGCACCAGCCCCGGCGCGATGCCGTTGACCCGGATGCCATCGCGCGCCCAGGCCTCGCCCAGCGTCTTGGTGAGGCTCGCGGCGCCTGCTTTGGAGGCGGCATAGGCGGGTGTGCCGATGGTCGATTTGAACGCGGCGACCGAGGAGATGATGATAATCGCGCCCTTGGCGGTAGCCAGCGCAGGGTGAAAGGCGCGGGCGGCGTCCATCACCGAGTTGAGGTTGATATCGACCACCGCATCCCAGCCCTCGCGAGTGAACTCCTGCCGCCCGTAGCGCACCGTCCCTTGGGAGAGGACGAGGACATCCACCGCGCCCAATTCTGCCGCCAGCCGGTCAGCCGCATCGCGATCCGTCAGGTCGAGTTGGCGGTAATCGAGCCCCGTGAAATCAGCGTCCTCGGCTTCAAGGTAATCGCCGAAATCGGGCCGCGTCCCGGTGACTGTGACGCTCGCGCCCCGCCCCCGGAACCCGTGGGCAATGCCATTCCCGATCCCGCTCGACCCGCCGATGACGACGACGCGCTTGCCGGTAAAGTCGAGGGGGTCGGTCATGTCAGATACTCCCTCAGATCGAGCGCGAGATCACTTCCTTCATGATCTCGTTGGTGCCACCGTAGATGCGCTGCACGCGCGCGTCCGCGTAGGCCCGCGTGATCGGGTATTCCCACATGTAGCCGTAGCCGCCGTGCAGTTGCAGGCATTCGTCCATCACCTTGCACTGCAGGTCCGAGCACCAGTACTTGGCCATACTCGCCGTGGCGGTGTCGAGCTTGTCGCTCACGATGAGTTCGCAGCATTTGTCCACGAACACGCGCGCCACC
>DLGU01000135.1:0-1558 GCA_002482865.1 Porphyrobacter sp. UBA7686
ATGCGCAGCGCCTCATTCGCTCGGCTTGATAGCCGGTTGCGGCGGCGGCCTGCGTGGTTCGCGCTGGGGTCGCTGGCTCTGCTGCGGCAAGGCCCCGCCGGTGGCTTCCTCGAGGAAGTCCTGACTGGCGGCAGGCGGTGCATCCGGCCCACGCTCATCCTCGGGGCCGAACTCATCGCGGCCCGGCTGGATCATGTTGCCCTGCTCGTCGATGTAGTAATAATCATCGGGCTCACCGAACATCGCTTCGGCATCCGGCTCCAACTGCCATTCCGGCAGTTCGAGCGTGACGTCGAATTCCTCGACCGGGCGGCTCTTGACGGCATAGCGCATGTAAGAGGCAAAGGCCTGCGCCGGGGCGCGTCCGCCTTGCAGGCCCGGCACGGCCTTGGCATCGTCGCGGCCCATCCACACTCCGGTGGTGATGCCGCTGGAAAAACCGATGAACCAGCCGTCCTTGTTTGAGGAGGTGGTGCCGGTCTTGCCCGCCACCGGCCGCCCGATCTGCGCCGCGCGGCCCGTGCCGGTTTGCACCGCAGCTTGCAGCAAGTCGGTGATCCCGGCGACCACGTAATCGGGCACCACCGGCGATCCGGGCGATGCTTCGCGCCGGTAGAGCACCTCGCCGCTCGCGCCGGTCACCTTGGTGATGCCATAGGGTTCGACCGCGACGCCCTTGGCCGCGATGCCCGCGAAAGCCTGCGTCATCTCGATCACCCGCATCTCCGACGCGCCGAGCACCATTGACGGGTTGGTATCGACCTTGGAATTCACCCCGAACCGCCGCGCCATCGAGGCGACAGTGCCGAAGCCGACTTCATTGCCCAGTTGCGCGGCGACGGTGTTGATTGAATAGGCAAAGGCGGTGCGCAGATCGGTTTCGCCGACATTGCGGCCGTTGGAATTGCGCGGGCTCCACCCGTCAATCGTCACCGGGGTGTCGTTGACCTTGTCTTCCGGCTTGTAGCCTGCCTCCAGCGCCGCGAGATAGACGAACAGCTTCCACGCCGAACCCGGCTGGCGCATCGCGGTGGTGGCGCGATTGAAATTGCTCGCGACGTAATCGGTGCCTCCCACCAGCGCGAGGATCGCGCCGTCCCGATCAAGGCTGACCAGCGCGCCCTGTGCGCCCTTGGGGGTGTTGGCCTCAATCGAAGCGGTTGCAGCGCGCTGCATCCCGATGTCGAGCGTGGTCCACACCTCAATCGGCTCGTAGGTTTCGGGCAGGATGATATCGAGCTGTGGCAGCACCCAATCGGTGAAATAGCGCACCGAGTTCTGCCCGGCCTGCTCCTTCAGCTGCACCGCGCTGACATCGACCATCGCCTGATCTGCCGTGATATAGCCCTGCTCGCGCATCAGCCCCAGCACCACCTGCGCCCGGTCGACCGCAGCCTGCACGTCGGCGGTCGGCGAATACTGGCTCGGCGCCTTGACGAGGCCCGCGATGATCGCCGCTTCCTCGACACTGAGGTCGTTGGCGGGATGGCTGAAGAATTTGCGGCTCGCAGAATCGATCCCGTAAGCACCGCCACCGAAATAGACCTTGTTGAGGTAC
>DLGU01000135.1:1665-4573 GCA_002482865.1 Porphyrobacter sp. UBA7686
ACAGGTTGCGCGCCAGCTGCTGCGTGATGGTCGATGTGCCGCCTAGCCGCGCGCGCGAGCCGGTGACGCCCTCGATCAGCGCGCCCGTCAAGCGGACCGGATCGACGCCGAAGTGCGAGCGGAAGCGCTTGTCCTCCACCGCGACCATCGCGTTGGTCATGTTTTCGGGGATGTCGTCATATTTGAGCCATTCGCCGAAGCTCGGCCCGATCTCGACCAATTCGCGCCCGTCGCGCGCGCGGATGACGATGGTCTGGCCCGGCTGGGTCGCCTGCAAGGTGCTGTAACTCGGCAGGGATTGCGCGGCAAAGCCGACGGCGAAGGCGAGGAAGATGAGACCCAGCACGGCCAGCCCAACGCCCCACAGAAACAGCCGCTTCAGCCACAGCTTCCAGCGCGAGCGCGGCGCGCCGCCGCTGCCGTCGGGCGCAGCCGATCGTTCCGTCGCTGCCCGGCGTGTCCCGCGTCCGCCCTTGTTCTGCAACCTCTCACCCCGTTTCGACATTGCTTGCGCCTAATCTGATCCCCACCGTTGACACGTGGGACGCGCGCCCATGCATAGGCAAGTTGTAACCGGGGGTGAACCCGGGTTGACGGCGCTCTCCCCCATCAACGGCGGATTGCCTCAGCCTTCAGCCGGAGTGAAGATCAGCGCGGCCGAATTGATGCAGTAGCGCAAGCCCCCTTGTTCGGGGGGACCATCGGGGAACACATGGCCGAGATGCCCGCCGCATGTGCCGCAGCGCACTTCGGTGCGGACCATGCCGTAGCTGACATCGCGGTGCTCCTCGATCACCTCGTCATCAGCGGGCTTGGTGAAGGCGGGCCAGCCGCAGCCGCTATTATACTTGGCGGTCGAGTAGAACAGCTGCGTCCCGCAGGCGGCGCAGTGATATTCACCCTCGTCGTAGAACTTGTCGTATTCACCCGTGAAGGCGCGTTCGGTGCCAGCCTCGCGCAACACATGGTACTGCATCGGGTCGAGCTTTTCGCGCCACTCGGCGTCGGTCAGGCTGCGGGGATCGTCGGTCATAAAGCTACCTCTCAACTTTGCGCTGATATCGGATCGCCAACGGCGGTCCGCAAGCGCGACCGCGCGCCCGCAGCGATGCGACCTTCAGGTCGCGTGAGCGAGGATATCGCACGCCGGACGGCGTGCGGAAAACAAAAACTCCGCGAGGAACTTACCCGTCGAGCAGCGCGTAATGCGGCGGCGGCTTGATCGTCTCCATCCGCTCGGTCAGCAGCGGGCGGAAGCTCGGGCGGCTCTTGAACACCGCATACCATCCGCGCGATTGTTCGTGCCCCGCCCAGTCGATCCCGCCTAGGTAATCCGCAACCGAAATCTGCGCTGCCGCCGCGAGATCGGCGAGGCTCATGGTGGACCCTGCCACCCACGGGCGGTTGTCGATCAGCCAATCGAGATAGTCGAGATGCCCGTGCGCCATCTTCATCGCATTGCGCAGCGCGCCGCTATCAGGCGGCTGGCGCAGGATGCGCTTCTTCATGCGTTCAGACAGTAGGGGCGCGGTGACATCAGCGTAGAAATTCTCATCGAACAGCGCGACCAGCCGGCGAATTTCGGCGCGCTGGGTGGCGGTGCCGTTGATCATCGGATTGCGGTCCACCGTTTCCTCGAAATATTCCGCAATCGCGCGGCTATCGGGGATGGTGATGTTCTTTTCGGCATTGACGATTACCGGCGTGCGCCCGGCCGGGTTGAGGTTGAAGAACATGTCCGACGCCGCCCACGGATCCTCGCGCGCCAGATCGAAGGGCACGTTCTTTTCGCTCAACAGCAGCCGAATCTTGCGGCTGAAGGGGCACAACGGGAATTGATAGAGGAGCCACATAAGACCCCAAGCTCTGCCGCATTTTGCAGGGCAAATCCAGCGCGCGGCACCAGTAACGGGGGAGTACTCAGAGCTGAGCGGCTTCCAGCATCAACAGGCACGACGGCATGACCTTGTGCAGCTCGCCGCTGGTGGTCAGTGCCTGTGCCTCGGCATTGACGAGCGCTGCTATGCCCGCCCGGTCACGCCCGGTTTCGTCCATCAGCTGCGCCATCGACCGGACAAAGAACTCGCGCCCACGCTCGGACAGATCGGGCCACGCCTTGGCCTGCGGATCGCCCGCCACCTGACCTTGCGCCACCAGCGCAAAGGCCGCCGCACAGCGCAGCAGGGCGCGGTTTTCCTGCGATAGCGGCGCGGGTTCGGGCGCGACCGGGACGGGGGCGGATTGCAGCGCCAGTGCTGCCAGAAGCATGGGGGCCATAAGCGAAGTGAGCATGGCGCATCCTATGCGCTGCAAAATGAACGCGGCGCTACCGAAATCGGCTCGGAAATGCCGATTGCGGGCAGGTGAATTCCGTCCTAATCCGCAACCTGTTCTACGAGAGGAGACAGATTTCCATGTTCAGTCACATTATGGTCGGCACCAATGATTTCGACCGTGCCAAGGCGTTCTATGATGCCGTGCTGGCCACGCTTGGCGCCGGTCCGGGTAACATCAACGAAGCAGCCACCGGCCACAAGCGCGCCTTCTGGTTCCACAATGGCGGGATCTTCGCGATCAGCCAGCCGATCAACAACGAACCCGCCGCCTGCGCCAACGGATCGACCATCGGCTTTGCCTGCGACAGCCTTGAGCAGGTGCAGGCCTTCCACGATGCGGCGGTCGCTGCTGGCGGCACTTCGATCGAAGACGCGCCCGGCCCGCGCACCGGCGCAATGGGGACGCTGAACCTTGGCTACGTGCTCGATCTGGACGGCCACAAGCTGTGCATGCTGCACCGCGCGGGGTAGAGCGTAGTTTCCACCTTTCCCCGCCCCGGGCTTGACCCGGGAAGGGGGAGGTCAGCGGCTCAATTCAAATACCGCAAACTCGGCGCGCCAGTTAGCAGCTG
>DLGU01000194.1:0-2393 GCA_002482865.1 Porphyrobacter sp. UBA7686
CAAGTTCTTCCCGGCGATGGCGGCGGGCGGGCTGCCGGCCCTGAAGGCGCTCGCTGCACCCTTCAGCCAGTGCCGCTTTTGCCCGACTGGCGGGATCAGCCTGGAAAACGCCGCCGAGTGGCTCNNCATGGATCAAGGCGGTCGAGGCGCCGCTGTCGGGTGTGCGCTTCTGCCCGACCGGCGGGATCAGCTTGGACAATGCGGCCGAGTGGCTCGCTTTCGATCCGGTGCTGTGCGTCGGCGGCAGTTGGGTGTCACCCAAGGGCGCGCCGGACAAGCCGGTGATCGAGGCGCTGGCACGCGAGGCTTTCGGCTTACGCTAAGGCGCGCTGCGCCAGCATCATCGCACCGGTGATCCCGGCATCGCTGCCGAGCCGAGGGCGGATGACGCGATGACGGGCGGTGCCGGGCAGGTAGCCTGCATCAAGCTCACGGGCGCGCTGGGCAACCCGCTCGACGAGGCCGGGGGTGTTCGCCACCCCGCCGCCAACCACCACTTCCTCGACCGCAACGCTAGCGAACAGCACGTGGCAGGCTTGCGCAATATAGTCGGCGATGATCGCGTGACCGGGGTGATCAGCGGGGAGATGCGAGAGGGACGTCCCCCAGCGCGCCATGATCGCCGGGCCGCTGGCAAGCCCTTCGAGGCAATCACCGTGGCTCGGGCAGGTGCCGGGAAAGTCGCGATCGTCCGCGTGACGGCGCAGGTAAATATGGCCGACTTCCGGGTGAGCGATGCCGTGGACCGGCTGGCCATCCAGCACCAACCCGCCGCCGATCCCGGTGCCGACAGTGAGGTAGGCGAGGCTTCCGCCCGTTGATCCGGACTCTGCATGTTCGGCCAGAGCGGCCGCGTTGACATCCGTGTCGAACCCCACCGGCACGCCCAGTGCTCTGGTGAAATAGCCTGCGATGTCGCAATCTGCCCAACCCGGCTTGGGCGTAGTGGTGATGAAGCCCCAGCGCGGCGAGGTGCGATCCAGTTCAACCGGGCCGAAGCTGCCGATGCCAAGCGCGGTGATCCCGCCCTGCCCCGCGAGCCATTCCGCCGCCTCGGCCAGTGTGGTCTCCGGATCGCGGGTCGCGATGGTGTGGCGCGCGGTGATCCGATCAGGCGAAGGGCCAACCGCGAGCACGAACTTGGTGCCGCCCGCCTCAATCGCGCCCAGCATCAGGCGACCTGCTCTGCCGCATGGACAGTCGCCCGGTCGCCATGCAGCGCCAACCGGAGCAAGGGCGCGGGTACGCCGCCAAAACTGCCATCGGGCAGCACATCGACAAAACTACATACGGTGAGGCTGGCATCGACGAACCAGCTATAGGTCTGCAATGGCCGGTCAACCGGATTGGCGAGCACCAGTCCCGTTCCGTTCAATGGCCGCCACGGGCCTGCCATGCTGTTGGCCACCATTCCGTACAATCCCCCCGGCGCATGGCGCAGATCGGGCGCGAAGGTGGCCGTCTGCGTCGACCAGAAGGCGTAGTAATGTTTCGCGTGATACACCAGATGGGCGCGCTCCAACTCGTTGTTGACGCCTTCTGCATGGAGGCAAGGCGGCATCAGGATCCATCCGTTTGCGCCCTTCAGCGCTAGGCCAAACGCCCCGTTGAACGCACTGCCAGACCCTGCAAGCGATGCGGTAAAGGCGAGGTATTCACCGCCGTCAGCCGGATCACGGAAATAGGCCGGATCGCGGAACGCCTTGATCTTTCCGGCCTCGCCCTCATGGGCATCGGCGGGCATGTAATGCGGGCCATATCCCGTAACCAGCGGGGCAGGAAACGACCATTCGCCGGGCCACCCGTCCGCTCCCAGCGGCGCGCTGGCCGACCACAATTCCTGTTGGTAGCCCCCGGCCTTCTCGGCCGTTCCGGCGGCCGTGAAGAACAGTGTGACCGCGCCTTGATCGAGCAGCGCGGAGCCTGCCCATTCGCGTTCATAGGGGACTTCAAAATCGGGCAAGACCGGGCCGCGATCATGCCAAGCATCGCCCAGGCGCTCAATCCAGTGGATCTTCGCTTCGAAATGGCGGAGCGCCGGATCGCCGCGATCAGGCGCCGTCAGCGCCATCCACAGCTCCCGCCCGGCGATCAGCGTGCGCGCGCCGTGCGCGTCCTGCACCGGCCACATGTCCCAGTAGAGCCGCCCTGCATCCAGACCCGAACGGTCAGGCGCCACCACCGGCGGAATGACGCCGCCCTGCCCCGGCTCAATCCGGCCCACGTGATCGGCTGTCCAGGCGCTCGTCATGGCGGCAATCTATCCCAATTCGTGCAACAAGAAACAGGCTGGCCGCCGGGGAGAATGGCGGCCAGCCCGTGTGCTTCGGGTGCGGCTCCTAGAAGTCGAACCGCACCGAAGCGAGTACCGTACGCCCGGCAATCGAGCGCGC
>DLGU01000194.1:2475-6780 GCA_002482865.1 Porphyrobacter sp. UBA7686
ACCCACCTCGATCCGCTCGATCGGGCGGAAGGCCAGGAAGGCATTCACCTGAGCGAAGGCCGGCAGCACCAGATCATTGTTGTCCTGCGTGAAGCTTTCGGTGGTGCCGACCACGTTGGCGCCGATGGTGAACATGTCGGCGTCATATTGGGCGGTCGCCTGATAGACGAGATCGGCCTGACGGCGCGGGGTGTTGCCGATGGTATTGGCCGCCAGCGCGTCGACAATCTCGGCATCGGTCCAGGTCGCCCCTGCCGACAGCGTGAACGGGCCGGTGCGATAGGCGCCTTCAAGCTCGATCCCGTAGGCTTCGTATTCGGTGTCGAATAGCTCCAACGGGGCGAGCTCGACATTGGTTTCCGCCGTCTTGGCAAAGAACCCGGTGGCGAACAGCGACAGGCCATTGGCCTGATACTTGAGGCCCATTTCCAGCTGATCGACCGTGGCAACCACGCCCTGATCGCCGCCCGGCAGGCTGCCATCGACCGCGCTCACCGCGGGCGAGAACAGCGAGCGGTCCGCCGTGTGGCGGCCGCCTTGGCTGTAGCGGGCGAAGACGCCCAGATCGTCCGTCACAAGGTAGTTCGCCCCCAGCGAGAAGCTGAAATAATCGAACTCGTAATTGACGGGCCGCGCATTGCCGAGCGGCAGGATCGCGGTCTGCGCTTCGGCCGGGCTGATCGTGCCGTTACGGTCAAAATCGAAGCTGCCGATCCCGGTGCCAAAGCCGCTGTCCGATCCAGTGATCGTCCCGCTGGCATCGCCGTAATCGTATCGGATCGAGGCATCGATCGTCAGGCGGTCCAACTCCAGCGAGAGCGAGGCGAAGGGCGCATAGGTGCTGTAATCGACATCATAGTTCCGGCGGCAGCAATTGCCGAAGAAGCTGGCGCTGTAACCCACCGTGCCATTCTGTGTGACGAGGTTGCCGCCCGCATTGCGGATGTCGACCAGCACGGCCTGCCCGTCGCCCTGCACCGTCTGCACGTGGCTGGTCCACAGCCAGTCGGTATTGATCGTCTGGCGCGACAGGTAGAAGCCGCTGGTGAAGTTGGCCGTGCCGCCACCAATGTCGAACGCCTTGTTGACGCGGAAATCATTGGTGACGTTGTCGAGGCTGTTCAGACGGACGTTGAACACCACGATACTGGCGAGGAGCCCATTGCCGCCGATGGTCGAAGCATTGGCGGTTTGTCCGGCGTTCGGCCCGCTGGCGAAAACGATGCTGGAACCCGCGCCGCCGATGCCATTGGCGATGTTCTGCGCCGTGTCCGCGCCCGCCGGGAAGGGCGACTGGAAGCTGCCCGAATTGTCGGCAAAGCGGAAACGGTTGGTCAGCGTCCAGCCGCCGCCCACGTCGATCTCGCTCTCGATCCCGAAGGCGAGGCTTTGCACCGACAGGCCATCGCGGAAATCGTAGCTCGCCGGGTTGTTGTTGCCGTCGAGCGACTGGGCCGGCGTCAGGAACGGGCTGTAAAGCGATGCGGTGCGCGGGTCGAAGCCGGCAATCGCCTGATAATCGGGGTTGCCGCCGCTGCCCGTCACCCGCACTGGCTGCGGCAGGATGGTGGGGGTGCGGTCGTCGAGATACTTCGCGTGGAAGCGGATGTACCCGCCGTCGAACTCCTTGGTGATGTTGGCCTTGATCTGGCCGCCGTCATAGCCGTTGTAGCCGATATCGCGCGGGCCTTCCCCGGTGCGGTAGAAGCCGCCGACGTGGAAGTAGAGATCGTCCGCCAGCGGCGCGCCGTAATCGAAATCGAGCCGGTAGCTTTCGAAATCGAGGCCGACAGAGCCCTGGATCGCGCCGCCTTCCTGTTCGCCGGTCTTGGAGATGAAGTTGATCACTGCGCCCGGCGCGTTCGACGCGAAGGTCGAGGCCGAACCGCCGCGCACTGCTTCGACACGGGCGACCGAGCGGTCAGCGCGCAGGAAGTTGTCGGCGTTGCCGAAGATGATGTCGCCGAATTCGAGGATCGGCAGGCCGTCTTCCTGAAGCTGGATATAGCGCGCGCCGCCGGTCGAGACCGGAATCCCGCGCACCGCGATGTTGGCGTTGCCTTCGCCGCCGGAAGCTTCCGAGCGGATGCCCGGGATCTGGCGGATCAGGTCAGCCGAAGACGGCGCAGCAAGGTTGGTGATCGCCTGCGAACCGATGGTGCTGACCGAGACCGAGCTTTCGATCCGGTTCTGCCCGCGGGCCACAGCCGTGACGATGATTTCCTCACCCTCGGTTTCGGTCGCGGCATCGGTGGCGGCAACATCCTGTGCCAGAGCCGGGCTCATCAGCAGGCTCGACACGGCTGCACTGGCGCAAAGCGCGGTACGCAATTTCATGGCTTTCTCTCCTCTCGGGTGCGCGCTTCTTTGGCGACGACGATGCAGACCTAACTTTCCTGCAAACGATTGCAACAGGAATCTTGCAATCGTTTGCAAATTGCGTGGAATCATGTCACTTCAAAACCACAGCGCGGCGACATGATCGTGCGGAATAGAGGATCGGACAGGCGGACATGATCGATAAGCCACGGCTTTCGTTGCTGCGAATCATAGAAATGAACATCGGTTTCTTCGGCTTGCAGTTCAGCTTCGGGCTGCAACAGGCCAATATGGGGCCGATCTACGGCTTCCTCGGCGCGGACGAGGCGACCATGCCGCTGCTTTGGCTCGCAGGCCCGATGACCGGGCTGATCATCCAGCCGATTGTCGGCGCGATGAGTGATCGGACCAACACCCGGATGGGCCGCCGCACGCCGTACTTCCTGATCGGGGCGGTGATCTGCACGCTCTCGCTGTTCGCCATGCCCTATTCCAGCACCCTGTGGATGGCCGCGAGCCTGCTGTGGATTCTCGACGCGGGCAACAACATCACGATGGAGCCCTACCGCGCCTATGTGGCTGACAGGCTGGCGCCCGACCAGCGATCGACCGGATTCCTCACCCAAAGCGCCTTTACAGGGCTGGCACAAACCCTGTCCTATCTCGCACCAAGTCTGCTGACCGCTGTCGTGGCGCGCGATGTGCTCGACGCGAACGGCATTCCGGTGATCGTGCGGATGGCCTTCATCATCGGTGCGATCCTGTCGATCTCGACCATCGTGTGGTCGGTGTTCCGGGTGCGCGAGCTGCCGCTTTCGCCAGAGGAGGAAGCGGACCTTGTCGCCAAACCGCTCACCATCCGCTCCACCTTCGCCGAGATCGGCGTCGCGATCCGCGAAATGCCGCGCCCGATGCGCCAATTGGCAGGGGCAATGCTGTGCCAGTGGTATGCGATGTTCGCTTACTGGCAGTACATCACCTTTGCCGTGGGCCGCAGTATCTACAACACCAGCGATCCCGCCAGCACTGCCTTCCGCGAAGCGACGCTGACCGCGCAGCAGGCGGGCGCCTTCTACAACTTCATCGCCTTCCTCGGCGCGCTTGCGCTGATCCCGGTGGTCAAGCGCTTTGGTGCGCGCCATGTCCACGCGGTGTGCCTCGCCGCCTCGGGCGCGGCGATGCTGATGATTCCGGGCGCATCGACCCCGGCCGCGCTGTTTGTGCTGATGCTCGGCATCGGGATCGGCTGGGCCGGGATGATGGGCAACACCTATGTCATGCTCGCCGATTGCATCCCGCCGCAGCGCAACGGGATCTATATGGGCATCTTCAACCTGTTCATCGTCATTCCCATGCTGATCCAGACGCTGACCATGCCGCTGATCTATCGCCCGCTGCTGGGCGGCGATCCGCGCCACGTGCTGATGCTGGGCGGCGTCTTGATGCTGGCGGGCGCGCTGGCTACGCTGCTGGTCGATGCGGGGCACAGGCAGCCGCGCACGCAGGGGCTGGCGACAAGCTGACTATGGACGAGGACAAGACCACCCGCGTGACGGTGCGCAACATCACCGATCTGGCGCGGCTGGCGGGCGTCTCCCCCGGCACGGTCAGCCGCGCGCTGGCCGGCAAGAGCCTCGTCAACACCAAGACCCGCGAAAAGATCGAAGCGCTCGCGCGCGAACACGGCTTCCGCCCCAACCAGATGGCGAGCGGATTGCGTCGCCAGAAAACCGGGGTGATCGGGGTCGTCATCCCGCTCGGCCATGACAGCCGCCAGCAAATCTCCGACAGCTTCTTCATGACCCTGCTCGGCCATCTCGCCGACGAGCTGACGCGCGAAGGCTATGACCTGATGCTGCGCCGGGTGGTGCCGGAAGACGATGCCGACTGGCTCGACCGCTTTATCGGCTCTGGCATGATCGACGGGGTGATCGTGATCGGCCAGTCCGACCAGTTCGACCGGATCGAGGATGTCGCCGACGGGTA
>DLGU01000046.1:0-153 GCA_002482865.1 Porphyrobacter sp. UBA7686
CTTGCCCGGGAACTTCGCCGGATCAGGGAGGTAGAGCAGGCCGGTGACCTCCAGCCCGTCAAAGCTCTTGGTCGTCACGATGCGGGGTTCGACATTGACGGACGGATCAAGCCCGCCCGTTTCGCTCGTGGTCCAGCGGGTCAGCTGCATCGT
>DLGU01000046.1:209-824 GCA_002482865.1 Porphyrobacter sp. UBA7686
GCCGATCTCGCCCCACGGCGCGATCTCCAAGCCGCCGATCTGGCCGGCGGGCAGGACATCAACCTTGGTCACCTTGCCGCTTGCGACGTCAAGGATGCGCATCCGGTCCGATCCGGCTTCGTTGACTTCATAGACGATGGTCTTGCCGTCATCGGAGACATCGAAGCTGTCGACGTCCCATTGCTCCTTGGAGACCGGCGTGAACTTGCCCGACGCCGGATCGAGGCGGCCCAGCCGCTGGAAATCGGAGCCGGCATCGCTTGTCGCCCACAACGTGCCGTCGGGCGCGATCTCCATGCCGCTGAAGGCGATCTCCGCCTTGGGGTTGCCAATCGGCGTCATCGCACCGCTGGCAAGATCGAGCCGGTAGATATCGACATCCTGCACCGAGTTGTAATCGGCGACATAGGCAAAGGTCTTGTCGGGCGAAAAGGCGATGATCGCCCAGCCGCCGCCCTTGCTCTCATGCACCAGCCGGGCCGAGGCGGGATCGCGCGGGTTCATCACATAAAGGTCGGAATCCACCCCGTTGCGCCGGGTCGAGCTGAAACCGATGAGTTCGCCATCCTTGCTCCAGGCATTGGGCTGGTTGCGGCTCTTGCCGTCGGTCAGCAG
>DLGU01000046.1:865-4041 GCA_002482865.1 Porphyrobacter sp. UBA7686
TCCTTGGTGACGAGGATGACGTCACCCTTGGTCGGGGCGTAGGAGCCCGACACCGGCTCGGCTTCGAAGCTGATCTGCGTGCGTGCGCCCATCGGCATCGCGATCCGGTGGAGCTGGCTGACATTGGCGAAGCGCGTGCTGATCAGCACCGCACGCGTGTTTGGGTCCCACCCGGCAAAGCCCGCGCCGCGGGATTCGAGATAGGGTCGAACGCGTGCCGCCAGTTCGAGCGGGATCGGCGGCATCTCCTCGGCGGTGAGCGCAGCGGGTACCGGCACGGTCGGCACCTCGGCGGGCGGTGCAGCGGCATCCTGCGCTGCGGCAGGGGTGAGGGCGGCGCTGCCGAGCAGCAGGGCAATCAGACGAGCGTGACGCATGTTCGTAGGACTCTCTCCATGGGCCCCCGCACTAGGCGGGGAGCAGTGGAGCAGAGGTAACGCCGCGCTTGCGTGCTAGCAATCCTGCCCCGCTATTCGGCTGCCTCGGCATCGACTTCGACATCCTCGTCGCGCCGCTCCGCCGCCTGACGCGACCACATCTCCGCATAAAGCCCGCCGCGCTTGAGCAGACCGACATGATCACCGCTCTCCACCAGCCGCCCGTGGTCAAGCACCAGAATGTTGTCAGCGTCCGCAATGGTCGACAGCCGGTGGGCAATCGCGATCGTGGTGCGGCCCTGCGCAATCCGCCGCAGCGTGCCGAGGATTTCCTGTTCGGTCCGGGTGTCGAGCGCGCTCGTCGCTTCGTCGAGCAGCAGGATCGGCGGGTTCTTCACCAGCGTGCGGGCAATGGCGACGCGCTGCTTTTCTCCGCCCGATAGCTTCAAGCCGCGTTCGCCCACCATTGTCTCGAACCGGTCGGGCAGGCGTTCGATCAGCGGGGAGAGCGCCGCATCGCGTGCGGCCTGTTCCACCATCGCCTGATCCGCGCCTTCCGCACCATAGGCGATGTTATAGGCGAGGTTCTCGTTGAACAGCACCGAATCCTGCGGGACGATCCCGATCGCCGCGCGCACACTTTCTTGCGTGACGCTGGCGATATCCTCGCCCCCCACCATGATGCGGCCGGACAGCGGGTCATAGAAGCGGAACAGCAGACGCCCGATCGTGCTCTTGCCCGCGCCCGAAGGCCCGACAATTGCGGTGGTGCTGCCGGCTGGCACTTCAAAGCTCAGGCCGTTGAGGATCGTGCGGCCCGGATCATAGCCGAAGGTGACGTTGTCGAAGGCGACCATCGGCGTGCGGATGATCAGCGCGGGCGCGCCCGGCTTGTCCCTCACCTCGATATCGGTGTCGATTAGTCGGAACATCTCGGCCATGTCGATGAGCCCCTGCCGGATCGTGCGGTACACCCAGCCCAGCACATCCAATGGGCGGAACAGTTGGATCAGCAGCGAATTGACCAGCACCAGATCGCCCACGGTCATGGCCCCGGTGCTCCAGCCCCATACCGTATAGGCCATCGCCGCGCCGACCAGCGCATTGGTGATGACCGATTGCGCCATGTTGAGCAGGCCGACCGAGTTTTCCGATTTCACCGCCGCTTCGGCATAGGCGCGCGCCGCCTGACTGTAGCGCGCTTCCTCGCGCTTTTCGGCGCCGAAATACTTCACCGTCTCATAGTTCAGCAGCGAATCGACTGCGCGGTATAGGGCCTTGCCGTCGAGCTCGTTCATCTCGCGCCGCAGCTTGGTACGCCATTCCGTGATCGCACGCGTTACCCAGACATAGGCGACCACGGTGACGGCCGTGGCCAAGACCAGCTCGATGCCGAAATTGATATAGAAGATGATCCCGACCGCGATCAGCTCGACAATGGTGGGAGCGATGTTGAACAGCAGGAAATAGAGCATCTGGTCGATGCTCTTGGTCCCGCGCTCGATGATCTTGGTGACCTCGCCTGTGCGCCGCGCCAAGTGGAAGCGCAGGGACAGGCGGTGGAGGCGGTGGAACACGTCCTCGGCCAGATGCAGCGTCGCGATCTGGCCGACCCGCTCGAAAGCGATGTTGCGCAGATTGTCGAAGGCGACAGAGGTGAATCGCCCCAGCGCATAGGCGGCGACCAGCGCGAGGGCGACGGTGGCACCGTCACGCGCCGTGCCTGCTCCGGTGGCGGACATGGCATCGACCGCGCCCTTATAGGCAAAGGGCAGGGCGAGCGTGACGCCCTTGGCCGCCAGCACCAGCACCATCGAAACCGCAATCCGCATCCTCAGGCCAGGATTATCCTTGGGCCACAGGTAGGGCAGGAAGCGCTTGAGCGTCGCCCAGCTTTCCACGTCGCGCGCGCGAGTCTTCTTATTGGCGTCGGCAGGATCGGCGGGAGCGGGGGTTTCGGGCGGCATGACCCCTGATGTGGGCGCGCGGGCGCCTTACCGCAAGGCGAGCATGACTCTAGTAGCGCGGTCGGTAGTTCGCTGATTGCTTGGCCTGCCGCAGCGCCCGGGCAATATCGGCAGGGACATCGAACAGAATGCGCTGCCGGCCAAAGTCGATCGCGACCCGGTCGAACAGCGCCAGATGCTGCATCCCGATCGAGAGCACCGGCTGATCGCGCAGACCCAACGCATCAAAGGCCGGGGTATCAGCAAAGGTCAGCGGTACATCGGTCATCGCCAGGCCCTCGATACTGAGCGAGCGCACGATCGCGAGCTCGCCGACGATATCGACTCCATTGACGTCCGTCGTGACGACCTCTTGCGCGCGCTTGGCCCGGATCTTGTCGCGCAGGGCCATATTGCCAAGGCTCGCCTGCGCGCCGGTATCAATGATGACCGTCACTTTGACGCCTTCGACCGTTGCGTCGGTGATGAGCAGCTGACCGAGGCGGCTACGCGCCCGCACCACAATTTCGAAACCGCCGCGCTTCTCCTTCACGCTGGCATCCTCGACCGCGATCGTCTGCTTGCGGAAATCAATCAGGACGCGGAAGTCTTGAAGGGCGTCCAGCCCGATGATCCCGTCCGCCCCGACATTCTCGCGTGACAGCACGGGGGCAGAGAAGTTGGTATAGCTGTTGGTGCCAAATTCGATCCGCCTGACACTCGCGAGCTCCACTTCGCGGCGGCTGGCCATACCGACCAGCATCGCTGTGCCCGCGGAGGCGAGATTGGCAGTGGTGCGAATCTCGTGGGTAACGGCGGTCGCCTGGCTGCCGGTGTCGATCATGAAGGCGAA
>DLGU01000046.1:4087-5047 GCA_002482865.1 Porphyrobacter sp. UBA7686
GTCTCAAGCGTAAGGACTTCCGCGGCAGGATCGATCGCCGCGCTGACCGGCGTGGGGATTGACGGGCCGGCAGCCGGGGTCTCAGCGATTGCGGGGGCACTGATGGCGAGAACGGCTGCTGCCATAAGGGTACGAGCGGACATATAAGGTATCTCCCCATGCGGCAGGATACTGACGGCCCTGTCCGACCTCGCTCATTCTAACACCGGTGCGTAGACATCCCAACAGGGGGCAAGACGGGGGGACGAATCACGGTGAGGTGGTGAATCGGGTGTGTTGGGTAGGGAATCTCGAGCAGACCGGGGGAAACAGATGATCTGTCCTCCAGAATGAGGCTCAAAACCCGATTCAGACCCCCGATTCACCCGGATTCGGCCTCTCAAACATGCAATTCCCCCCGGCGCGAAGGGCCATCCGGGAGGTGGATGATGGGAAAAAATGGCGGAATTCTGCGGTTCTTGCGTGCCTGTGAAATAAAATTGCAAAAAGCCGTTGACCGAATCACGAACCCCTCATAGATGGGCTCCACCGACGCGGCGCTGACGGCTTCCACCGCCACCGCAACGACCGGTCGCCAACATAAACGGATAGCCGGTCCCCCGGTGTAAATCGGGGAACCAATCGCTGTCCGCTATTACTGTCTGGTGGCTCTTTGACATTGTTGGTTTTTGATGAAGGGACATGTGGGCGACGGCGCCCGGTCCGGGGACCTCAAGGCTCCGGTAACCGGTTAATTTAAGCCGATGCCACATTCGTCGCAGACACCACGTCTGCGCGGATGGTAAGCATGTTCATTCGTATCCATTACGTTTGACAGTGCAGGTATTGGCTCCTTGCAGCTCATGCTAGACTGGAGGGTGGGGTTTTCCCCATGCTAGTTTAGTGTGTGACACAACTTGAGAGTTTGATCCTGGCTCAGAACGAACGCTGGCGGCATGCCTAACACATGCAAGTCGAACG
>DLGU01000046.1:5096-5291 GCA_002482865.1 Porphyrobacter sp. UBA7686
GCACGGGTGCGTAACGCGTGGGAACCTGCCTTTTGGTTCGGAATAACAGTGAGAAATTACTGCTAATACCGGATAATGTCTTCGGACCAAAGATTTATCGCCATTAGATGGGCCCGCGTAAGATTAGCTAGTTGGTGGGGTAAAGGCCTACCAAGGCGACGATCTTTAGCTGGTCTGAGAGGATGATCAGCCACA
>DLGU01000153.1 GCA_002482865.1 Porphyrobacter sp. UBA7686
GATCAGCCGCAATCCGGGCAACACGCTCTCCTATTCGCCCACCTTCGGTTACGACATCTGCGCGCGCCGCATTTCCAGCCAGTCGAGCGTCGCGGAACGCTTCGACCTGTCGCGCTGGCGGATCGCGGGCAATGGGGCGGACATGATCCGCCCGGACGTGATGCAGAACTTCGTCAACGCCTTTGCGTCGGCAGGCTTCCGGGCATCGTCCTTCACGCCGTCCTACGGCCTCGCCGAAGCGGTGCTGGCGGTGACGGTGATGCCGCCGGGCGAAGGCATCCGGGTCGAACTGGTCGAGGAAGAGCGCCTGTCGGGCGCTCCGCGCGATCTGTCGCGCCCGGCCCGCTACCGCGCGATCGTCAATTGCGGCAAGGCGCTGCCCGACATGGATGTCGCCATCAAGGGCGAGGACGGCAGCCGCCGCGGCGATCACCAGATCGGCAAGGTCTGGTGCCGCGGCCCCAGCGTGATGCACTCCTATTTCCGCAACCCCGAAGCGACCGATGATTGCCTCGTGCCTGATGAAGACGGGAACTTCTGGCTCGACACCGGCGACATGGGCTACACCGCCAATGGCTATCTGTTCATCGTCGGCCGGGCGAAGGACATGATCATCATCAACGGCAAGAACCACTGGCCGCAGGATATCGAATGGGCGGTGGAACAGCTTCCCGGCTTCAACCACGGCGATATCGCCGCCTTCTCGATCGAGATGGAGAACGGCGAGGAAGCCCCCGCCGTGCTGGTGCATTGCAAGGTCTCCGACCCAGAGGAACGCGTGAAGCTGCGCGACCAGATCGCCGACAAGGTGCGTTCGGTCACGGGGATGAGCTGCATCGTCGAACTCGTCCCACCCCGCACCCTGCCGCGCACGTCATCGGGCAAACTCAGCCGCGCCAAGGCGAAGAAGCTGTATCTGGCGGGTGAGATCGTGCCGATCGATCTGGCGGCTTGAGAACCACAAAAACGCGATTTGGTTGATTGTAGTCTTAGCCCTCTCCCCTTGTGGGAGAGGGTTGGGAGAGGGGGTCCGGAGCAAAGCTCCGGCCCTGCCCCCTCTCAACTGCGACTAGGCAGCAAGCTGCCAAGTCTTCGTATCTCTCCCGCAAGGGGGGAGAGAAACTTGGGTGAAAAGGGCCGTTTCCTGATCGGCGACATTGGTCCCGCTGACCCGGAAAGCCGACTCGCCTACTCCGCCTCAGCTGCCCACACCGGCCGCAGCGGGCCGGGGGCACTCCGGATGCTGACGGTCACGCCCTCACCGCGCAGGGCTTCGGCCACCGCCTCGGCCTCGCCCGTGGGGCCGATCAGGACTACGCCCCGGCCAAGTCGCTGCGCCGCCCAGCCGGTGACATTGAGCGCGGCTTGGCCCGCCTCGGTCGGCTCGCCGCCGTCGAAGGTGATGGCGGCGGGGAGCGTGCCTGCGGGCGGGATCAGTTCGATGGTCCAGTCCGGCTCACCCGCCGCGATCCGCGCCTCAAGCGCGCGGTAGGTCGCAAGGCTTGCGCCGTCCAAACGCTTGGCCCGCACCAGCGCGCGGCGGCGGGCTTCGTCGATCAGCACTTCGCGCGTCGGCACGCCCGCGGCCAGCGACAGCCGCACCGCCAGCGCCTCGGCCCGGGCGGACGCCTCTCGCTCCTCACGCGCGCGGGCGGCGGAGAGCTGCGCGCGTTCTGCCGCCGAATCATTCGTGCCGACTTCGTATTGCACCAGGTCGAGCTTGACGGTCTCCCCCAAACGCTCGGCGAGCGAGGCCGACAGCGCCTGCTCGATCTCGGGCCGCAGCACCGGGGTGAACACCACCGCATGAATGCCGACCGGTGCGGCGGCGAAGTCGATCTCAAGCAGATCGAGCTGCGAGCGCCCGTCGAACTGTTCGCGAATCTCGCTGCGCACAATGCGCTGGGCGTTGGTTTCCCACGCGATCCGGTTGAGCGAGAAGGCGAGCGGGATCGCCAGCGCCACGAACACTGTCAGCAAGGCGATGTTCTGGAACATGGTGTTGCGCGCGCTGAGCGAATTGCGGAAGCCATACAGCTTGGCCATGCCGAACGCGGTCAGCGCGATCGTGATGAAGTTGGTCACGAACAGCAGCAGCGCGCCCGAAAACACGGTCGAGTTCCACGTCGCCAGTCCGAAGCCGACCACGGCGAGCGGCGGCATCAGCGCGGTTGCAATCGCCACGCCAACGATGGCCCCCTCGCGCCCGCGGATCATCGCATAGGCCCCGGCCAGCGCCGAAAACAGCGCCACGAACAGGTCGAACAGATTGGGCCGGGTGCGCGCGGCAATCTCAGACGTGATGGTCTGGATCGGCGAAACAAACACCAGCACCGCGCACAAGAGCACCGCCAGCACGCTGCCGATCACCAGCGTGATCACCGATTGCTTGAGCCACGCCCAGTCGCCAATCGCCAGCGCAAAGCCCAGCCCCATGATCGGCCCCATCAGCGGCGATAGCAACATCGCGCCGATCACCACCGCAGGCGAGGAAAGCAGCAGGCCGAGGATCGCGATCCCGCCGCTCATCGCGGTCATGAACAGATAGTGCTCGGACAGCTTCCCGTCCTCGCGGCGCCGCTCGGTCACTTCGGCCTGATCGACCTGACCAATGACATGCACCGTCCACCATTCGTGCACATCACCGATGATGGCGCGCAGATTGGCGGGACGCGCGGCAGCGGGTGCGGGAGGCTTCTCTGCCCCGGCGTCCAAGGTGCTGGCGGCGTCAGGCGAGGCCCCTGATCCGGAAGTGTCGTTCATCAAGAAGCCCTTGGCCGTGTGTCCTGTATCCAGCGATAGCTTGCAGCATCCGCGATTGCCAAGCAAACCCTGACGCGCGAGGCCCTCAGCGCGATGGACGCGGGGGGCCATTCCGGCTTACGATCATCAAGCCCGCTTGAAAGGCGTGTTTTAGATCACTAATACAGTAGCGATTGCCCTGACGCTGCGGCGCGGGTTTGAGGGAGCACGAAACTGGCATGAGCACCGAAACGCAGACGGCAACCGCGACCCCCTTCTCGCTCACCCCGCCCGATCCGGTGCCGCAGGTCGCGCCCGAACAGGCGGCAGGCCTTGTGCCGGTCAGCACCGAGCAGAAGTCCAAGCTCGACACCAAGGTCGATGCCTTCGTCAATGAACTGGTGACGATCGACGCCAATTCGCCCGCCTTTGGCGAGAAGGTCGATCAGATCACCCGCATGGGTCAGGAACAGATCCGCTCGGCCGCAGCCATGTCGAACCGCTTCCTGGATCGCCCGGTGCGCGCGATGGACGGCGATGGCACGGTGGGCAAGGACCTGGCCGAACTGCGCCGCACGGTCGAAGATCTCGATCCCGGCCGCAAGGGCAAGCTGTCAGGCCCGCGCAAGATTCTCGGCATCATTCCGTTCGGCAACAAGCTGAAGAATTATTTCGACAGCTACACATCCGCGCAGGGGCATATCTCGTCGATCCTCCAGCGGCTGGAAAGCGGCAAGAAGGAATTGCATCTCGATAACGCCGCCATCGATACCGAACGGCAGAAGCTCTGGGCGGCGATGGGCGAGCTGGAGCAGATGATCCACATCGCCAAGACGCTGGATGCGCGGCTGGAGGCGAAGGCGCTGGAACTCGACAGCTCCGATCCGGCCAAGGCCAAGGCCTTGCGGGAAAGCGCGCTGTTCTATGTCCGCCAGCGCACGCAGGACTTGCTGACCCAGATGGCGGTGAGCGTACAGGGCTACCTCGCGCTCGATCTCGTGAAGAAGAACAATGTCGAACTGGTCAAGGGCGTCGACCGCGCTTCGACAACCACCGTGGGCGCGCTGCGCACCGCGGTGACCGTGGCGCAGGCGATGACCAATCAGCGCCTCGTACTCGGCCAGATCACGGCGCTCAACAAGACCACCAGCGACATCATCGATTCGACCAGCACGCTGCTGCGCGAACAGACTGCGCAAATTCACGAGCAGGCGGCGTCCAGCACGATCCCGCTCGAAACGCTGCAACGCGCCTTCCAGAACATCTATGACACGATGGACGAGGTCGACAATTTCAAGGTCCGCGCGCTCGATTCGATGAAGCAGACCGTTACCGTGCTGACCGCCGAGGTCGAGAAGTCGAAGGGCTACATCGCCCGCGCCGA
>DLGU01000213.1:0-383 GCA_002482865.1 Porphyrobacter sp. UBA7686
GTCCTCGCCTATGCCGACCGGCTGGTGTGCCACGGCGGGCGCGTGCCCGATGCGCTGTTCGCCGAACTGAAGGCGGCCTTCAGCGACGAGGAAATCCTCGAGCTGACCTACATCACCTGCCTCTACCAGATGCATGCGGTGATGAGCCGGGCGCTGAGGACCGAGTTCGACGACCGGGATGATCCGGTGGTGGAGGTGGCGGCACCTGAAGGCTTCGACGCGCTCGATTTTATGGGTGGGGCTAGGCGATAACTCGCCCGACCGTCCGCCCGCGTTCATCCTGCGTCAGTGCGAGCCGGACGCCGAAAGGCTCGCCGCTTTCGAAGGCCGCAGCGGTGGCGGGGTCGGCGAGATCGGCATTGCCCACCACCCGCTCGCCCGCG
>DLGU01000213.1:403-1231 GCA_002482865.1 Porphyrobacter sp. UBA7686
GTTGATGGTGTAGGTCTCGACCGTCGCGGCATCGACCGGGCCCTTTGCCACAGGCACCTTGTCGGTCGCCTTGGGGATCACGGCGAAGCGGTCGTTGGCGCTCCAGTCGGCAGGGTCGGTCGAATAGACGCCGGTGGCATATTTGCTCATCCAGCCGCCGTTGGCACCCACCAGCGCGAACGAGCCACGGTCGCCGCGCACCCGCTGCACCGCTTCGGCGATGGCGTGGGCCGAGTAGTTGTTCCCCGCCCCGCCAAAGAACGGCAAGCCGCCCGTCAGCGTCAGCCCGCGCGGATCGTCGACCGACAGGCCGAAGTGGTCACACTGGTTGAACACCGGGATCGCGAAGCAGGAGTAGAAGTCGAGGTAGGCCATGTCGGCAATCGACTTCCCCGCCCGCGCCAGCGCCGCATCGACGGATGCGAGCGAGGCGGGGTTGCCCGCAAGATCGGGTCGCTGCGAGAGCTTCAATTCGGTCGCGGCGGTGACGGCGTGGATGTGGACCCACTTGTCCTCGGGCACGCCCAAGGCGCGGGCGAGACCAGCGCTGGCGACGATGATCGCGGCGGCCTGGTTCACCTGATCGCGGGCGACGGTCATACGCGGATAGGGTTCGGCGACGATGCGATTGCGGTCGGTAACGGTGGCGAGTTCCTCCGCCGTGCGCTCGACCGGCGCGGCGGAGTGCGGGTTGGCTGCTGCCACCTTGGTAAACGGCGCGAACAGCTTGCCGATTTCGTGGCGGTATTCCTCAAGGCCGAGGCCCAGCTTATGCCGCCGCGCGTTCTCCGCCAGCGCATAAAGCGGGATCGCCCCGCTCGCGCCGTG
>DLGU01000213.1:1318-3349 GCA_002482865.1 Porphyrobacter sp. UBA7686
TCGCCGCCGATGGCTTCCGACCAATCAGGGATGTCGCCCTTCGCGGTCAGCGCGAGCACGGTCGAGATTGCCTCGCTGCCAACGATCACCGCGCACTGGCTCTCCCCAGCCGCGATGGCAGTGGCAAACTCGCCCACCAGCTGCTGGTTGGTCTGCCCGCCGGTGGTGGTCAGGATCGCGCGCACAGGGTTCGCGCCGACTCGCTTGGCGATTGCACGCGGGACATTATCCGCCGCCCCGAACGGCGGCTTGCGATCCGGGCGCGACATCTCGAAGGCACGGATCGCGGCGAGGGTGTCGATGGCTCCGGCCACGTCACCACTCGCCCCGCTGTCGGCAATCGCCGCTGCCAGCGCTTTGCCGCCCAGGTCCATATAGGAGAGGGCGGCATAGCCAGGCTCGCCCACCCTCTCCGAATATTGGCCCACTCCGATGATGACCGGGGTGTTGTCTGGGACGTTAGTCGACAAAGCCGTCGACCCGCTCGACGATGATCGCAGGCGCCATGCCGCCCGCAGCGCACATGGTGACGAGACCATAACGACCGCCGCGACGCTCCAACTCGTCGATCACGGTGCCGATCAGGATCGATCCGGTCGCACCGATCGGGTGACCCAATGCAATCGAGCCGCCGTTGACGTTGACCTTGTCCCAATCAAGCTCGAGATCGCGCACGAACTTGGCAGCGACGACGGCGAAGGCCTCGTTGATTTCGAACAGGTCAATATCGTCGGTGGTCAGGCCAGCCTTGGCCAGCACCTTCTTCGCCGCAGGCACCGGCGCGTTGAGCATCAGCGTCGGATCATCGCCCATGTTGCAGGTGGCAACGATGCGTGCACGCGGCTTCAACCCGTGCTTCTGCGCATAATCCTTCGAGGTGATCAGCACCGCCGCCGCGCCATCGACCACGCCCGACGAATTGCCCGCATGGTGGAAGTGCTTGATTTCGAGATCGGGGTATTTCTGGTTGATCAGCTTGCGGAAGGTCGTGCCCTCTGCGTCGAGCGGCACATCGGCGATCTTGGGGAAGGCCGGTTCCAGCTTGGCGAGATCTTCGCGGGTGGTCTGCGGCCGGGGATATTCGTCATGGTCGAGCAGCACGGTGCCATCATCGGCCACCACCGGCACCACCGATTTGGCAAAGCGGCCCGCGGCCATCGCCTCAGCGGCGCGTTGCTGCGAACGGTAGCCAACCTCGTCCAGATCCTCGCGGGTGAAGCCTTCCATGCTGGCAATCGCATCGCCGCAAATGCCCTGGTGCGACTGCGGGTGCACCTTCTGAAGCCGCTCGTTGTAGCTGCCCATCATCGGCGGCTTGATCCCGGCGCGCATCTTCTCCTGGCTCATCGCGGCGGTGAGGCTCATCATCTCGGTCCCGCCGGCGATGACGCAATCTTCCATCCCGCTCATCACCTGCGCGGAGGCCAGCGCAACGCTGGTGATGCCGCCGCCGCAGAAGCGGTCCAGCGTGGTGCCGGACGAGGTGATGTCGAAGCCCGCATCCAGCGCCGCCATGCGGCCCATATCGCCCGCCTGCATCCCGTCCTGCGTGCTGACCGACCAGATCACGTCATCGACCGTCGCGGTGTCGAGATTGTTGCGGTCCTTGATCGCCTTCAGCACGGTCGCGGCGAGGTGCTGCGGATGCTCGGCGGCCAGCGCGCCCTTGCCCTGCTTGCCGATCCCGCGCGGGGTGCGCACTGCGTCGATGATGTATGCCTCAGCCATGGTGATCCTCTCCGATCTAGCGAAATTGCAGTTGACGCGTCCGTAAACCCACTGCACCAGTCGCACAAGAATTGCGTTTCAAATCGCAATCACATTTTCGATAGGAGAGAGAGCCGTGAGCGATACCGCTGCCCCCGAAGTGCTGACCGAAGTCGAGGACGGCGTCCTCATCGTCACCATCAACCGCCCCGAAGCCAAGAACGCCATGACCCGCGCAGCGGCGGAGGGAATCGCTGCGGCGATGGACCGTCTCGACGCCGAGGACGATCTGCGGGTCGGCATCATCACCGGCGCGGGCGGCAC
>DLGU01000213.1:3411-3632 GCA_002482865.1 Porphyrobacter sp. UBA7686
GGCTTTGGCGGCGTGGTGCAGGCCCCTCCGGCCAAGCCGCTGATCGCCGCGGTCGAAGGCTATGCGCTGGCTGGCGGGCTTGAGCTGATGATCGCCTGCGACCTCGTGGTCGCCAATACCAATGCCAAGTTCGGCATCCCCGAAGTGAAGCGCGGCCTTGTCGCGGCGGCGGGCGGCGTGATGATGCTGCCCGACCAGATCCCCGAGCGGATCGCGCTGGA
>DLGU01000143.1:0-1945 GCA_002482865.1 Porphyrobacter sp. UBA7686
GGGATCTTCAATTGCTTCCTTGATTATCTTGAGCGCGGTCACAGCCTCGCGCCCATCGATCAGGCGGTGGTCATAGGAGAGCGCGAGATACATCATCGGGCGGATCACGATCTGGCCGTTCCGGACAACCGGGCGGTCCTCGATCCGGTGGAGACCCAGCACCGCGCTCTGCGGCGGGTTGATGATCGGAGTCGACATCAGCGAGCCGAACACCCCGCCGTTCGAGATGGTGAAGGTGCCGCCGCTCATGTCTTCCATCGTCAGCGTGCCCGCCTTCGCGCGCGCGCCGAAATCGGCGATGTCCTGCTCGATCCGGGCAAAGCCCTTCTTGTCGGCATCGCGGATGACGGGGACGACCAGGCCGTTGGGTGCCGAGACCGCCACCGAGATGTCGACATAGTCGTGATAGATGATCTCGTCGCCATCGATATAGGCGTTGGCGGCGGGGACGTCCTTCAGCGCAAGGCAGGCGGCCTTGGCGAAGAAGCCCATGAAGCCGAGGCGAATGTCGTGCTTCTTGGCGAACAGGTCCTTGTACTTGTCACGCGCTTCCATGACGGCGCTCATGTCGACATCGTTGAAGGTGGTGAGCAGAGCGGCATTGTCCTGCGCGCTCTTCAACCGCTTGGCGATGGTCTGGCGCATCCGGGTCATCTTGACCCGTTCCTCACCGCGGGCGTTGCCCGTCGAGACAGGCGCCGGAGCGGCCGGAGCAGGTGTGGGCGCAGGTGCCGGGGCAGGGGTGCCCTTGGCCTTGGCCTCAGCGGCGGCGAGCACGTCTTCCTTGGTCAGGCGGCCGTCCTTGCCGCTGCCCTTGATGGTCGAAGGATCGACGCCGTGTTCCAGCACCGCGCGGCGCACGGCTGGCGACATGGTCTGCGCCGCGTTCAGCAATTCCTCGCTCGCCGCCGGAGCAGGCGTGTCCGCCTTGGGCGCCGTCGCGGCAGCAGCGGTCACCGCCGCAGCGGTGGTGGCGGTTGCGCCCGCTTCGATCACTGCGATCACCGCGCCGACTTCCACCGTGTCGCCCACCGCCACGCAGTGTTCGGACATGATGCCCGCGACCGGCGAGGGCACGTCAACCGCGACCTTATCGGTCTCGAGGCTGCAAATCGGCTCGTCCGCTGCGACCGCCTCGCCGGGCTGCTTGAGCCATTCGGCGATGGTGCCTTCGGTGACGGATTCGCCGAGCGCGGGGACTTTGATTTCGGTGGCCATTGGGGTGGGTTCCTGAAACTTGATTCTCTATCGTGTGAACTGGTGCGCGCCGTTACAGCCCCAGCGCGGCAGCGATCAGCGCTTCCTGCTGGGCCTTGTGGCGGCTGGCGAGACCTGTCGCGGGTGAAGCGGCAGCATCGCGCCCGGCATAGATCGGGCGCTTGCCCGTGTGGCCGGCGGCGGTGAGCGAATCCTCGATCCGCTCGTTCACGAAGAACCATGCGCCGTTGTTGCGCGGCTCTTCCTGACACCACACCACGTCCTGAAGGTTCGTCATGCGCTGCAACCGCACCGCCAGTGGATCACCCGGGAAGGGGAACAGCTGTTCGATGCGGACGATCGAGACATCGTCGATCCCGGCGGCATCGCGGGCTTCCATCAGGTCATAGGCGACCTTGCCCGAACACAGCACCAGACGGCGCACCTTCTCGTCGGCAATCGTGGTCGAGTCCGACAGGATCCGCCGGAACTGACGATCACCCAGGAACTCCGCGCGGCTGCTCTTGGCCAGCGGGTGGCGCAGCAGCGACTTGGGGCTCATGATGATCAGCGGCTTGCGGAAGCTGCGGAGCATCTGGCGGCGCAGCAGGTGGAAATAGTTCGCCGGGCTGGTCACGTTGCAGACGCACATGTTGTCGTCGGCACACAGCTGGAGGAAGCGTTCGAGGCGGGCCGAGGAGTGCTCTGGTCCTTGCCCTTCATAGCCGTGCGGCAGCAGCATCACGAG
>DLGU01000143.1:2014-2992 GCA_002482865.1 Porphyrobacter sp. UBA7686
CCGTTGGCGAAGTCGCCGAACTGGCCTTCCCACAGCACGAGGGAACGCGGATCGGCCATCGCAAAGCCGTATTCGAAGCCGAGCACGCCATACTCCGACAGGGTCGAATCGTGCACTTCGAACTTGCCGTGCGGCAAGGTGCTGAGCGGGACGTATTTGCGTTCCGACTTCTGATCGACCCACACCGCGTGACGCTGCGAGAAGGTGCCGCGCCCGGAATCCTGCCCCGACAGGCGTACGCCGTAGCCTTCCATCACCAGGCTGCCGAAGGCGAGCGCCTCTGCGGTCGCCCAGTCGAAGCCTTCGCCGGTGCTGAACATCTCACGCTTGGCGGCGAGCACACGGTCGAGTGTTTTGTGGACGTCCAGATCGGCGGGGACTTCGGTCAGCACGCGGCCCAGCGAATCCAGCATCTTGGGCTCAATCGCGGTTTCGACCGAGCGGCGCGCCGTTTCGGGATCGGCGGGCTTGTTGAGGCCCGCCCAGCGACCGCCGAACCAGTCGGCTTCGTTGGCCTTGTAGTTCTTGCCCGCTTCGAATTCTTCTTCGAGCAGCGCAACGAATTCGCCCGCCATCCGGTCACGCGTGCCCGGTTCGACCACGCCTTCACGCACCAGCCGCGTTTCATAGGCGACGCTGACCTTGGGATGCGCGCGGATCTTGTCGTACATCAGCGGCTGGGTGAACTTGGGTTCGTCACCCTCGTTGTGACCGAAGCGGCGATAGCACCACATGTCGATCACGACATCGCGGTGGAAGGTCTGGCGGTATTCGACCGCGAGCTTGCAGGCGAAGGTCACCGCTTCGGGATCGTCGCCGTTGACGTGCAGGATCGGGGCCATGACGCCCTTGGCCACATCGCTTGGGTACGGCGAGGAGCGCGCAAACTTGGGCGAGGTGGTGAAGCCGATCTGGTTATTGATAATGAAGTGGATGCAGCCGCCGGTGTCATATCCGGGGACGCCGGACAGCGAGAGG
>DLGU01000211.1:0-1077 GCA_002482865.1 Porphyrobacter sp. UBA7686
GAGATCGAGCAGGACACCGGTCTCCTCCGCCGTATCCGTGCCGTGGGTGATAATCACGGCATCGACCGCCGGATTGGCAAGCGCGCTCTCGCAAGCCGCATGAAGCGCCTGCCACTCCGTCCAGCCAATATCCTGCGAGCCGATCCGGGCCACATCCTGCGGCATCAGCTCCGCCACCAGCCCCAGCGCATCAAGATGCGCGATCAGGGTTTCCAGCGCCAGCCCGCCAGGGCGATAGGCCGCGCCGGTGGCGCCGCTGCCCGCGCCGGCAATCGTGCCGCCAGTGCCAAGAACGAGGATGCGTGGGGGAGTGTGCATGCGCCCGCCCCTAAAGCCTGTCAGTCTGCGGGGGAAGCACCGAACTGTTCGAACACGGCCGCGAGACCCGGCACATCGCTCTCCGCCCGCAGCGACTCGAGCGCTTCGCCGATATCGATGTCGAGCTGCGTGATCCCCGCCTCGTACCCCGTCCCCTCCGCCCCGAGCGAGCGGGCCAGCGTCAGCGCCGGGCGGTTTTCGGGCAGAATATTGACCGACAGATGGCCCAGCCCCTCGCGCTGGCAATCGAGCAGCAGCACCGCGCACAAGAGCCTTGCGAGGCCCCGCCCGTGATATTCGTCCACCACCGCGACCGAGAATTCCGCCGTGCCGGGATCGTCCGCCTCACGGAAGGCATGGACCACGCCCAGCGCGGGCGCATCCGGCAGATCGGAGCGCAGCGCGCCCCAGGCGATGTGATCGTGCCCGTCGACCGTAACCAGCGCGCGCAGAACCTGCGGCGGCGCCTCGCGCATCCCGGAAAAGAACCGTAGATAGCGCGATTGGGGGGAAAGCTGGGCGATCCCGTCCTTGATGCGCTGCTCGTCATCCTTGCGCACCCGGCGGATGCACACCGGGGTTCCGTCATTCAGCTGCGTCTCGATGATCATGCCGTCGGCGTCCTGCTGCGGTTACGGCGGTGTTCTAGCATCTTTGGCGGGCCGGGGGCAAAGACAGCAAAGGCCGCTTGACCCCCGCCCGCTTGTCGCTAAATCGCTCCCACCTGCACTGCGCGGGCGGTTAGCTCAGTTGGTAGAG
>DLGU01000211.1:1083-3917 GCA_002482865.1 Porphyrobacter sp. UBA7686
CATCTCGTTTACACCGAGAGGGTCAGCGGTTCGAGCCCGTTACCGCCCACCAGTTCTTCAGATACTTAGGACTGCGAAGGGTTCCCCGCCGTCCTGATCGGTAGCAATCCCGGTCAGCCCGAAGCCGCGCAGTAGTCTATCTCGGCATAACCCGGCCGGAACACGGGCGCCATGATCTGGCGAATGGCCGCAGAGTCGGACCCCAGCGCGATCTCGAGCGCCCTTTCGGCGGCAAACTGCCCCGTGGCTCCGCACAGCAGAATATCGGGCATAACCGGTCCCTCGGTCGGCTCGCCCGAGACATCGAGGAATTGCGCCGAGGGCGAGGCGAAGATCAGCTGGCTGTTGGGCAGCCGGAAAAATGCGATCTCTCCAAGTTCGGTTGTGGGGTTCCCGGTCGGCGCGCCGATCAGGCGGCCAAGCCGGAAGAACTGCACCGCCCGCGCCAGCTGCGTGGCGGATGAGCCTGTGTCCTGATCGATGAGCACGGAGATGTTCCCCTCGGGGATGATCGGGGCAACCGCAGGTCGGGCAAAGCCGCCGAACAGCCTCGTCTCTCCGATCGGGATGCTGTCCAGCGCCGCCACCCCATCCGAACCCAGAATGGCCCGCCGCCACGGCCCCAGCCGCAGGACAGGCGGGACGAAGCCGGACAGCCCATCTTCATAAAGCCGGCTGCGTTTCCAGAGCTTGCCGCCGCTGGTCGGCACCGGCACGCCCGCCAGCATCGCAAGCAGGCGCTCCGACAGGCGGCCTGCTCCGCCGCGATTGCCCCGCAGATCGATGATCAGGCGAGCGATGCGGCCTTGCCTGATGCCCGTTTCAAGATCGGTGACAAGGGTGTTCCATTGCTCCTCGAACCGCTGGTCGAGCCGTTCGACCGTCAGGCGCGCGATGCTGTCTTCGACCTGCAGCGAAAAAGGCTGTGTCGCGGGCTGCTCCGGGCCGGCATCGGGCGACCGGCCGCCAAGCGGGTGCGTGCGCTGCGACATCGGCGCTCCCTGGAAGCTTGCCTCGGTGCCATCGGCGAATGCCACCCTGAACGGCGCGTCGATACCCCACAGCCAGAGCATCTCAGGCGCGCGATCGCGCATGCGCTGCGGCAGGCGCAGGGGATTGTCCTGCCCATAGCCCTTGCGCGCCCAGGCCAGAAAATCGCGGGCGGACCGGCCATTGATCGTGGTCACGGCGCGCTCGTCGATCAAAAGCCTGCCGTCGGTCGTCACGGAAAGCGTGCGGTCAAACTGGCGCCCGCCGCGGGCTGCATCGGCGTTCCAGTTCTCGAAGGGAAACAGCAGATAGACATGCGAAGACCGATAGGCCCCGACCCGCTCCATCGCCGCAGCTGCCACGTCCCGGCGCGAGGCGAGCGAGGGAAGCTGGGCGACCTGCGCCGCCCGTTCTGCGGCAAGAATGCTCTCATCGGGCAAGGCCGTGCCATCGGGCACCATTTCGCGCACGGTTTCGTCGATGATCCGCAGATCTTCGAGAGCGGCGGCGGGATTGAAGGTGGCGGCCACGGCTTCCTGCGGCGCATCGAGCATGATCGGCCCGCGCGGGACCTGCGCCAGCGCGCAGCCCGCCAGTGTCCAGCAACACAACGCTGCAATTACATACCTTTGGGCCACAAGCATGGATCCTCCCTCACCTCGATCAGGCGATCAGGTAAGGAGGCCCAGCGCGCGCCGTCTTGCAGAAAAACGACATCGCTTCTGCCGCGGGCGCGATCTGCGCCGGGGGTTATTCCGCTCCACAGGCGGTAGATGGATGTGAAGTGGGATTGATCGCCAAAGCCGTGATCCAGCGCGATTTCCACCAGCGGTTTGGCACCTTCCAGCACATCGGCACGTGCCGCTGTCAGCCGCTTCAGGCGATCTGCTGCAACCATGGTCAGCCCCGTCGCAGCACGGGCACGTCGCTGAAGCTGCCTGAGCGACAGGCTGCGTGTGCAGACGTGGGCCGCATCAACCGGGCT
Organism: Porphyrobacter sp. UBA7686; assembly: GCA_002482865.1. GTDB lineage: Bacteria > Pseudomonadota > Alphaproteobacteria > Sphingomonadales > Sphingomonadaceae > Erythrobacter. The sequence goes on from DLGU01000211.1 coordinate 3,059, forward strand.
GCGGTCCTCCGCCTCCCCGCTCGCCAGTCTGGACGCAAGCACAGGCGCGATGGCGACCAGCCCCCCGCTGAGCTGCGGCAAGCGAATCCCATGACGGATGAGTGTCTCGTTCGGAAGCGGAACCACCGCAACCGGGCCATTGGCCCACACCCGGCACATCGCTGCAGCTGTATGCGCGCCTGCCAGCACCGGCCCTTCGATCCGCTGTTCGCCCCGTCGCTGGAAAGCTGCGGCAACACCGGGCAAGGGGATGAAGGCCTGAACGCTGCCGTGCGGGATCACGGAGAACACCGGCCCTTCGGCAGTGTGGCGATCGGGCCGCAAGATCATCTGGCGCACCATGGAAAAGCCCCCCGCGTCTGGCCGCAATCGTCGACTGTGATCTGGCCGAACTTTAAGCCGCATGGGTCTTGTCTGTCGACAGGAAAGCTGGCCGCAGCACCGCCAGACACCACCAGCTTTCCGCCTTTTGTTCGGCGCGTCTCTCGTTTACACCGACAGGCTCAGCGGGCCGCGCCCGTCGCCGCGCGCAGCGCGGTACGTCCTGCTATTGCGAGAGGCCCAAGATGGATCTGCAACTCCACAGCAAAACCGCTCTAGTGCTCGGCGCGAGCAAGGGGTTGGGGCGCGCCATTGCTGTGTCGCTGGCCGATGAAGGCGCGGATGTCATCACCGTCGCGCGCTCGGCGGATGGGCCGCAGGGGCTTGCGCACATTGTCGCCGATCTCGATGATCCCGCTGCCCCCGCCCAGATCATCGCCAGCGTGCGCGATACGGGCAAGCCGGTGGATATCCTCGTCCTCAACGCAGGTGGCCCGCCCACTGGAGCAGCGGCGACCACCACGCCGGGCGACTTTGC
>DLGU01000211.1:3996-5824 GCA_002482865.1 Porphyrobacter sp. UBA7686
CGGATTCTCGCGGTCGCCTCGACCAGCCTGATCACCCCGATCCCCGGCCTCGTGCTGTCCAATGCGGTCAGGGCGATGCTGGCGTCGTGGTGCAAGACGCTCGCCACCGAAGTCGCGGCGGACGGTGTGACGGTTAACCTGCTGCTCCCCGGCCAGATCGCCACCGACCGGCTCACCAGCCTCCACGGCGCGATGGCGGCGGGCAGCGGGATGACGCATGAGCAGATCACCGCCCGCTCAATCGCGGCGATCCCGGCCGGGCGGCTGGGGCGACCCGAGGAGTTCGGCGACATGGCGGCCTTCCTCGCCTCCCCGCGCGCCAGCTTCATCACTGGCTGCGCGATCAAGGTCGATGGCGGGCAAACCGCCACGCTCTAGCCCGCATCGCTTGCGCCGTCCGCCGCAGGCCGGTAGCGCGGGGCTATGTCCTCTGCCTTCATCGCGCTCCAGCATATCCTGCCGCAACACGCGCTGTCCCGCTTCGCCGGGAGCCTTGCCGCGAGCGAGACGCCGTGGCTGCGGGACCGGCTGATCCGCCGCTTTGTCGCGGCCTACGGCGTCGACCTCAGCGAAGCGGCGCGCGGGATCGGGCAGTTTGCGAGCTTCAATGACTTCTTCACCCGCGAGCTGAAACCCGGCGCCCGTCCGCTGGCCGACAGCGGGGCGTTTATCCTCTCACCCGCCGATGGTGCGGTCAGCCAGCTTGGCCCGATCAGCGGCGGGCGGATCATTCAGGCCAAGGGACGCGATTACTCGGTCGCGGAGATCCTCGGCTGCTCCGCCGCAGAGGCCGCACGGTTCGAGGGCGGGCGGTTCATGACCATTTACCTCAGCCCCAAGGATTACCACCGCGTCCATATGCCCGCCGCCGGGACCTTGCAGGCGACCAGCTACATTCCGGGCGACCTCTACTCGGTCAATGTCGCAACCGCAGCCGGGGTAGACCGCCTGTTCGCGCGGAACGAGCGGCTGTCGTGCCGGTTCGACGGCCCGGACGGGCATTTCGCCAGCGTCATGGTCGGCGCGATGATCGTCGCCGGGATCGACACTGTGTGGCCGAACACCTTCCGCACCCATGCCTCGGCGCCAGTGCACGAGGACTTCGCGGGCAAGACGCATGAATTCGCCGCCGGGGACGAGATGGGCCGCTTCTACCTGGGCTCGACCGTGGTGCTGTTGTTCGAGCCGGGGCGGGTAGAGTGGCTCGAAAGCCTCAAGCCCGGCGATCCCCTGCGCATGGGTCAGGCCATCGCGCAGCGGTTGAGCGCCTGACCTACTTCGCGGCGAGGCTCTCGCGAATCAGCGCCGCCGCCTCGGGGCTGTCCCACTCGTAGCCGCCCGCCACCCGCAGCACTTCCTTGCCACTGGCGTCAAACAGGATCGTCAGCGGCAGCGCGCCTTCCGGGGTGAACTGCGCCGACAGCGCGGTTTCGGGATCGAGCCATGGTTCGAGCTGCTTCAGCCCGGCGCGCGCGAAGAATGGCGTCACCACCTCGGCCCCGCGTAAGTCCTGGCTGACGGTGATCACGCGCACCTCGCCATCCAACTCCGCCGCCAGCGCATCAAGCTGCGGCATTTCCTTGACGCAGGGTGCGCACCAGGTCGCCCACAGGTTGAGCAGCACAGGCCCGTCCTGCGCGCCCAGATCAAGGCTCTTGCCCGCCGGATCGGCGACCGTAATCACCGGGATGGGTGTGCCGGCGAACTGGCGCGTCATCAGACCTGTCGGAGACTTGGCCGCTTCGCCCTGCGCAACCGGTTGCGCCGGGGCCTCGGCAGCCCTATCGCATCCCGCCAGCAGCAGGAGCGGTAGTGCCAGAATGAGCGA
>DLGU01000211.1:5866-11110 GCA_002482865.1 Porphyrobacter sp. UBA7686
ATGTGGGGCGGACGCTTCGCGGACGGCCCTAGCGCGATCATGCGTGAAATCAATGCCTCGATCCCGTTCGACAAGGCGCTGTGGCGGCAGGATATCGCTGCCAGCAAAGCGCATGTGGCGATGCTGGGCGCAGCGGGCATTATCGCCGCCGACGATGCGCTGGTGATCGCCAATGGCCTCGACGCGGTTGCCGCCGAGTATGAAGCCAATGGCGTGCCCGTGGATTGGGACCGCGAAGACATCCACATGACCACCGAAGCGCGGCTGGCTGAGTTGATCGGCCCGGTTGCCGGACGCCTGCACACCGCGCGCAGCCGCAATGACCAGGTGGCGACCGATTTCCGCCTCTGGGTGCGCGACGCCGCCGCGCAGATGGACGAAGGGCTGGCCGCACTCCAGCGCGCGCTCGTCACCCGCGCGGGGGAGCACGCGGACAGCATCATACCCGGCTTCACCCATTTGCAAACCGCGCAGCCGGTCACCCTCGGCCACCATCTGATGGCCTATTTCGAGATGGTCCGGCGTGACCGGGCGCGGCTGGCCGATGCGCGGGTGCGGATGAACGAATGCCCGCTCGGCTCTGCGGCGCTGGCCGGCACCGGTTTCCCGATCGACCGCGAGGCAACGGCCGCAGCGCTCGGATTTGACCGGCCGACCGCCAACTCATTGGACGCCGTGTCCGACCGCGATTTCGCGCTCGATTTCCTGTGGTGCTGTTCCTCCACTGCCCTGCACCTCTCGCGCCTCGCCGAAGAGCTGATCCTGTGGGCGAGCCAACCCTTCGGCTTTATCCGCCTGCCCGACAGCCTCTCGACCGGCTCGTCGATCATGCCGCAGAAAAAGAACCCCGATGCCGCCGAACTGGTGCGCGGGCATAGCGGGCGGGTAATCGGGGCACTCACCAGCCTGATGATCACCATGAAGGGCCTGCCGCTCGCCTATTCCAAGGACATGCAGGACGACAAGCCGCCGGTGTTCGAAGCTGCCAGCCTGATGGCACTGAGCATCGCGGCGATGACCGGAATGATCGCGGGCGCCACCTTCAACACTGTCCGGATGCGCGCCGCCGCCGAATTGGGCTATGCCACCGCGACCGATCTGGCTGACTGGCTGGTGCGGGCGCGCGGCATTCCGTTCCGCGAGGCGCATCACATCACCGGGGCGGCCGTGAAGCTGGCCGAACAGCGCGGAATTGCGCTCGACGCCTTGCCGCTTGATGACCTCAAGGCGATTGATGCGCGGATCGACGAAAGCGTCTATGCTGCGCTGTCGGTCGATGCCTCGGTCGCGGCGCGCGCGTCCTATGGCGGAACCGCGCCCGATCAGGTCCGTTTGCAGGTCGCCCGTGCGCGCGCTGCGCTGGGTATGGAGGAATGATGCGCAAGCTTGCCATATTGGGCCTTGCGGGCCTGCTTTCGGCCTGTGGCACCGTCTCGCCGCTGACCCCGCCCGAAGGCGCGACCCTGCCCGATGCGCCCTATGGCGCGCCCGACAAGCCGACCGCGCAGGAACTGCTCCGCCGCGATGCCCTTGCCGCGCCCGAACGCTCGGTCGAATTGCGCCGCCGCTCGGAGGAGCGCGAGGACGATCCCTTCGATCTGCCGCCTGAATAGAAGCGAAGACCATGGACCATTTTGCCTATCGTGACGGCGTGATGCACGCCGAAGATGTGCCGCTGCCACTGATCGCCGAGACGGTCGGCACGCCGGTCTATGTCTATTCGCGCGCCACGCTGGAACGCCACGCGCGGGTGTTCCGCGAGGCGCTGGCGGATGTGCCGGACAAGCTGATCGCCTTCGCGGTGAAATCGAACCCCAACCTCGCTGTGCTCAAGGTGCTGGGCAAGCAGGGCATGGGCGCGGATGTGGTCTCTGTAGGCGAAATGCGCCGCGCGCTGGCGGCAGGGATCGCGCCCGAAATGATCGTGTTCTCGGGCGTGGGCAAGACCGCCGCCGAAATGGTCGCGGCGCTCGACGCCGGGATCGGCCAGTTCAACATCGAGAGCGAGGAAGAGGGCATCGAACTCGCCGCGATCGCCGCTGCGAAGGGCATGACCGCGCAGTGCACGCTGCGGATCAACCCCGATGTCGATGCAGGGACGCATGACAAGATCTCGACCGGGAAGGCCGACAACAAGTTCGGCGTGCCGATCAGCGAGGCGGGTCAGATTTTCGGCGCGCTCGCGGGCCTCCCGGGAGTGAAATTGCGCGGCGTGGCGGTGCATATCGGCAGCCAGCTCGCTGATCTCGCACCGCTGGAAACAGCCTTCGAAAAGCTCGGCGCGCTGGTGCAGGCGCTGCGCGGTGCGGGCCATGTCATAACCCACGTCGATCTGGGCGGCGGGCTCGGCGTTCCATACCGGGTGGGCGAAGTGCTCCCGCCTCCGTCGGAATATGGCGCGATGGTGGCGCGGGTGACGCGCGATTGGGGTGTGACACTGATCTTCGAGCCCGGCCGGGTGATCGCGGGGAATGCGGGCGTGCTGCTGACCCGCGTGGTGCGGGTGAAGCGCGGGATCAACGATCCCTTCGTGATCGTCGATGCGGCGATGAACGATCTGGCGCGCCCGGCGCTCTACGGCGCCTATCACCACTTTGAAGCGGTCGAGCCGACCGGCGCGCAGATGACCGCCAATATCGTCGGCCCGATCTGCGAGACGGGGGACACTTTCGCGATGGGCCGGGACTGCGACAGGTTGGAAGCGGGCGACCTCGCTGTGTTCCGCACCGCAGGGGCTTACGGCGCGACGATGGCTTCGTCCTACAACTCGCGTGGGTTTGTGGCCGAGGTGCTGGTCGATGGCGACAAGTTCGCCGTGGTCGCCGACCGGATTGAGGCAGGCGCGATCATGGATGCCGAGCGCGTGCCCGAATGGCTCGCCTGAGCCAGCGATGAGCCAGATCGCCAGCCTGCCGCTGTTTCACCAGATCGCTGGGCAGAGCGTGTTGGTGCTGGGCGATGGCCCCGCGGCGGAGCCCAAGCGGCGGCTGGTCGAACGCGCGGGGGGCGTGATCGTTGATGACCTCGCCCGCGCGGTGGATGAAGGGGTGCGGATCGCCTTCATCGCCTATGACGATGCCCGCGCCTGCGAAGTGGCGGCGATCAATGCGCGCTGTGCCGGAATGCTGGTCAATGTCGTCGACCGGCCGGAACTGTGCGACTTTACCACGCCTTCGATCCTCGACCGCGATCCGCTGCTGGTGGCAATTGGCACCGGCGGTGCGTCGGCAGGGCTGGCAAAGCATGTGCGGCTGCGGCTGGAGCGGGTGCTGCCTGAGACCCTGGGCCTGCTCGCCAAGGCCCTGGAGGCAGCACGGCCTGCGCTGCGGCTGAAGTTTCCCGAGGGCCCCGACCGGCGGCGCGCGGTGGATGCGGCGCTGCGTGAGGGCGGCGCGCTTGATCCGTTTGATCCTGCGGCTTTTCAGAAGGTTGATGAATGGGTGGAGGGCACGGTCCTTCCCGCGTCCGGCGCGATCTTCGACGTTACCCTCACCAGCGCAGACCCCGAAGACCTGACCCTGAGGCAAGCCCGCCTGCTGGGTGAGGCGGATGTCCTGCTGATCGACGGCGCGGTTCCGTCCGCCATTCTGGCCCGTGCCCGAGCCGATGCGGCGCGCGAGCCAGTGCACGAACACAGCGCCAACGGGCCGGGCCTTACCTTGATCCTGCGGTGGCGGCCTGCCGCAACCCAAACGGACGTCTAGGCCGCCTGCAACACTGGCGCGCGCAGGCTGGCAAAATAGGCGGACATCGCCGCGATTGCCTTGTCACTCATCGCAATAAAGGCGCGGCGGCGATCCGCCGGATCGGGCACGCGCTGGAAGATCCCGCTTTCAACCATCTGGGTCAGCCAGCGCAGCGCCGTCGTCGCCGGGACGCCTGCCGCAATGCACAGCGAAGTGACCGAAACCTGCGCGCCTTCGCCATGCGCGGCGGTCAGATCGAGCAGCATGTCCCACGCCGGATCGCCAAATAGCGCCGGATCGAAGAACCGCGCGCGTGCCTGACGGTTGGCGATCATCTGTCGCACCATCTGCGGATCAGGCAGCGGGGGCTGCGCCATGCCAAAACCGCTCACCAAACCAGCCTCGGGCGCGTGATAATCCCGCTTGTGCTCGCCCAGCTTCGGCGCGAACACTGCGGCACCGTGGCTCAGCCGGTCGAGCGAATGGGCAATCGCTTCGACCTGCTGCGACAGACGGAGCAAGGCCACGCGGTCTTCCTCACCCATTTCACGCAAGCGCGCCGCGCCCGCTTCACCCATCACCCGCCCCACCGCGATCAATCGTTCGGCGCGGCTGGGCGAAATCAGGATGAGCGGATTGGACTGATCGAGCACCGCAAAGACATCATCGAGCCCTTCGAGCGTGGTCGCCACGATCAGCTTGGCCCCGGACCGCGACACCCGCATATCGAGCCGCGCAAGGCCCGCCAGCATCATCCCGTCGATCCCGCGCGAGCCGACCATCGAGCAATCGACCACCACCACATCGCCCAGCAGGGCAATTGGCCCTTCGAGCAGCGACCGCAGCGACCCGCCATCAATGCTGCGAAACCCTGCCCCGCCAAGGTCCGCTCCGATCTGGCGGCGCAAGCCTTCATCCTCGGCAAAGATGGCCACGCGGGCGGGCAGGCCCGAACCGTCGTCAGCCATGTCGTAGGCAAAATCGGCCAGATTGGCAGCATCGTTCAACATCAGAGCGACTCCAACAATGTTGGAACGTGTGTAGAACAAAAACGAATTAGGTCAAGTAAATCTACGTATTAGGGTCAGGCTGGCCGCGCCACAATTCAAGGCCTGATTTCGATCACCGTGCCATCGGGAACGATCCGCCACAGTTCCTCGATTTCATCATTGGAAAAGGCGATGCAGCCATCGGTCCAGTCGCCCGGCATCCGGCCCATCGGCAGGGCATTGGGTTGGCCGTGGAGGAAGATGTCACCGCCGGGCGAACGGCCATATGCTCTCGCAAAGGCGCGGTCCTCGGCGTTGGGGTACGAGACTTTAAGGCTCAGGTGATAGGCGCTGCCGGGATTGCGGCCTTCGATCACATAGCGGCCCTCGGGCGTGCGTTCGTCGCCTTCAAACTGCTTGTGCCCCGACGGCGCGTCGCCGAATTGCAGGCCGCGCCATGCCTTGACCGGCTGACCGCCCGCATAGGCGATCATCAGCCGTTCGGACTTGTCGACGATGAGGTAATCGACGGTGGAGAAGCGCCGCTCCGGCACGATCCGCGCCGCCTC
>DLGU01000211.1:11161-21356 GCA_002482865.1 Porphyrobacter sp. UBA7686
AGCGCGAGGAGGGGCAGGAGCGCGAGGCGGTTCATCCCCGGAAGGATAACCCTGCCCCGCCCCTGCTATCAATCCACAAACGGCCTAGTCGACGAAGGGATCGCGCATCAGGATCGTGTCGTCGCGTTCCGGCGAGGTCGAGACCAGCGCGACCGGGCATTCGATCAGTTCCTGGATGCGCTGGATGTACTTGATCGCATTGGCAGGCAGATCGGCGTAGCTGCGTGCGCCTGCCGTGCTTTCATGCCAGCCGGGCATATCTTCGTAGATCGGCTCGCACGCGGCCTGATCGGCGGCGTGGCTGGGGAGGTAGTCGTAGACTTTCCCATGCAGACGGTAGCCGGTGCAGATGCTGACCCGGTCCAGCCCGTCGAGCACGTCGATCTTGGTGAGCGCGATGCCGGTCACGCCGCTGATCGCGCAGGACTGGCGCACCAGCACCGCATCGAACCAGCCGACGCGGCGCTTGCGGCCGGTGACGGTGCCGAATTCATGGCCGCGTTCGCCCAGCCGCTGGCCGATGTCGTCCTCCAGCTCGGTCGGGAAAGGACCGGAGCCGACGCGGGTGGTGTAGGCCTTGACGATGCCGAGCACGAAGCCGGTCGAATTGGGGCCAAGGCCGGAGCCTGACGCTGCCGTCCCGCTGACTGTGTTGGACGAGGTGACGAAGGGATAGGTGCCGTGATCGACATCGAGCAGCACGCCCTGCGCGCCTTCGAACAGGATCTTGGCGCCCGCGCGGCGCACCTTCTTCAGGCGCTTCCACACCGGCTGGGCGAACCGCAGCACGAAGGGCGCGATCTCGCGCAGTTCTTCGAGCAGCGCGGCGCGGTCCACCGGGGGCTGACCGAAGCCCGCCCGCAGCGCATCGTGATGCGCGCAGAGGCGGTCAAGCTGCGGCTCAAGGCTTTCGAGATGCGCCAGATCGCACACGCGGATCGCGCGGCGGCCGACCTTGTCCTCGTAAGCCGGGCCAATCCCGCGCCCGGTGGTGCCGATCTTGCCCTTGCCCGCCGCGGTTTCGCGCAGGCCGTCCAGATCGCGGTGGAGCGGGAGGATCAGCGGGCAATTGTCCGCAATCGCGAGGTTCTCGTCCGTGATCGAAACGCCCTGCCCTTCGACCTTAGCGACCTCGTCCCGCAAGGCCCAAGGATCCAGCACCACGCCGTTGCCGATCACCGACAGCGTGCCCGAGACAATACCCGAGGGCAGCAGCGAGAGCTTGTAGGTCTTGCCGTCGATCACCAGCGTATGGCCGGCATTGTGCCCGCCCTGAAAACGCACGACCACATCGGCGCGGCTGGCGAGCCAGTCGACGATCTTGCCCTTGCCCTCATCGCCCCACTGGGCGCCGATCACGGTGACGTTGGCCATGTGTATCCTTGTAAACTGGTGGCGAGAAAAGCCGCGCGGGGCCTAGGCGTTTGGGGCGGGAGTGGCAAGGGTCGGGGCCGGACGCGAAGGGTTTTGCGGGCGGCGTCGTTGAGCGGCAGACAATTCACAAGGATATTGCCCATGAACACCCCAGCCAAAGCCCTGATCGCCGCCGGAGCGCTTGCGGTGCTAGCCAGCCCGATCCTCGCCCAGCAGCGGCGCGGAGAGGGCGAGCGCATCGCGGGCGAATGCCGCACCGAGATCGTCACACTGTGCGGCAGTGATCGCAGCCAGATGCGCGCCTGTATGCGCGAAAAATATGCCGAGCTGTCGGACGGCTGCCAGTCAGAGCTGCGCGCGCGGATGGAGGCGCGCGGCGGTGAGCAGGGTAAGCGCGGTGGCGGTGCGGCGGCTCTGACGCCCGCTCCGCAGACGCTGGCCTATGGCAGCGATGCGCTTCAGGGGCTCGACCTGTGGGTGCCCGAAGGCGCCAAGCCCGCGCCGCTGGTTCTGTTCGTCCATGGCGGCGGGTGGAAGCGCGGGTCCAAGAGCAACGCCGTGGGCCGTGCGCTGCCGGGGCATATGCTGGCGCAGGGCTATGCCTTTGCCTCGATCGATTACCGGCTGGTCCCGGCTGCCACGGTTGAGCAGCAGGCGGCGGATGTCGCGGCCGCGCTCGCCTATCTGATGAAGCGCGCGGACGCGCTCGGCATTGATCGCAGCCGCGTGGTATTGACCGGCCATAGCGCGGGCGCGCATCTGGTGGCGCTCGTGGGAACGGACGAGCGCTATCTGCGCGCTGTCGGCCTCAGCTTCGCCGACCTCGACGGGGTGATGCCCAATGACGGGGCGGCCTATGATGTGGAGAAGCAGCTCGCGCAGGCCGGGCGGTTCATGGCTGGCACGTACAAGGAGGCATTCGGCACCGATCCCGCGCGCCAGCGAGCACTCTCCCCCACCGCCCACGCATCCGCGCCCAATGCGCCCGCTTTCCTGCTGATCCACGTCCAGCGCGCGGACGGGGTAGCGCAGAACAAGGCCCTCGCCGACGCGCTACAGCGCGCGGGCACGGCGGTCGAGGTCGGTAGCTTCCCCGGCGAAGGCCTGCGCGGTCACATGGAGATCAACCGCAAGCTGGGCGAGCCGGACTATCCGGCCACCCCGGTGATGGATGCGTGGCTGAAGAAGGTGCTGGGATAAGAACCTATCCCCGTCCCGGACCTGATCCGGGACCCCGCTTTCCTGCCCCGCTTGATGAGGCAGCTGGGTCCCGGGTCAGGCCCGGGACGGGGTAGTCTTCATAAGCTCGCGATGACGTCGATCTCGACCATGAGTTCGGGCAGCGCCAGCCCCTTCACCTCCACCGTCGTATCTGCCGGATAGGGCGGCGTGAACCAGCGCTGCCTAGCCTCCACGATCTTCGGGAAGTTCGCCATGTCAGTCAGGTAAATCGTGACCTTGACCGCCTTGGACAGATCGCTCCCACCCGCCGCCAGCACGCGTTCGATATTGGCGAAGGTCTGCGCCAGCTGCGCGTCAAAATCGCCCACGCCCACAATGCTGCCATCCGTGCCGATGCTTGCCTGCCCGGAAAGGAACAGCAGACCGCCGACCTGCCACGCGGGCGAAAAGCAATAGGCCGCGAGCGGATCGTTTTCGAGCGTGATGGCCTTGGGCGCATCGGTCATCGGGGCTGCTCCAGTTCGGCGGGGCCACTGACTGTGAGGATGTAGCCGCAGCCCAGTGCGCTTGCGTCCTCGCCTTCGGCCAGCTGCGCCCGCGTGCGCCAGCCTTCTGCCCGCAGCTTTGCCGCCGCCGCGCGGTCATGGCCGAGCGGGAGGTAGCAGGTGCGCGCCGCCTCGGGCTGAGGGGCTGCGTCGGCCAAGCGATCAAGATAAAGTGTAAAGCCCGTTGCCGGCTCGTCGCTGCCTGCAATGCGGTAGGTGCCGCCCCGCCCTGCTGCGCGGCGCAGGCCCTCGGCATAAAGGGTGAAACCGAACCAGGATTGATATTCGAACCCGTGGCGTTCGGTCGGGTCGAGCGTGATGCGGGCCGCATCGCCGATGTGCGCAGCGATCGCCTCCAGCCCGTCCAGCCGCGATTTCAGCGCCCCGCCCGCATCGACATCGCGGAGCGCGGCGAGCGCGGCGGCGAACGGCCCAGTGGCATAGAGCAGCGGCAGATAGGCCGCGCCGCCCGCCGCCTTCAATCCGCCTGCATCCTTGGTGTCGAGTTCGCGCCGCACGGCTTCGATCTTGTCAGCGTCCAACGGGAAGGCCTTGGCGCTCAGCGTGTCGACCAGATCGGGGAGCGTGAAATCGACCGAGATGCCCGTCAGCCCCGCTGCGGTCAGCGCCTCAATCGCGAGCATCACCGCCTCGCTGGCTGCCGCGACCGAATCTGCGCCGATCAGTTCAGCGCCCAATTGCAGGCGCTCGCGCGCGGGATCGAGCTGGCTCGCCTTGATCACTACGGTGTCGCCGCAATAGGCGAGGCGCAGCGGGCGCGCGGCGGTCTTGAGGCTGGTGGCGGCAATCCGTCCGACTTGCGGGGTCATGTCCGAGCGCAGCGCAAGGGTGCGCAGACTCGCTGGATCGACAAAGCGGAACATCGCCCGCGCCTCGCCCGCGACGGCCCCGGCCATGCGGCCCGCGAGCGAGGCTTCGAATTCGAGCAGCGGCGGGCGCACCCGGTCATAGCCGTGCGCGTCCAGCACATCGAGGCAGGCGCGCATCATCGCCGTGATCCGCGCCGCTTCGAGCGGCAGGCGGTCTTCGAGGCCCTCTGGAAGCAAATCGGCGGGGAGGAGGTCGTTGGGTTGGGTCATATGCAATAGCTCGTCATCCCGGCGAAGGCCGGGACCCAGTCCCGACCCTCACCTCTGGGCCCCGGCCTTCGCCGGGGTGACGATGATTTGCAAGCGTTCCTTAAAACGCCAAAGCCTTGACCAGCTTCACGCCTTCGACCTTTTCGGCCTCGGCGATCACGTCAGGGGTCAGGGCTTCGTCGAGGCTCAAGAGCAGCACCGCTTCCCCGCCCGCTTCGCGGCGGCCGAGGTTGAAGGTGCCGATGTTGATCCCGCGCGCGCCCAGCAGCGTGCCGATGCGGCCGATGAAGCCCGGCTTGTCGTCGTTGACGATGTAGAGCATGTGGCCCGACAATTCCGCCTCGATCCCGATGCCGAAGATTTCGACCAGCCGGGGCGATTCCGTCCCGAACAGCGTGCCTGCGACCGAGCGCGGGCCCTGGGCGGTTTCCACCGTCACGCGGACCAGCGTGTTGAACGCACCGTCGCGGTCGTGGCGGATCTCGCTCACATCAAGCCCGCGCTCCTTGGCGAGGAACGGCGCATTCACCATGTTTACCGTGTCCGAATAGCGGCGCATGAAGCCCGACAGGACGGCGGCGGTGATCGGCTTCCCGTTGAGATCAGCCGCTGCGCCTTCACGCTCGATGCTGATGTGGGTCAGGTTGCCGTGCGCCAGTTGGCCGACAAGGCTGCCGAGCTTTTCCGCCAGCGACATATAGGGGCGCAGCTTGGGCGCTTCCTCGGCGCTCAGCGACGGCACGTTGAGCGCATTGGTGACGCCGCCATTGACGAGGTAATCGGCCAGCTGCTCGGCCACTTGCAGCGCGACATTGACCTGCGCTTCGGTGGTCGACGCGCCAAGGTGCGGGGTGCAGATGAAGTTGGGCGCACCGAACAGCGGGTGATCGGCTGCGGGCGGCTCGGTTTCGAACACGTCCAATGCTGCGCCAGCCACCTGACCGCTTTCGAGGCAGTCCTTCAATGCCGCTTCGTCGATCAACCCGCCGCGCGCGCAGTTGATGATGCGGATGCCCTTCTTGGCATTCTCAAGCCGTTCGCGGCTGAGGATGTTGCGGGTTTCCTCGGTCAGCGGCGTGTGCAGCGTGACAAAATCGGCGCGGCTCAGGAGCGTGTCGAGATCGACCTTCTCGACACCCATTTCCACGGCGCGTTCCTCGGTCAGGAAGGGATCATAGGCGATCACCTTCATCTTGAGGCCGAGCGCACGGGTGGCGACGATCGAGCCGATATTGCCCGCACCGATCAGGCCAAGCGTCTTGGCGGTGAGCTCCACGCCCATAAACCCGCTCTTGGGCCACTTGCCCGCCTGCGTCTGCGCGTTCGCTTCCGGGATCTGCCGGGCGAGCGCGAACATCAGGGCGATGGCGTGTTCGGCGGTGGTGATCGAGTTGCCGAACGGGGTATTCATCACCACCACGCCCTTCGACGAGGCGTAGGGGATGTCGACGTTATCGACGCCGATCCCGGCGCGGCCGATGACCTTGAGATTGGTCGCGGCATCAAGGATCGCCTTGGTCACCTTGGTCGAGGAGCGAATGGCGAGGCCATCATATTCGCCAATGCGCGCGATCAATTGCTCGGGCGTTTCGCCGGTGATGACATCGACATCGCATCCGCGCTCTTCGAAAATGCGCGCGGCGTTGGGGTCCATCTTGTCGGAAATGAGAACTTTGGGACGGGTCATGGGGAATTCCTTGGCATCCGCGAGTCCCCGCGCAGGCGGGGACCTCAGGCAGTGATGTAAGTGCGTGGAGGCATGAGGCCCCCGCCTTCGCGGGGGCGCACAGGCATGGCTGGATCAGCCGTTCTTGACCTTATCGTAGGCCCATTCGATCCACGGCAGCAGGCGCTTCAGGTCCTCCTGCTCGACGGTCGAGCCGCACCAGATGCGCAAGGACGGCGGCGCGTCGCGGTAGCCGTTGAAGTCGAAGCCGACATTGCGTTCTTCGAGCAGCTTGACGATCTTCTTGGGCACGCCCGCCTTGTCGTCATCCGACAGCGCATCGTACCATTCGCCCTGGAACACCATGCAGACGCCAGTGTTGGTCTGCTGCGCCGGATCGGACGCCATGTTGCGCAGCCACGGGGTGGCCTCGATCCAGTCCTTGACGATCTTGGCGTTGGCATTGGCCCGCTCGACCAGCGCCTTGCGCCCGCCGATGCTCTTGGCCCATTCCAGCGCCGCGATGTAATCTTCGGTCGCCAGCATCGAAGGGGTGTTGATCGTTTCACCGGCGAAGATGCCGAGATTGATCTTGTTGCCCTTCTTCATGCGGAACAGCTTGGGCATCGGCCACGGCGGATCGTAGCTTTCGATGCGCGCAACCGCCTTGGGGCTGAGGATCAGCATCCCATGCTGCGCTTCGCTGCCCATCACCTTCTGCCACGAATAGGTGGTGGCATCGAGCTTCGACCAGTCCATTTCCTGCGCGAAGATGGCGCTGGTGGCGTCGTTGATGGTGATGCCCTCGCGGCCCGGCTCCAACCAGTCGGTGTTCGGGATCATTGCGCCCGAGGTCGTGCCGTTCCAGGTGAACACCACGTCATTGCGCTGCGGGATGGTGGTGAGATCGGGGATCTCACCGTAATCGGCGGTGAGGACTTGCAAGTTGGGCAGCTTAAGCTGCTTCACCGCGTCCTGGATCCAGATGTTGCCGAAGCTTTCCCACGCGGCGACTGTGACCGGGCGCGCAGGATCGAGCATCGCCCACATCGCAGCTTCAATCGCGCCGGTGTCAGACGCGGGCATGATACCGATCAGATAATCATCGGGGATGCCGAGCAGTTCGCGCGATAGGTCAATCGCGTACTTGAGACGCGCCTTGCCCAGCGCCGAACGGTGCGAGCGGCCGAGAACTTCGGTTTTGAGGGTGTCCAGCGACCAGCCGGGGAATTTCGCCGTGGGGCCCGAAGAAAAGAAGGGGCGTTCAGGCTTAAGCGTCGGCTCGTGTGCGAGCCCGCGTGCATACTCAGTCATGTATTCTCTCCTTGCAGAGAGCTCGCGCGGCGTTGGGACCGCGTGGCCCGTGGGCGGCTTTAGAGGCGGGCTGTGACAAGTCAATGAATGAATCATCGGCCGCGGGCATGGCCGCGGGGATAGCCCCTCGCCAAGCGCTGCAAATGTTACTAATCAGCCTGTTCCATGGACATTTCCGATCTTCGCATTGCCCTGTTCAGTGGCAACTACAACTACACCCGCGACGGGGCGAATCAGGCGTTGAACCGCCTGGTAGGCTCGTTGCTGGCCAAGGGCGCGAAGGTGCGCGTCTATTCGCCCAAGGTCGCCAATCCTGATTTCCCGGCGACGGGTGATCTGGTCGGCCTGCCCAATGTGCCGATGCCGGTGAAGGGGCGCGGCGAATACCGGATGCCGACCCATCTGGGCGCTGAGGTGAAGCGTGACCTTGCCGAGTTCGGGCCGAACATCGTCCACCTGTCCTCGCCCGATCCCGCCGCGCATAATGCGCTCCGCTGGGCGCGCGCGCATGGCATTCCGGTGCTGGCCAGCGTCCACACTCGGTTCGAGACCTATCCGCGCTATTACAACATGGCCTTCCTCGAACCGTTGATCGTCAAGGGCCTGCGCAGGTTTTACCATCGCTGCGATGCGCTGGTGGCGCCCTCGCAGTCGATGATCGACGAATTGCTGGCAATGGGGATGCACACCCGCATCGGGCTGTGGAGCCGGGGCGTGGACCGCACGATCTTCTCCTCCGCGCGCCGCGATCCCGAGTGGCGCCGCAGCCTGGGGTTGGCCGATGATGATGTGGCCATCGTGTTCCTCGGGCGGCTGGTGATGGAAAAGGGCCTTGATGTCTTCGCCGAAACCATCGTGCGCCTGCGCGCCGCGGGTGCGCCGCACAAGGTTCTGGTGATCGGCGATGGACCGGCACGCGGCTGGTTCGAAGCGAACCTGCCCGGTGGGATCTTTGCCGGGTTCAAGACCGGTGAGGCTTTGGGACAGGCGCTCGCCAGCGGGGATGTGTTCTTCAACCCCAGCGTCACCGAGACTTTCGGCAATGTGACGCTCGAAGCAATGGCGAGCGGGCTACCCGTGGTTGCCGCCGGGGCCACCGGCAGCGCCAGTCTGGTCGCCGATGGCATCACCGGCCGCCTTGTCGCGCCGTCAGGTGCCAAGGACGGCGATGCCGCCGCCTTTGCCGCTGCCCTTGCGCCCTATTGCACCGACCCGGCACTGCGTATCGCGCACGGTGCGGCGGGTGAGACGCGGGCCTGCGAATATAGCTGGGAGGCGATCAATCAGGTCGTCGCCGACACCTATGTCCGGCTGGTCGAGGAACGCCGCACAGCACAGGCGGCGCGGGCCGCCTGATATCGCGCGGGGTTACTTGAGCACTCCGGCAGCCGCCATCCTGCGCACATAGAGCAGCAGCGAGAGCGTCACCGCCCAGATCGCGATGTCGAGCGCAGGCGCTTCCATCGCAGCGGGCACCTCAATCAGACCGTAGTTGTAAACTGTCGTGCCGACGAGCCCGATGGTTGCCACCACCATTGCGGGGACCGCGTAACGCGACCGCATCAGTAAAAGCACCGATCCAGCAAACGCCCCCCACACGCCGAGCGCCCAGAAAGCGCTGGCCCAAGCGGGATAGGCGTTCATGAAGGCGATCTGATCCGCCGTCATGCCAGCTTCGGCGAGCATATCGAGTTTGGTCATGGTGTAGCTGATCACACCCATGGCATTGAACAGCAGCGACAATCCGCCAATCAACCACAGATGCCACGGCACCTCGGCCGCGCCGAGTGTCGTATTGTTCATGGGTGCCCCTCCCCCGTCCGGCGCGACCCGGTCGGGGGAGAGTGTATTCCTAACTTACATTAATCGCAATCGCGGCTACGCAAGCTCACAAGCGTTCGATGCGCTTGGCCATCTCGTCGATCATGTCGACGATCTCGTTGATGGTCGCCTCGTCAAGCTTGCCCGCCTTGGCGCGGTTCTTGAGCACCGAGCCGAGGTTGCCCATTGCGCGGAACACATCATGCGAGCGGACCGTGCTGGTTCGCTCCCCGTGACGGCCCAGGCGGCGCAGCAGTTCGGCGACTTCAACCTTGCGTTCTTCCAGCTCGGCCTCTCCCTGCGGGGTGACCGCGTAAGGCTTTTTCGAGCCTTCGGCGTCGGCCTCGGCAATAGCGCCTTCATCTTCGAGCAGTTGCAGCGTCGGATAGACCGCGCCCGGGCTCGGCGCATAGGCGCCGCCGGTCATCTCTTCGATGCCCTTGATCAGTTCATAGCCGTGCGAGGGGTTTTCCGCGATCAGCGCCAGCAGCGCGAGCCGCAATTCGCCGGTGCCGAACATCCGCCCGCGGCGCTGACGGCGGCCGCGCTCTTCGCCTTCGCCGTCACGGTCGCCCTCGTTCTCGCTGTCCCAGCGCCAGCGCGCCTTGAAGGCCGGGCCGCCCATGTTGGCATTGCCGCTCATCGCCATCATCGCGATTGCTTCGCCGAGCTTGTCCCAGCCATTCCCGCGACCATATTTGTTCCACGTCATGTCACGCTCCTTTGTGCGTTTCGATGTATCCAAGATATATCTTAGACCTATCTTTGCAAGGAGTGTCCCTGCGGAGATTTCACTTTTCCGCCGACAGGCCTATCACGCCCGATGAATGACTGATCTGTTCGGACAAGATGCATCCCCGCCCCCATCCGGCGCGCCCGCAGGTGACGCGCCGCTGGCTGACCGGTTGCGCCCGCAATCCCTCGCCGAGGTGGTGGGGCAGGAGCACCTGACCGGCCCAGATGGCGCGATCGGGCGGATGGTGGCGGCGGGCAAACTCGCCAGCATGATCCTGTGGGGGCCGCCCGGCACCGGTAAGACCAGCATCGCCCGTCTGCTCGCTGACGCGGTGGGGATGCGCTATGTCGCGATCAGCGCGGTGTTCTCGGGCGTGGCGGATTTGAAGAAGGCCTTTGCCGAGGCCGAGAAAATGGCCGGTGCAGGCCGCAAGACGCTGCTGTTCGTGGACGAGATC
>DLGU01000010.1 GCA_002482865.1 Porphyrobacter sp. UBA7686
CCACCAGGCCCAGCGATGGATGGATTCCATGGTGGCGTTGAAGCCCATGGTCCAGCGCCAGAACAGCGCCGCACGCTCGGATGCGGTGCCGCGATCGGTGATCTGCTCGATCTCGCGCTCACCGCCATAACGACCCACGGCAAGGATGGTCGCGCCATGCATGGCGAACAACAGGGTCGAGCCATACAGGAACGCGATCGAGAGCGCGTGGAAGGGGTTGTAGAAGAGGTTGCCGTAGCGGATCGAGAACGCTGCCGTCCAGTCGAGGTGCGGGAAGATGCCGAACGGAACCGCTTCAGACCAGCTGCCCATCGCCATCGGGCGGATGAAGCCCAGCACCAGGTAGAGCCAGATGGCCGAAGCGAAGGCCCAGGGGATATGCATCCCCATGCCCAGCGCCTTGGCGCGGTTATAGGTGCGCACCCACCACATCAGGATCGAGACCGTCAGGCTGAAGCCGGCGAGGATCCACCAGCCACCCTTGTCCAGCGGGACGAAGGGGCTGAAGCCATATTCCGGGCCCGGGGGCGCGAGATAGAGCCAGAAGAATTCGCGCATGAAGGTCTGCGGGCTCCATCCGGCTTGCGCCCAGAAGTTGAGCCCGATGATCATGATCGCCAGCGTACCGAAGGCGAGGCTGATCACCCCAGTGGCACCAAGATAGACGGGGCCGATCTGGGCCTGGCCCAGCTTGCCCATCCAGTAGTTGTGGCCGACCAGGGCAATGCGCCCTTCGCTGCCGTCGAGGTGCGGGACGCCCATTTCGGGCGGCCCTTGCACCTGGACCTGTGTAAATATGTTTTGATAAGTCGCCATGGTTCAGGTGCTCCTTACGACCAGATCGGAATCTTCTTCCAGAAATCCCAGAATTCGATCCAGCTGCCGACATACAGAGTGCCGGAGATGACGATGCAGATGGCGCTCCAGAACCCGGCGCTGAGCGCCAGGAAGAGTCCCACCCGGTGGATGCCGAGCGTGCCGACCGAGTACCCGATGAAGTCCCGGAAATAGGTATCTTCATATTCAGGCGACTTGACGTCGGTGCCTCCCGAAGGATTGACCGCCGACAGCACCAGACCGCCATGCAGAGCCAGAGCGAGCGCGTTCGTGAAGAAGAACGAGATCGCGAGCATGTGCACAGGGTTGTAGTGGAAGTTGCCGAAGGCATATCCGACGTTCGAGACCCACTCGAGGTGCGTCCAGATCCCGTAAGGGAAGCCGTTGCCCCACGCGCCCATCCACAAGGGACGGATGACGTTGAGCGAGACATAAGCGAACACAGCCACGCTGAAGGCGATCGGCACGTGGTAGCTCATGCCGAGCTTGCGGGAGATTTCCGCCTGCCGCAGCACCCACGAAACGAAGGCAACAACAGCGCAGCAGGTGATGATCTGCCAGTATCCGCCTTGCGCCATCGGCGCGAGGCTAAGGCCATATTCGACGGGTGGCGGATTGATCGAAATGAGCCAGGGGTTGAGGGTCGGACCCTGTGTAGCGGCGGCGAAGATCAGCATTGTGCCCAAAAGGGCGCTGATCGCCGTCGTCACTCCAAAGAATCCGACATAAAACGGCCCGACCCAGAAGTCGAAAAGGTCGCCGCCGATTAATGTGCCACCGCGGACGCGGTATTTCCGCTCGAAACTAAGGAGCGCCATAGGTCCATCCTCCCCGCCAGCGAGGCGGGTGCTATAGGTTTGCCAAAAAGTGTTAGGAGGCAGGCAGGCGAACCTGCCCCCTCACATTTCAAGCAGGAACTATCCCGCCGCCGGAGCTTCCGACGATTCGATAGCTGCCTGAGCCGGTGCGGGCGCGCCGGGAGCGCGCTCGAGCCAGTTGTAGCGATCCGTGCTGAGCAGGATGAAGTGGATGGTGAACGCCAACACGGCGAGACCAACATGGAGCGCGACGAGGGCGCGACGGATGTCAAAGTAGAACCAAACTCTCCACATGGGAAAATTCCTTTCATGTACCAATCAGATATCTGCACGGCCTGCCGATTGCAGGCAGTGCGCAATCATGATGGAATTAGAGCCAGGGCTTGTAGGCCCACATCAGGGCATGAGCCACGAGCGCGATCACCACATAAAGGGTGAAGGTGCCCATGAAGCCCTTGTGGATTTCCTGAGCCTCTTCAGGCGTCAGGTGAGTTCCGATACGTTCGTTCATCGGGTTTTCTCCGTTCAGTTGGGTTTGATTGAGAGCCCGAAAGCTCCCTTCGGCGTCCCCGCGTGATCCCCCACGTGGATTGGAGAGCCCCCTCGAAGGGGGCATGGGATTGTGCCGTCGCGGAAAGACTCCGCGTCAGCGACAAAGGGTTGGGAAGGGCGGGCATGATCGTCATGCTCCCGCACCTTCAAGCAGCGCCTCGGCGAGGCAGTCTGCGGTAACTGTGGCGTGCCCGCGGCGCCGCGCGGTCCGTTCGGCCAGATCGCGCAGGCGCTTGGCCGCGGAAATCCGAACCAGGACCGGCTGGGCTTCAACCAGCTGGTCAAGCTTGGTCTTGGCTTCGTCGTCCCAAGCCAGTTGCGCTTCATTACGCGTTGGCGTCGGGTCGACCTTGTCGAGCTCGGTGCCAAGCGGCAGGATGTGGAACAGCGCGTCAAACAGCGCATTGCACACTTCCTGCACCAGATAGGTCGCGCCGGAATATCCCATGAAGGGCGTGCCGGTGTGGCGACGGATCGCAGCGCCAGGGAAGCTTGCTGGAATGAACTGCGTGCTCGGTCCGTAGCCGCTGCCGGACTTTTCAGCCAGATACATGCGTTCGTTGTAGCTGCCGAACATCACCAGCGGCGGATTGCTGTGCAAGGATTCGCGTACGGCGTGGTTATCGGTCTTCACCCCGGCGCAGCGCGAGGCCGCGATGGTGCAGGGCAGGCCCATGTCACCTTCAAGGAATTGGCGGATGCCGCGCGCATAGGTGTCATTGGCGACAATGCCGAAGCTTGCGGTGCCGAAGAAGTCCTGCGTGACCGAACGCCACAGATCCCACAAGGGCTTGATCGTGGTGTGCTTCTCGCGCTCGATGAAGGGTTCCGGATCGAGGCCGAGCTCGGCGCCCAGCGCGCGCAGGAACTTGGTGGTTTGGGTGAGGCCGATCGGCGCCTGGAAATAGGGCCGTTCGAGCGTCTCGCACAGGTTGCGGCCAAACTCTCGGTACATGCAGACGTTCGCGTCGCTCGTGGCGAGGTCGCGGATATCGGCAAGGTGGCTGCCCAGCGGGAACGCCATGCCGACTTCAGCGCCGATGCCTTCAACAAGGCGGCGGATCTCGGCCAGATCGCTCGGCATGTTGAACATGCCATAGGACGGGCCAATGATGTTCACGCGGGGCTTCTCGCCGTCCTTGCGCACGCGCTTTTCTGGCATTTTCTTGGGGCCGAATTCGGTCCATAGCCAGGTCAGCGCGCGGTCGGCCGATTGCCACTGATCTTCATCGATGGTGCGCGGCAGGAAGCGCTTGATATTGGTGCCTTCAGGCGTCACGCCGCCGCCGATCATCTCGGCAATGGAACCGGTGACGACCACGCAGGGCAATTCGGTGTCGAGCGCTTTCCACGCCCGCTTCATCGCGCCTTCGGTGCCGGTCTTGCCCAGTTCTTCCTCGCCCAGGCCGGTGACGACGATGGGGAGCTCATGCGGGGGCAGCGCGTCGGTGTAGTGCAACACGCTGGTGACCGGCAGGTTCTCGCAGCCCACGGGGCCGTCGATGATGACCTGCAACCCCTTCACCGCGGTGAAGACGTAGGTAGCGCCCCAATATCCGCCAGCGCGATCGTGATCGAGGATGAGGGTCATGAGCCGATCGCCTCCGACGCCTTGCGTGCTGCTTCATTGAGGGCAGCGTATTTCTTGCGGAACTTAGGCCGGTCGACCGGGAGCTCTTCCCAAACGCCGGCCGCGTGTTCCGTGCCGACGCCTTCGAAGAAGTCGCGCATCGCATCGAAGCGCGCCTTGTTGCCCATCGCGGCGTTGATGACCGTGGCGAGGCTGCCAGCCCCTGCCGGACCCATCAGCGGACGGGCCGAGATGAGGTTGGTGAAGTAGAGAGAAGGGATCGCGCGCGATTTGGCGTGCTGCACCACCGGAGTGGTGCCAATCGCGAGATCGGGGCGGTATTCGTCGACCGCTGCAATGTCCTGTTCGAGACTGGCGCGGAATTGCACATGCGCGCCGCGCGCTTCGAGCCACTCGCGGTCGGCATCCGACCACTTGGTGCGCGGGGTTGCGGTGCCCACGTAAGGCACTTCGGCGCCGCTTTCGATCAGCAGGCGGGCGACCAGCAACTCGGAACCTTCGTAGCCCGAAACTGTGATCCGGCCCTTGATCGGCATGGCGGAAAGCGCACCGCGGCAAGCGGCGATCATGGTGTTCTTGACCGCGTCGACCTTGTCCTGCGGCAGGCCCAGCGTATCGCCAAGGGATTGCAGCCACGCGGCGGTGCCATCAGCGCCGACCGGGGCCGAACCGATAATCGGGCGTCCGGCCGCTTCAAATTCGCGGATGCTGGCGGTGTAGAAGGGGTGGATTGCAGCCACGACCGCGCAATCGAGCGCAGCATAAAGCTCGCGCCATTCGCGGGTCGGGACAACCGGGCCAGCCGCAAGGCCGAGCGGTGCGAGCATCTGCCCGATCACCACCGGATCAGCCGGGAACATTTCGCCCAGCAACGTTACTGTTGGCAGATCAGACCGCTCACGCGGCGCGGCAACCGGGCCAGCCGCGACTTCTTCGCGGGCGTAGTTAAGCATTGCGCCCGCCAACACGTCTTTCGCTTCGGCGTGGGTCGGAATGCCGAAACCGGGGACATCGATACCGATGATCCGCACGCCGTTGATCGCCTTGCCCAGCAAGCGCAGTGGTACACCGCTGGCGGTGGGGACGCACAGGTTGGTGACAACAATGGCGTCGTAATTCTCAGGATCGGCGAGTCCTTCGACCGCTTCCTTGATGTCTTCGAACAGCTTGCCGGTCACCAGCGTTTCGCTGGAGAAGGGCACATAGCCCACGGTGCGGCGCGCGCCGTAGAAGTGCGAGGTGAAGGTCAGACCGTAAACACAGCAGGCCGAGCCTGACAGTACGGTCGCAGTGCGGCGCATCCGCAGGCCCACACGCAGGCTTCCGAAGGCCGGGCACATGGATTGCGGTTGATCATGCGGGCCAGCCTGCGGATCGACCGGATAGTCGGCAGCGTAGCGATCAAGCACTTCGCTCTTGCCCGCCGAGCGTGCCGCTTCGCGCATCGTCTCTTTCGACGAGCAGGCACCGCCACTGGCGACCGCGCCGGTATCGAGCTCGATCCGGTCAGGGGCGCGTGAGGCGTTGGGGGGGAAGGCATCGCTCATCGCATCAGGCCTCGTCGTAGATCACTTCGAGGGTGGGGCGGGTTTCGTAAACACCGCCGCGCATGTCGGCCTGGGTTGCCGGGATCAGTTCCACATTGGCGCCGGTCACGTCAGCGCTGAACAGGCCGAGCAGGCCGTCCTGCGTCAAAGGCGTCGGGCGCACCGGGGGTGCTTCGGCGACGTTGACGGCGAGGTCTTCGAACAGGCTCGCCCAATCGCCGCCGGGGATGCCGATGATCTGGTAATTGGCGCTCTTGCGGCGGATGTCTTCGTTCGCCGGGATTGCGGTGAGCACCGGGATGCCGACTGCTTCGGCGAAGGCGTGGGCTTCCCCGGTGCCGTCATCCTTGTTGATGATCATGCCAGCCACACCGACATTGCCGCCCATCTTGCGGAAATATTCGACCGCCTGGCAGACGTTATTCGCCACGTAGAGCGATTGCAGATCGTTCGATCCGACCACGATCACCTTCTGGCACATGTCGCGGGCGATCGGCAGGCCGAAGCCGCCGCACACCACGTCGCCGAGGAAATCGAGCAACACGTAATCAAAGCCCCAGTCGTGGAAGCCCAGCTTTTCGAGCAGTTCGAAGCCGTGGATGATCCCGCGACCACCGCAACCGCGCCCGACTTCGGGGCCGCCGAGTTCCATCGCGAAAACGCCGTCACGCTGGAAGCACACATCTTCGATGCGGACTTCTTCGCCGGCGGCCTTCTTCTTCGATGAGGTTTCGATGATTGTGGGGCAGGACTTGCCGCCGAACAGCAGGCTGGTGGTATCCGATTTGGGATCGCAGCCGATCAGCAGCACCCGCTTGCCCTGCTGGGCCATCATGTAGCTGAGATTGGAGAGCGCGAAGCTCTTGCCGCTGCCGCCCTTGCCGTAAATCGCAATGACCTGGGTTTCAGACTTCACTTCGCCGGTGTGCACCGGATCGGGTTCAATGCCCGCTTCCTCGCGCAGGGCGGCCACTTGATCTTCCAGGGTTCGGGTATCGAGCACAGACATCAGCATTCGCTCCAATCGAGAACCATTTTTAGACAATCGGGGTCGGTGAAGGCCTGCGGATAGGCGTCGAGCGCCTCGCCTGCCGGTCGCCGGTTGGTGACGAGGCCCTTCAAATCGAGCCTCCCACATTCGATCAGTGCCCGCGTTTCCGCGAGGTCGCCGGGCTGCCATTCAGCGGCGACCCGGAAGTGCGCTTCACGCATGAAGGCAGCGGGGAAAGCGAAGCTCACCCGCTCGGAATAGAAGCCCGCCAGCACGATCTCGCCGCCCTTGGCGAGACGCATGACGAGATCATCGATCAGGCCTGCGTCGCCGCTGGCATCGTAGATCGCGTGATAATCGCGGCGGTCGTCCGTTGTCGGGTCGATGGCGTTATAGCCAACCGCGCCAAAGCGGCGGGCGGGGTTGGTTTCCCACACGGTCGGTGCCGCGCCGCCCAAGGCCAGCGTCAACCGGGCGAGCAGACGACCAAGCACGCCGTGACCGATGATAAGGTCAGGCAACGCCTCGCGGCGAGCAAAGCCACCTTTGATCGCGTGGAGCGCCGTGGCGGCCAGTGCGCACAGCACGCCGGATTCGCCCAGATGTTCAGGAATGGGGAGCGCTCGCGCCGAAGGCACGATCACGCGCTTGGCCGTCCCGCCAAACAATCCGCGGGCATCGGTGTAGCAATTGGCGCCGGGAACGAACACCCAGTCGCCGATCCGGGCGCGAGCTTCGGGTCCGGCATCGACGATGCGGCCAACCGATTCGTAACCGGGCACCAGCGGATAGCCGAGGCCGGGGAAGGGCGGCATCCGCCCGCTCCACAGCAGCTTTTCTGTGCCGGTACTGATTCCGCTGAAAGCAATTTCGATAAGAACGTCTGCGGCTTCCACCGGCTTCATCTCGAGCGACCGAAGCGCAAGGCGCTCCGGAGCTTCAAGAATGACGGCCAGGGTATTCATCGCTTCGTTCTCCCATTTTTCCGGATTCCGCAGCGCGAACGCCGACTCGAAAGTCCGAAAAAAAACGTTCTCCCACCTGTTTGCTACGCCTTACAACATTGACTGTCAAACAACTTGGACAATTTATGCTCAGGCCCGGGCAAGAATGATGCTTGCGTTGACCGGTTGTGCTGTCGCGACGACCCGAGCCGATGCGAACCCGGCTGCGTGCAGCATTGCGATGATCTCCGCCGGGCTGCGGGGCCGACCTGAACCCATCGCCCAGAGGTAGAGACCGAAAAACGCCTCCCCCATCGGTTCTGCGCCGGGGATCTGTGCCATCGGCTCAGCAATCAGCAGCTGTGCGCCGGGGGAAAGACTGGCGTGGATATTGACGAGCAGGCTTTGTGCAGGCGCGTCGTCGTGATCGTGCAGGATGCGGATCAGCGAGACCATGTCGTAGCCTTTGGGCACGGAATCCTTGAAGAAATTCCCCGGATGCCCGGTCACGCGGCTCGCCCCGAGCGCCTCGCCGAGCAGCTTGGCGCCGGCCTCCGCCACTTCGGGCAGGTCGAACAGGCCGAGCTTGAGATGCGGCCAAGCCGCGCCGATATGGCGCAGGAACGCGCCATGCCCGCCGCCGACATCGAGCAGCCGCTCGACGTCGCGGAAGCCGACCGAGGCCAGCACTTCGTCAGCAACGAAATGCTGCGATGCGGCCATAAGCTGCGAATACTCCGCCGTATCGGTACCGCGCTCGCTCGCGCCATGGAGCGCGCCCGCATAGGTCCAGAAGCGCGACAGCGCCGTGGGCTCCTGCCGATCGGCGCGCAGCAGCGCGAGGGGATCGGCAAGGTCGGCATAGAGCAGGCGGTGATGGCGCACCATCGCCTGAACGCCCGGATTGCTCGCGAATACAGCGCCTTGTTCGCCCAGCATCCACTGGTCAGGCGCAGGTTCCTCGGACAGCATCAACGGACGGCCCGCGCGCAGCAGGGTTAGCGCGGCACTTTCCGACAGGTCGATCCGCACCGCAATATCGGCGACGCTGAGTGGGCCGTCCTTCAACACATCGAACAACTCGCTTTCAACAAAGGCGCGCAAGATCTGCGAATAGGCGAAGCCCGCGAGCAGATCGAAAGCGGCATCAGCGCGGGAGCGGGCGATCCACTTGATGATCGGCAGGCGCGCGGCCCAGTGCTGGAACTTCGGCGAGGCAAACACACGGTTGCGGCGCGTGACATATCCGACCTTGAATGCGGTCCATTTGCTCACTGTCGGAATGTTTCATTGGCCATATGTCTAAATAATTGGACAGACACGCGCGTAAGGTCAATGATAATCGCTGGGTTGACGGGAGCTGAGAAGGGTGGACGCGCGAGTCGTCGTGATCGGGGCAGGGATAGGCGGGCTAACCAGCGCCGCCTTGCTTGCTGCGCGCGGGGCCGATGTTACTGTGCTCGAGAAAGAGGCTTGGGTCGGCGGCAAGGCGCGCCGCGTCGCAGTCGACGGGGCCGCAATTGACGGCGGGCCGACCGTCTTCACCTATCGCGAAGTGTTCGACGAGATCTTTGCCGCTTGCTGCACAACCTTGGAGGATCATGTCACCGTCAACCGCGCCGAAGTGATCGCCCGCCATGCGTGGGACGATAGCGGCCACCTCGACCTGTATGCGAACCGCGACCAGAGCATTGATGCCGTCGGCGCCTTCGCGGGGGCGGAAGCCGCGCGCGGCTATCGCAGCTTTACAGAAGAGGCGGCACGGATCTTCGCAGTCCTCGAAGACCCGTTCCTGCGCGGCGACAAGGCGTCGACCCCGCTGCCGATGATGTGGCGGATCGGGCCGTGGAAGCTGGGCGATATGCTCGCGATGCGGCCCTTTGACGGAATGTGGAACGCGCTGGGCGGTCACTTCAAAGACCCGCGCCTCCAGCAATTGTTCGGTCGCTATGCCACCTATTGCGGCTCGTCCCCCTTCGCCGCGCCGGCCACGCTGATGCTGATCGCGCATGTCGAAGCGCGCGGGGTGTGGCTGATCGATGGCGGAATTCATGCGCTGGCCAAGGCGATTGCAAGCCTTGCCACCCAGCAAGGCGCGCGGGTGCGGACCAATGCGGCGGTCGCTGAAGTGCTCACCGCGAACGGGCGCACCAGCGGCGTCAGGCTCGCCTCAGGCGAGGTCATTCCCGCCGATATCGTGATCTGCAACGGCGATCCGGGCGCGCTTGCCACCGGACGCTTCGGGCAAGACGCCGCGCGTGCGGTGCCGGCCATTCCGCGGGCCAAACGCTCGCTCTCCGCGCTGGTCTGGTACGCCCATGCCGAGACCAGCGGCTTCGACCTCACTCACCACAATGTCTTCTTCTCGCGCGATTACGCCCGCGAGTTCCGCCAAATCGGCCAAGGCGGCACCCCGTCAGAGCCGACCGTCTATGTCTGCGCCACCGACCGCGGCGCCAGTGAACACGCAGCCCGCCCACAGGGCCGCGAACGCATCCAGATCATCGTCAACGCCCCCGCCAACGGAGACGTCCACGACTATACACCCGAGGAGAGAGCCCGATGCACGCAAGCCATGATGGCCACGCTGAAACGCTGCGGCCTGCAGCTGGAGGAGCCGTTGCCGCATCAGCTCATGACCCCGCAGGACTGGGAGGGCCTGTTCCCGGCCACGGGCGGCGCCCTCTATGGCAGAGCGTCGCACGGCTGGGCGGCCTCTTTCCAGCGGCAGGGGCCGCGGACCCGTCTGCCCGGTCTCTATTGCACGGGCGGGGCGACCCACCCGGCAGCTGGGGTGCCCATGGCAGCCTTGTCCGGGCAGCTGGCAGCGCGGGTCATCGCGAAGGACCTCGCTTCAATGAAGACATCCCGGCCGGTGGCTATTCCTGGTGGTATGTCGACGCGATCAGTGACGACGGGCAGCACGGGCTGACCATCATCGCGTTCCTCGGGAGCGTGTTTTCACCCTATTACAAGCGCTCCGGTCGGGGCGATCCGCTTGATCACGCCTCGCTCAATGTCGCGCTCTATGGCCCGCAGCACCGCTGGGTGATGACCGAGCGTGGGCGCGGCGCGGTGGAGCGTGACGCCAGCAATCTCGTCATCGGGCCGAGCGCGGTGCGCTGGGATGGCGAGGCGCTGACGATCGACATCGTCGAAGGTGACACCCGCCTGTTCGTCCCGTGGCAGCGCCCGGTGCGCGGGCGCGTGCGGGTGTTCCCTGAAGCGCTCAACCGCACCGCCTTCGCGCTTGACGGAGCCGAGAGCCATATCTGGCACTGCCTTGCCCCGCGCGCACGGATCGAAGTGGAGATGAGCTCGCCCGGCATTTCGTGGAGCGGCAAGGCCTATCTCGATCACAATCGCGGTGCCGAGCCGCTAGAGGCAGGCTTCAACACCTGGCACTGGTCGCGCGCGCATCTGAACGAAGGGGCGCTGGTCTGCTACGAAGGCGAGCGCGGCGACGGATCGCTGTTTGCCAGCGCCTTGCGGTTCGGCGCCGATGGTGTGCCCGAGCCTGTCGATTTGCCGCCCATCGCCCAATTGCCGCCGAGCAAGTGGCGGGTCGATCGCCGCACCCGCTCCGACATCGGCGTCGCCGAAGTGCGCCGCACGTGGGAGGATACGCCGTTCTACGCCCGCTCCGAACTCGCGTCGCGCTTTGCTGGCGAGGAGGTGGTGGCCGTGCAGGAGAGCCTCGATATGCGGCGGTTTTCCTCGCCGCTGGTGCAGTTCATGCTGCCCTATCGGATGCCGCGGAGGGTCCGATAAGCTTTCAGCGCAGGCGCGCTGCCTCCTCGGCCTCTAACGAGCGGAACAGCGCCGTAGTGATGGCAATGGCCAATGCCGTCAGCGCCAGCCCCGCAGCAACGTCGATCCAATAGTGCCAGCGCGTCGCCACAGCTTCGAAGATGATGAAGGTGAACAGCGGCAGGTAGGCCACCCCCAGCCAGCGCACATGCTTCCACGCGAAGTAAACGAACACTGCGGATGAGGCGACGTGAAGCGAGGGCATGGCCGCCACGGCGGCGAACATGTACTGGCTTCCCTCGCTCACGATCCAAGGCCGCCCGCCCGCGACGAGGGCCTGGTAACCGCCATACATGTGAACCTGCCGCGCGGTTTCGAGCGCGTTGACGCCTGGTTCGTAAAGGAACGGGCCAACCGCCGGCATCACCAGATAGCTCAGCGCGCCGAGCACGTGGACCAGCATGGCGGTAAAGATGACTTTGCGAAACACCACGAAGCATTGCATCGAATGGACGATGATGCTGCCCGCGAACATGGCCAGAAAGGCGAAGAGATAGAGATGTTCGCCAGCGGGCAGGATCATGTCGGCCCCGTGATGCACGGCGAAGGCCGCCTCGATCAATGGCCGCAGGGCTTGATCGGTTGTCCAGTAGAATTCGTCCCACGAGGTGGGGTTGATCAGGCTCATCCACAATTTGACATTGAAATGCGCAATCAGGATCACGCCGTAAGCGATTGCCGCGAGGCCATAATAGATCAGCCGTCTGACCTGCTTCGTCACGATCAGGTAGAGGCCGAGCACAGCGATCAGCGACAGCGGCACGCCGTAGCTCATGCCAGTGAATTCCAGCGCATCGCTGGCCGGGAGTACGAATGGCAGGTCAAACCGCCAGGCCAGCAGTGTGCCGACCAACAGGAAAGTGAATGCGAGAACGAGTTCAGGCAGGCCCGGCACGGATAGCAAATTCACCCGCCGCGAAACCGCCGGGTTGATCAGATCGTTTGCAAGGCTTCCTGTCTGAGCGTCCATGAAAAACAGCGTTTTCCGGTAAAGATGGCGAAGAACGATGTTCCAGCGGTTCAGGCGCGCTCGCGGGCGCGGCGGTGAACGCCGCCCATGGCTGAAAAGCTGCCGCCTGCCAAAGGAAATTCACATGGGATAGTCCGCGATGCGTTCAGGCGTGCAAACGTCACGCTCACGGCGCTCCAGAATGAACGCTAGTTGCGTCAGGCGGCGGGCGGTCCGTTTTCGCGCTCGGCCGCTTCTCTCGCTGCCTTTTCGGCGCGGGTCTTTTTCAGCATCCGGTCCATCTTCACCCACTGCCAGACGCCGAACCCAATCGCGATGCCGTAAAAAAACACCAGCTCGATCCAGCCGAATGTGCCGCTATCCATGGCGCGCCTCCTGATTGTGTTCGGCGAGGAAGGCGGCGATCAGCGCGGCGGCTTTCTCGGGCGCTTCCTCATGGGCAAGATGGCCGAGACCGGGGAGCACGTCCAGCCGCGCGTTCGCCAGCCAGCTATGGGCGTCCTTCGCCCAATCGAGCGGGATGGCGGGGTCGTTCGCGCCGTGGATCAGCAGCACGGGATTGCGCACCTCACCCATCCGCAACCGCAGGCCGGGAAGGTCCCAGTTCGCCATCATGGCGAGCGCGCCGCCCGCGTGCGCGGGATGCTTTAGCAGTGTGCGGTAACAGGCAAGCCCCTCGGCATCGATATGCGAGTGGGTTGATCGCCACAGGAACTTCTTGGCGCCGCCGACAAGTTCGATGCTCCCGGCAAAGAACCGCGGCACCAGCGGGTTGACGAACAGCGCTTTGGCGACCGCCGGGAAAATCTGTGCGAGCGCGCCGGGGAAGGGCCGCAGCGCGGAATTCAGCCCGATGATCGGGCCGGCATAGCCATGATCGAGCGCCATTTGCAGCGCAATCGCCGCGCCTGCCGAATGGCCGATGATCGCGGTGGGCTGGACGTCGAGCGCTGTCATCAGCCCCGCGATCTCGCCCGCCATCGAGGGCAGGCTCATTGCATAGGCATCATGCCCCGTGGTGAAGGCATGGCGGGGCAGATCGGGGGCGATGACGGTGTGGGTCTGCGCCAGCAGCGGCATCAGCCCGCGCCATGAATGGACTGATGCACCCGTGCCGTGGAGCAGCAGCAGCGGCGGGCCGCTTCCCATTGTCTGCACATGCCAGCGCTTGGCGCCAAGGCTCACGAAGTCACTCGCCTCGCGGTGCGGCCAGATCAGGCCTTCGCGGTTCCAATCGAGGCTGCTCATGCCGCCTTGCCGATCGGCTGGACGGCGTTGATCGCAGCCTGAATCATGCGGGCGTCGGCGCGGGGGAGGGCGAGGAAGCGCCCGCCCAGCGCAGCCGCCAGCGCCGCGCCTTCGGGGCCAGGGCGGGCGGAGATGTCGACCACCAATGCGTCGATCCCGCGCGCGGAGATGGCCTTGGCGGCGGCCTCGGCATCGGCGGCGGCTTGAGGCCTGCCGGGCGAGCCATCGGCGGCGATGTTGGCGCGGCCATCGGTCAGGATCACCAGCGCCGCGCTGCGCCCGCGCGCGATGACGGCCTCGGCCACTTCGCGTGCGGCGTTAAGTCCCATCGCGAGCGGCGTTCCCCCGCCGCCGGGCAATTCCGCCAAGGTGCGCCGTGCCCGCGTCAGCGAGCGGGTGGGAGGCAGGATCAGCTCTGCGCTCGTTCCACGGAAGGCGACCAGCGCGACTTCGGAGCGGGTGACATAGGCTTGGCCCAGCATCAGCTCGACCGCGCCCT
>DLGU01000138.1 GCA_002482865.1 Porphyrobacter sp. UBA7686
GACCTTCTTGGGATCGGCATCGGGGAGCACGATCGAAGCATCATTGCCGCCCAGTTCGAGCGTGATGCGCTTCAGGTCGGCGCTGGCGCCTTCCATGATCTTCTTGCCGGTCGCGGTCGATCCGGTGAAGGTGATCTTGTCGATATCGGGGTGGCTGGTCATCAGCGGGCCCAAGTCATCCTCGCCGGTGATGATGTTGACGACGCCCGGCGGCACCAGTGGCGCGATCAGCTCGGCGATGCGCAGCGTGGTCAGCGGGGTGAAGGGCGAGGGCTTCAGCACGATGGTGCAGCCCGAGAGCATCGCAGGTGCGATCTTCTGGATCGCCATCATCACCGGGAAGTTCCACGGCACGATCCCGGCGACCACGCCCACCGGCACGCGGCGGGTGCGGCTGAGGCGGGTGTCGCTGTCCTCGTTGATCTCGTCATCGAGCCTGAGGGTGGACTGCGCCGCGCTCATCCCGGCCGCGCCGTAGATTTCGCCCTTGGCTTGGTCGTGCGGCTTGCCCTGCTCGCTGGTGAGCAAGCGATACAATTCTTCGGCATTGGCTTTGATCGCGCCCGAAATCGCCATGATCGCGGCGCGGCGTTCCTCGATCGGGGTGTTCTTCCACGTCTTGAACGCGGCGCGCGCGGCGGCGACTGCTTCGTCAAGCTCGGCCTTGCCGCAGGCGGGCACCTGGCCGATCACCTGCTCGGTCGCGGGGTTGACCACATCGAGCCAGCGGTCGGCGGCGACCATCTTGCCGCCGATCAGGTTCTTGTACTGGGTGACCATGATTATTCCTCTCGTCGAATGGGGGAGTCGTCTCTCTCCCGCTCAGGTTGGCGCGTTGCATAGCAAAACGCAACGCTTGCGTTGGCGGCACCGCTAGCGCGAAGCCCGGATGCGATCACCTGATGATTGCGCTATCGGCATGGGGGCCTATGGAAGCGGCGAGAGATGCCCTGGAGGAGAGCCGCATGAGTGATTCCCGCCCTGATCTGGTGATTTACGGCAGCCCGGTCTCGCCCTTCGTGCGCAAGGTCGCCGGGGTCTGCATCGCCAAGGGCGTGCCTTACGAGGTCGAGGCGATCAACGTGTTCGACCCGCCTCAGTGGTTCCGCGACATCTCGCCGATGAAGCGCATTCCGGTGCTGCGCGACCGCAGCGTGGCCGAAGAAGGCCTGGCGGGCACCATCGCCGATTCCAGCGCGATCTGCGCGTTCATCGAGAAAAAGCACCCCACTCCGGCGCTCTATCCCGAGATTCCGATGGCGCTGGGCGAAGCGCTGTTCATCGAAGAATATGCCGACACCGCGCTGGCGATGGCAGGCGGTCTGGGCATCTTTCGCCCGATCTTCTCCGCGGTCAGCAAGGGCGAGGAACCGGGGCTCGACAAGGCGCGGGATGCCTGGGCCAATCAGCTGCCGCCGATCTTCGACGTACTGGAAGCGCGGCTGGGCGGACGTGCCTTCTTTGCGGGCGACGCGCTCTCGATCGCCGACATCACCGTGGCGACCGTGCTGATGCAGATCGCGCTGGTGGCCGAGACTCCGCTGGATCGCTGGCCCGGCCTTGCCGCGCATTACGCCGCGATGCAGGCCCTGCCGCTGATCGCCGAACCCTATGCGGCGGCGGAAAAGATGATCCGCAGGGCCTTGCCCACCCGCTTCGACCTGACCTAAGCCCCTCATCCCCAAGCGAGCAGAGAACAGGCAAGCATAATGGCCAGCGAATGGTGCATCGGGATCATCGGCGGATCAGGCCTCTATGCCATCGACGGCATTGAGGACGAGCAGTGGATCGCGATCGACACGCCTTGGGGTGATCCGTCTGACGAGATTCTGTGCGGCACGCTGGCCGGAGTGAAGGTGCGCTTTCTCCCGCGCCATGGCCGTGGCCATCCAATCACGCCGACTGAGTTGAACTCCCGCGCCAATATCGATGCGCTGAAGCGGGCGGGCTGCACCGATATCCTCGCAATCAGCGCCGTGGGCAGCCTACGCGAGGAGCTGGAGCCGGGCCGCTTTGCCGTGGTCGAACAATTCATCGACCGCACCGTCCACCGCCCCAGCACCTTCTACACCAGCGGCTTTGTCACCCACGTTTCGATGGCCGATCCGGTCTGCCCGCGCCTGTCGGACATGGCCGCCCATGCGATCAGCGACGCTGGCGGCAAGGTCGCGGTCGGTGCGACCTATCTCGCGATGGAAGGTCCGCAATTCTCCACCCGCGCCGAAAGCCGGATGTACCGCGCATGGGGCGCCGACGTGATCGGCATGACCGCCATGCCCGAAGCGAAACTCGCCCGCGAGGCGGAGCTGCCCTATGCGCTGGTCGGCATGGTCACCGATTACGATTGCTGGCGCGAAGGCGAGGCGGTCGACGTAGCGCAGGTGGTCGGTCAGATGCAGGCCAACGGCGCGCTCGCCCGCGCGATGGTGGCAAATTTCATCACCGCTCTGCCGCAAGAGCGCGAACCTTCCCCGATCGACTTCGCCCTCGACGACGCAGTCATCACCGCGCCGGACGAACATGATCCCGCGGTCATGGCCAAGCTGGATGCGGTCGCCGGGCGGTTGTTCGGTTAAGCTCGCGCTGCCCAATCCGCCCTACGAAGTACGAATGCCTCACCTTACCTGACGAGAACGCCGCTACGCCGCGTTGCAATTCCATGACGCGGCGCTAGGCGGGGTGCACCACCTGCGCTCGGGGATTCGCATCATGAAAATCATGTCCGGCAATTCGAACCTGCCGCTTGCCCGGGCCATTGCGGCCTATCTCGAAATCCCGCTGACCGATGCCAGCGTGCGGCGCTTCTCGGACGAGGAGGTCTTCGTCGAGATTCACGAGAATGTGCGCGGCGAAGACGTGTTCGTTGTCCAGCCGACCAACTTCCCGGCGAACGACAACCTGATGGAATTGCTGATCTGCATCGACGCGCTGCGCCGCGCCTCGGCCAAGCGGATCACCGCGGTGGTGCCGTACTTCGGCTATGCCCGGCAGGACCGCAAGCCCGGCCCGCGCACGCCGATCTCGGCCAAGCTGGTGGCGAACCTCATCACCGAAGCTGGCGCTGACCGGATGCTGGCGGTGGACTTGCACGCGGGCCAGATTCAGGGCTTCTTCGATATCCCGACCGACAATCTTTATGCCGCGCCCGTCATGGCGGCAGATATTCAGGCGCGTTATGGTGACCAGTCGCTGATGGTCGTCTCGCCCGACGTGGGCGGCGTGGTGCGGGCGCGCGCGCTGGCCAAGCGGCTCGACAATGCCCCGCTCGCGATCGTCGACAAGCGCCGCGACCGGCCCGGCGAGAGCGAGGTGATGAACATCATCGGCGACGTCGAAGGGCGGCATTGCATCCTGATCGACGACATCGTTGATTCGGGCGGCACCCTGTGCAACGCAGCCGAAGCGCTGCTGGAAGGCGGGGCCAAGTCGGTCGCGGCCTATATCACCCACGGTGTGCTGTCAGGCGGGGCGGTGGCACGGATCAACGGGTCGAGCCTCAAGGAGCTGGTCATCACCGATTCGATCCGGCCCACAGAAGCCGCCGAAGCCTCAGACCGCATCCGTATTCTGCCGATTGCCCCGCTGGTGGGCGAGGCGATCCGGCGGATTGCGGACGAAAGCTCGGTTTCGAGCCTGTTTGACTAGGGATGCGAGTCCCCGCGCAGGCGGGGACCTCAGGCAGTCTGGCGCATCTCGTCGGAAGGCTCCCGCCTGCGCGGGAGCGCACTAAGGGCATAGGTGATGTTCGACCCCGCCGAAGTCCGCACGTTGCTGATCGAAGCGGCCCGCGCGCGTCAGACCTTCACCTACGGCGCGCTTCTCAACCTCCTCGGTCACACCTTCACCCGCCCCTTAATGCGTCAGTTGTGCAAAGTCCTCGACCGCATTGACGAGGACGGGCGCGTGGCGGGCGAGCCCGGGCTTGCGGTGTTGGTGGTGCGCCAGTCGGACGGCCTCCCCGGCCAGGGCTGGTTCGTCAGCCGCACAGGCGTTTACGACGACCTGCCGCTGGAATGGGAGGGCGCGGAAGCGCGGGCCTATACGCAGGCTCGACAGGCTGAAGCCTTCGATTATTGGGAAGCGCCATGACCGATAAAGATCTCGCCCTCGCCCTGCGCCTCGCCGACCTTGCCGGGGCCGCGATCCGTCCCCTGTTTCGTGGCCAGTGGAGCGAGGAAAAGAAGGCCGACCGCAGCTTCGTCACCGAAGC
>DLGU01000085.1:0-5197 GCA_002482865.1 Porphyrobacter sp. UBA7686
CAGCATGCAGAACAGGTCATAGGCTGCGATCCGACCTTGCAGCATGACACCGTTCACGAGGAACATGGTGACCTGCACGTTAGCCTCGGCAACCCGGCTCAGGAACACGTCCTGAAGCAGCTTCTGCTTACGGCTGCCCGACTGGCTCCCGAACTGGGCCGGATCGAGCGACTGGCCCGGCATGATCGTGCTGATCGCGTGCTTATAAACCAGTTGCGACTGACCATCGCGGCGGAGCAGGATCGAGAAATTGTCAAACCACGTAACGATCCCTTGCAGCTTCACGCCTTTCACCAGAAACATGGTGACGGGAATCTTGTTCTTGCGCAGCAGGTTAAGGAAAGCGTCCTGAAGATTGCCACTCTGACGTTGAGGGGCGCTGCCGGCGTCGCTGTTACGCGGTTCACTGGAGGTGGCAGCACGTGCAACCGGACGGGGGGAGAGCGTTCGCCCGTTGGACATTGTCGTGTCTCCTTTGTTCTTGGCGGCCGATTTTCGGTCCGCAGGCAGCAGGTCACCGCAAAAAACGAGGCGCGGCCCTTACCTGATCCATAATGGCGACTGGACTGCCGCTGGACAAGGACTGATTTCAACCAAAAATTACGGCCGGATCATCGAACCCTAATCCTCGTCATCGCGCCGGTCGGCCATTCCCAGGAGCTTCAGCTTGCGGTGCAGGGCCGAGCGTTCCATGCCGATGAAGCTCGCCGTCTTGGAAATGTTGCCGGAGAAACGCCGGATCTGGATCGCGAGATATTCCCGCTCGAAACTGACCCGCGCCTCGCGAAGAGGCACGCCCATAATGGCCGAAAGGCTGTCGCTCGCCAATCCGATCTGGCCACCGATGATCTCGGGCGGCAGCATGTCAGGTTCAACTGTTCCGAGCTTCTCGCGCGGCGTCATGATGATGGTGCGCTCGACCACATTGCGCAGCTGGCGCACATTTCCTGGCCAGTCATAGGCCTGTAGCGCCGCCATTGCCTCGGAGGAGATGTCCGGCGGAACGAGGCCCTGATCGTTGGAATAGCGGGTGAAGAAATGCTCGGCGAGTGCCGGAATATCCTCGCGCCGCTGGGACAGAGCTGGCAGCACCACCGGCACCACATTGAGCCGGTAGAACAGGTCTTCGCGGAAGCGCTTTTCCGCCATTTCGACGGTCAGATCACGCGTGGTGGAGGACACAACGCGGACATCCACCCCGATCTGGCGCGTACCGCCAACGCGCACGAAGCTCTGATCCGTCAGCACACGCAGAATCCGCGCCTGGGTGGACAGCGGCATATCGGCGATCTCATCGAGATACAGCGTACCGCCATCAGCCAGCTCGAGCAGTCCGGGGCGGACTTGCTTGCCATTGGCTTCCTCACCGAACAGCTCCTGCTCGAAGCGTTCGGGTGTGATGCGAGCCGAGTTGACCAGCACGAAAGCGCCGTTCGCCCGCGCGCTCCACGCATGAAGCAGCCGCGCGGCGACTTCCTTGCCTGCTCCCGCCGGGCCTGAAATCAATACCCGGCTACCAGTGCTCGCCACGCGCTTGAGCGTTGCGCGCACCGCATTGATGGAGGGCGAATTGCCGGTGAATTCAGCGCTGCCCCAGCTGCCTTCGCGAAGCCGTGAATTTTCACGCCGCAGCCGCTCGGTCTCGGTCGCGCGTTCAACCAGCAGCAGCAGACGCTCTGCCTCGAATGGCTTTTCAATGAAATCCATCGCCCCGCGCCCGACAGCGGCGACGGCCGTGTCGATGTTACCGTGGCCCGAGAAGATGATCACCGGCAGATTAGGCTCACGCGCCTTGATCGCATCGAGCAGCTCCAGCCCGTCCATCTGACTGCCGTGGAGCCACACGTCGAGCAGCACCAGTGAAGGACGGCGCTCGTCAATCGCGGCGAGCGCTTCGGTGCTGTCGGCTGCGGTGCGGCAGGCATAGCCTTCGTCGCCGAGCACGCCGGCCACCAACTCGCGGATGTCGCGTTCATCGTCGACGATCAGGATTTCTAGCGCCATGGGAATGGTCCTTTGGCTGTGAGGTCATGGTGAAGCGAAGACAGGATCACAGGGGGCCGCCTTCAATTGGGTTGGGATTGCGCGCAAAGCGCAAGGAAACGCGGGTGCCGCCGCTGGGCGCGCTGGCAAAGCTCATATCCCCGCCATGTTCGTCCACGATCTTGTTGACGATGGCGAGCCCGAGGCCGGTGCCCTTCTCGCGCGTGGTCACATAGGGTTCGGTGATGCGCTCGCGGTCCGCCGGAAGGCCGATGCCGTTGTCCTCAATGGTGACGACAATCGCGTCGCCTGCATCGCGCATGGTGACGGCAATTTCGCCAGCATAAGCACCCTTGGCCTCGATTGCGCGCGCCTCGACCGCTTCGACTGCGTTCTTGAGCACGTTGGTCATGGCCTGCCCAAACTGGTGCCGGTCGCAGCGCACTTCGCGGTCGATCAGCTCCGATGATGCAACGCTAAAGGCGATGCCGGAATGGGCGACTTCGTGCAGAAAGACTGCCTGGCGGACAAGATCGAGCGCATCCTCATCGCGGAACACCGGCTTGGGCAGGCGCGCAAAGGAGGAGAATTCGTCGACCATTTTCCTAAGGCCGCCCACCTGCCGGACAATCGTGCTGGTCAGCTCGTCGAACAGATCGCGATCCTCGTCACTCACCTGCGTGCGGTAGCGGCGCTTCAGTCGCTCAGTCGCGAGCTGGATCGGGGTCAGCGGATTCTTGATCTCATGCGCGATCCTGCGCGCGACATCCGACCACGCCGCCTGTCGCTGATCGAGCAGTTGGCGCGTGATATCCTCGAAGGTGATCACATGGCCGCTGGTGCCCGGTGCGACCTTGACCGCAAGGGTCAGCAGCTCGGTTCCCTTGGCGTGGGTGATGATCGCACGCTCTTTGCCATCGGCGATGACGCGGCACAGCTCTGGCGAGAGCACTTCGAGCGACTGACCGATCATATTGATGCCGCCATTGCCGTCACCCTGAGGCGCCAGCAGGTTCTGCGCGGATGAATTCATCAGCGTCACCCGCGATTCCGCGTCGACCGACACCACGCCAGCAGTCACGGATTCGAGCACGGCTTCGGTAAAGGCTCGCCGGTCGTCGATCTGGCGGTTGGCGCTAACCAGCGCCTGCGTCTGCTTTTCCAGCTGCCCTGTCATGCGGTTAAAGGCGCGGTTGAGCAGCCCGATCTCGTCCGGCCCGGTACGCCCGTCGAGCCGGAGCGCAAAGTTGCCTTGCCCCACCTTGCGCGCGGCACCCACCAGCGCGGTCAGCGGCTCGACCTGCCGGTCGGCGAACCGCAGTGCGAACCAAATGGCAAGCCCCACCAGCAGCAGGCTGACCACCACCAGCGCGACATTGAATTGCAGCTGGAGCATCCGCGCACTGCCGGTCAGGCGGTCATAGGCGGTGACGATCGACTGTGCCTTGGACCACGAGTTGAACATCGTCTCCTCAGTGGTGCGGGCGTTGTAGAGATAGACGCCGGACTGTGCATCAATCGGCACCAGCGCCTCGATCCGCTCCGGGGTGCCGATCACGACCGCGATGTCGCCGCTGTCCAATTGAGGCAAAGCCGAACGGCTAAATTCCAGCGGGCTGTTGTTCTGGGTCAGGTTGAGCGCCGCGGCAGTCCGGAACGAGCCATCAGCCATCCGTTGCAGGATCGCGCTCTCGGATATCTCGCGCGCTTGCGCCTGATAAGCGTAGAAGTCGGGGAAGTCCGGGTCAGTGATCGGCACACGCGCCAGCGTATCGCGCATGTCAGAGGCCATGATGACGGTGTTCTGTTCAACGTCGCGCTGGTTCGCGTCGTAGTAGTTCTGGGCCAGCGCATTGGCGTTCTCCATCAGCCCGCGGGATTCGTCGGAGAACCAGAAATCGACCCCGGTCTGGAACAGGAAGGCGGCAAAGCCTGCGACCAGCAGCGTCGGCAAGGCGGCAACCATCGAAAAGAAGAACACGAGCCGCACGTGCAGCCGCGCGGTGCTTCCCGCAGCGCGGCGTAGCGCCACGCGGCGACCAATCAGCACCAGCAGCGCCATCGCGGGCACCAGTGTCGCCATCAGCAGCACCGAGACCTTCATCGTTGGCAGCAGGTCATCACCTGCGCCGGACCGACCATAGGCCGACCACGTCGCCACGATCGCCGCCAGAAAGGCCGCTACCGCGATACCTTCGAGCCACAGAAAGACATTGGCCCGCCGCGCGGCAATCATAAAGCGGCGCCACCACCGCGGCGGTTGCCGGGGGATGAGGTTCAGCGCGCGGGTTTGGGAAGACTCCATCGTTGCCACTTTACAACAATGGTGTGGCAGAAATGCAAGGGCAATCCGACAATCCGCCCTGCGCCAGCGCCGTTATGATGTGGTAAAGCGCTCTGGCTCCAGCCCAAGCTCGCCAATCCGCTTGCGCAGCGTGTTGCGATTGATCCCGAGAAGCTGTGCCGCGCGAAGCTGGTTGCCGCCGGTCCGGCCGAGCGCATATTCAATCAGCGGCTTTTCAAAGGCCGCCAGAGCGCGGTGGTACAGGGCACCAGGCGGAGGGTTTTCCGCAGTAAGCCAGCCCGCCAGCGCCGCGCCGAAGCCGCCCTGCCCG
The DNA here is from genome assembly GCA_002482865.1 of Porphyrobacter sp. UBA7686. GTDB lineage: Bacteria > Pseudomonadota > Alphaproteobacteria > Sphingomonadales > Sphingomonadaceae > Erythrobacter. Next base: position 4,599 of record DLGU01000085.1, read on the forward strand.
TCTGCCTGCGGCAGGATCGCGGGGGTGTTCTCCGGCCCGATGATGTCATTCACGCTGTCGGCGTCGATCCGCTCCTCACGCGCCATCAGCGCAAGGCGATAGACCACGTTGCGCAGTTCGCGGACATTGCCGCGCCAGGTGCGCTGTTCGAGGCGCTCGACCGCGTCGGGCGTCAGAGTGCGACGCGGCAAGCCATCTTCGGCAGCAAGTACCAAGAAGTGTTGCACCAACGCAGCAATATCCTCGCGCCGTTCGCGCAAGGGTGGCAGCACAATCGGCACCACGTTGAGGCGGTAGAAGAGATCCTCACGGAAGGTGCCAGTGGCGATCATTGGCGTGAGGTCGCGATTGGTCGCGGCGATGATGCGGACATTGACCGCGATCTCCTGACGCCCGCCCACGCGCCGGATGCGCCCAGATTGCAACGCGCGCAGCAGCCGGGTCTGGGCTTCGGCGGGCATATCGCCAATCTCGTCGAGGAACAGCGTGCCGCCATTGGCCTGTTCGAATTTGCCGATCGCCTGCGCAATGGCGCCGGTGAACGCGCCCTTCTCATGCCCGAACAATTCGCTTTCGACGAGGTCGGCGGGGATCGCAGC
>DLGU01000085.1:5245-10242 GCA_002482865.1 Porphyrobacter sp. UBA7686
CTTTCGCCGGTGACCAGCACGGTCAGATCATTGCGCAGCACGCGCGTGATCATCCGGTAGACACCCTGCATCGCCGGACTGCGCCCGACCAGCGGCATCTTCTCGCCTTCGCCGCCCGCCAGCGCGTTGCCGGGTTCATCAGCCGCAGGCGCGCGGGCACCTGCGGCTTGACGCACAGCATGGACCAGTTCGTCGAGATCGAAGGGTTTAGGGAAATACTCGAAGGCATCGCTCTCACTCGCGCGCACGGCGGTATCGAGCGTGTTCTGGGCTGATAGCACGATAACCGGCATGTCTGGCGCGCGGTCGCGCACAGCCGAAAGGCTCGCCAACCCGTCCCCGTCTTCCAGGATCACATCAGTCAGCATCACGGAGAACCGCCGCCCGGCCAGCTGCTTGTCACGCGCGGCGATGCTGCTGCAATGGGCGATCGCAAAGCCCTCGTCCTCCAGGGCGGCGATGATCACCGTGGCAATCGCGGCGTCATCTTCCACGAGCAGGATCGGATCGGAGAGAGTTGCAGGCATAAGCCGGGCGTGTCCTATGCCTGCGGCAGATGCAGGCGGAAATGGGTGAGACCGGAGCGCGGGTCGCGGTCATGGCTGACATTGCCGTTCATGTCGCGCACCAGCTTGCGCACCAGCGAGAGGCCGAGGCCCTGCCCGGAAGGCTTGGACGAGACAAACGGCTCGAACACATGGCCCTGCAAGGTCGGGTCGATGCCGGGGCCATTGTCGCTGATGGTGATTTCGATCGGCAGCGGCACTGCACGGCCATTGCGGATCGCGCTGAAGGCGAGCCCGCTGACAAAGCGCGTCTGAACGATCACCACGCTGTCGGCGCCTGCTCCGCGCGGTCCGAGTGCCGCATCGCGCGCATTGGAGATGAGGTTAATCAGCACCTGCTCCAACGCGTCGCGATTGGCGAGCACCGGAGGGAGCGAAGGATCAAACTCCTCGCGGATTTCGATCTCGCCCAAGGTCGATCCCGCCGCGCGCATGGTCGCGATGGCCGCGCGGATCGCTTCGTGTGGGTTGCAGGCATCGACCGGGCCGGTCCGTGTGCTGCCAAGCTGCTGCATTCGGTCGATCAGTCGCGCGATCCGATCAACCTCATCGGTGATCATCCGGGCGAGCTTCTTGTCCGCGTGCGGCAGCTTGCGGGCAGCAAGCTGCGCCGCACCGCGGATCGCGGCAAGCGGGTTCTTGATTTCGTGCGCCAGCACGGCGGGAGCACCCAGCAGCGCTTCACCGCCCACGGCGCCCGCTGCTTCGTCATGGCCGATCTGCGACAGGGTCACCACCCGCCAGCCCGCAAAGCCTGCTAGCGGCGAGGCGGTGAGATTGATGCGGATCTGCACCTCGCCCACAGCAATCGCCAAATCGCGCGCCACCAGCGCTTCGTCACTGGCGATCAGCCGCGCTTCGACCCGGGGATCAAGCGGCCCGATCCGGTCGGTCAACAGCGTCCCGACCAAGCGGCTGGCGCTGGTGCCGAGCAGATCTTCAGCGGCATGGTTGACCTCGGCGATGCGGCCCTCGCCATCGATCAGGATTACCGCGAAGATTAGTCCGGATAGCTGCGCACGGGCAGCGGGACGGCCATCGCCCTGCGGTTCGATCGGACTGGTCGCCATTATCAGGCGGCCTGCTGCATCAGGAAGGGCGTGTAGAACCGCTCGATCTCACCGAGCACCTGATCGGCGTCGTCGATGAAATTGGCCATGTTGCGAAACTCGGCCGAGCCGTGCAGTCCCTTGGTGTACCAACCCAGATGCTTGCGGGCCATCTTGACCCCGGTGTCGCGGCCATAGTGATCGAGCATCCGGTTATAGTGCTCAACGACCAGCGCATATTGTTCGTCAATGCCGGGAGCAGCCCGCGCCTCTCCCGTGCGCCACCAATGCATCACCTGCCCGAGCAGCCACGGCTTGCCATAGGCACCGCGTCCGATCATCAGCCCGTCCGCCCCTGATTGTTCGAGCGCTTTGGCGGCGTCCTCGATCGAGCAGATGTCACCGTTGACGATCACGGGGACCTTCACCGCGTCCTTGACCTGGCGGATGAACGCCCAGTCGGCGCTGCCCTTGTACATCTGATTGCGGGTGCGGCCGTGGACAGTGATCATCTTGACGCCGATGTCTTCCGCCATGCGGGCAAGTTCGGGCGCGTTGAGGCTGTTGTGGTCCCAGCCCATCCGCATCTTGACGGTCACGGGCACCTTCACCGCTTTGACCGTCGCTTCCATCAGCCGGACAGCGAGCGGCACTTCGCGCATCAGCGCCGAGCCGGCCAGCTGACCTACGACTTTGCGGACAGGGCAGCCGAAATTGATGTCGATGATCGCCGCGCCATTGCCCTCCTGGATCTTCGCCGCCTCGGCCATGCTGGCGGGATCACAGCCGACCAGCTGCATCGAAACCGGCTCTTCGATCCGGTCCCATGCGGTCTTCTGCGTGCTCACGCGGGTCTCGCGGATTGCCGCCTCGCTCGCCACCATCTCCGTGACGTTAAGGCCCGAGCCATAACGCCGCACTAGCGTGCGAAACGGCATGTCGGTGACGCCGGTCATCGGCGCCAGCACCACCGGCTCGGCAACCGTAACCGGGCCGATGGCAATCGGCCTGAGGGCCGGCGGAGGAGGAAGCGTAGTCATGTGCGGGAGCGTTGCCTAAATATTGGGCAGGCGCATAGTGGATTGCCGAAAGCGCGTCCAGACCCTAAGCGAACCCCCCGATGGTCAGTGCCGCTCCCCTCCCCCCATTTGCCGCGATTGTGGTGGCCGCTGGCAAGGGTCTGCGTGTAGGCGGCGACACCCCGAAACAGTTCCGCGAATGGCGCGGCAAGCCGCTGATCCGGCATTCGGTCGAGGCGCTGAGGGCTGCTGGAGCCGATCCGTTGGTGGTCGTGATTGCGGCCGATGCGCAGGACTATGCCAAGGCGGCGCTGGCGGGCATTTCAGGGGTCACCTTCGTCGCCGGCGGCGCGACCCGGCAGGACTCGGTCCGCTGCGGGTTGGAAGCGCTTGCCGCTGCCGAGCCAAAGAGCGTGCTGATCCACGATGCCGCCCGCCCCGATTTGCCGCGCGCGGTGATCGAGCGACTGTTGACGGCCTTGAGCGAGCATCCCGGTGCCATCCCGGTGCTGCCCGTGGTCGATAGCCTCGCAGTCGACAATGGCGGTGTGATGAGCGGCAAGGCAGAGCGGGAAGCCCTGCGCCGCGTCCAGACCCCTCAGGCCTTCCGCTTCGATGCCATCCTCGCCGCTCACCGCGCGTGGCAAGGCGTCACCGATGCAGGCGACGATGCACAAGTTCTGATGGCCAGCAATGGTTCAGTTGCCCTCGTCCAAGGTGATGAACGCCTCAAGAAAATCACCTTTGCCGAGGATTTTTCCGCCCCCATGACAGCCCCCGCATTCCGTATCGGCCAAGGCTTCGATGTCCACCGTCTCGAGCCGGGCGAGGAATTGTGGCTGGGCGGCGTACAGATCCCGCATGACAAGGGCCTCGCCGGCCACTCCGATGCGGATGTCGCGCTCCACGCGATCACCGACGCGGTGCTGGGCGCAGTGGGCGAAGGTGATATCGGCACCCATTTCCCGCCGAGCGATCCGCAATGGCGCGGCGCACGTTCGGGACAGTTTCTCCAGCACGCCGTCGGCCTCGCCCGCGCGGCAGGTTATGCCATCGCCAATATCGACCTCACCCTGATTTGCGAGGAGCCCAAGATCGGCCCGCACCGCCCCGCCATGCGCGCCGAAGTGGCGCGGCTGATGGGGCTCAGTGAAAACGCGGTCAGCATCAAGGCGACCACCACCGAAAAACTCGGTTTCACCGGCCGCGGCGAGGGAATCGCTGCGCAGGCCATCGTTTGTGTCATGCTCGCATCGGAAGGACCCACGTCATGAAGCATCGCCTGCCCACCCGCTTGATCGCCCCTGCCCTCGCCTTGACCGCGCTGGCCACGTCTCAGACCGCGCTTGCTCAACAGCAGGCCTGTGTTGCCCCGGCCGATCTGTCGGATGCCGTGGTTTATGTCATGCCGATCGCTTTTGACGCGGCGCAGACCGCATGCGCCAACCGCCTGTCGCGCGACGGCTTTATGGCGACCGGGGGCGAGACCTATATCGGCCAGTTCCGCAGCGGGCAGGACAAGGCTTGGCCCGGTGCCTTCCGCTTCCTCAAGACCTTCATGGACAAGGAGAACGGCGGCGAAGGCGGATCGCAAGACCAGATGGGCGCGATGCTCGCCTCGATGCCCGAAGAGGCCCTGCGTCCCTTCGTCGATGCCCTGGTCGGGCAGATGATCGCGGCCGAGATCAAGGGCGACGCCTGCGGCCAGATCGAGCGCGGGCTTGAACTCTTCAGCCCGATGCCGGTCGAGAATGTCGGCGGGATTGTCGCCTTCATCGCCGAACTGACCGACCTCAAAAACCCACCGGTCTGCGGGGCGGCTTCGGCCACCACCGGCACGGCGCGTAAGTAAGCCTGCCATGCCCCTCTCCCTGCTACCTGACGATATTGCCGCCCTTGCCGCCCGCGTCGTGGCCGAAAACGCCGCGACCGGGCGCAAGGTCGTCACCGCAGAAAGCTGCACCGGCGGACTTGTTGCGGCTGCGATCACTGAGATCGCCGGGTCTTCGGCAGTGCTTGATCGAAGCTACGTGACCTATTCGAACGAAGCCAAGATGGAGATGCTGGGCGTCGCCCGCGACATCATAGAGACTTTCGGCGCGGTCTCGATTGCCTGCGCTTGGGCGATGGCAAAAGGTGCTCTCGACCGGTCAAAGGCCGATGTGGCGGTGGCAATCAGCGGGGTGGCGGGGCCTGGCGGCGGGACGCCGCATAAGCCGGTCGGCACGGTCGTCTTTGCCCGGCTCGTGCGCAATGCGACCGGAGAGCCCGAGGGTGAACTAAAGTTCTTCGACGGCGGTGAAGGCCCGGATGGGCGTGCCGAAATCCGCCGTCAGGCGACGCTCTGCGCGCTCGAATTGCTG
>DLGU01000207.1:0-1257 GCA_002482865.1 Porphyrobacter sp. UBA7686
CCTGAGAGGCGGGATTATACCCGGGTGAAAATAGAGTCAATTATACCCGGGTAATAATCTCTTGGCGCCCGATTGGCGTCCGATCTGGAGTCGTTTGCCGAACGTAAGCTTTTGTCCGAAAGGAGGCGAAGGCCACCATCCCGGTTGCGGCGCCCCTCACTTCACCGGCATGAAGCGCACGGCTATCCCGCCCCCTGCGGCGAGCCGCATTGCGAAGGCCTCTCCGCCAGTGACCACCTTCTCCTCGATCACCATCGCGTAAGGATTGGTCTTCCAGTCGGCATCCGGCCCGTCGCGGTACACTTGCGCGCGGTAGCGCTTGCCCTTGTCGAGGAAGCTCAGCGGCACGGACACGTCGCGCGCTTCCTCGTCCGTCACGGCGCCGAGGAACCATTCCTTCGACTTCCTCCCCTGCCGCGCAATGGCGACATAATCACCGATCTCCCCGGCAAGCGCGATCGACTGTTCCCAATCGGCTTCCACGTCCTTGATGAACTGGAAGGCGTCTGGCTTGGCCTCGTAATTCTCGGGCAGGTCGGCGGCCATCTGCACCGGCGAATAGAGCACCACATAGAGCGCCAATTGCTTCGCCAGCGTCGTCTCCGGCCGGTTCGACGGATCGCCGCGCTGCATGTCTTCGCGCAGCGGCGCGCGCTCGTTCGGCTTCAGGTCGAAGATGCCGGGGGTGAAGTCCATCGGCCCGGCGAGCATCCGTGTGAAGGCGAGCATCGCCTCGTGCTCGGGCGGGTTGGGCGGCGTGCCCCAAGCGTTGTATTCCATCCCGCGTGCGCCTTCGCGGGCGAGCCAGTTGGGATAGGTGCGACGCAGGCCGGTGTCTTTGACCGGTTCGTGCGCGTTGATCGAAATCTGGCGCTTGGCGGCTTCCTGCACCACCTTCAGATGGTGGCGCACCATGAACTGGCTGTCGTGCCATTCGTAGCGGCGGATGCCGTTCTCATCGATCCGCACCGCATCGCCCGCATCCGCGACATAGCCGGTCTTGACCTGTCGCACGCCGACCTTCTGGTAGAGGTCGAAGGCGGCCTCCATCTGGTTTTCATAATTGGTGATATTGGCCGAGGTTTCGTGGTGGCCGATCAGCCGCACGCCCTTGGAGACGGCATAGCGGCCCAGTTCGGCGAGGTCGAAATCGGGCATGGGCTCGGTGAAGCGGAACAGGTCGCCATTATTGTACCAGTCGCCGTCCCAGCCGATGTTCCAGCCTTCCACCAGCACGCCGGCAAAGCCGTGCTTGGC
>DLGU01000207.1:1327-7532 GCA_002482865.1 Porphyrobacter sp. UBA7686
CCGACATATTTGCCCGGCTCCACCCACGACACATCGCCCAGTGTGTTGGGCTCGTTCAAGTTGAGGATGATATCGGAATTGATCAGGCCGACCGCCTCGCGCGCGACCTGAACGGTGCGCCATGGCGAGGTAAAGGGCGCCTTGGTCTTCACCTTCGGGCCGCCGGTCCAGCTGCGCAGCTTGGATTCGAAATTGCCGGGACGCAGCTGGTCCAGCGACATCGAGGAGTAGTCCACCAGTGCCGCTTCATGGATGCTGAAGTGAATGCCCGCTTCATTGCGGAAGGTCGCGGGCGTGTGCGCGTCATCAACCTTGCCTGCGGGTGCTACGCGGGTGAGGTATTCGTAGCGATTGAACTCGTCCGAAGGGGTGTACCACATCGTCGTTTTTTCGCCGACGCCGAACTGGGTCAGCTCCTCGGTGATGTTGACGTCACCTGCCAGCGCGGCCTGTTCGGGCAATTCGTAGCGGAAGCCGATGCCCGTATCGAAGGCGCGGAACCGAACCGTCATCTGTCGGTCGGGGCCGTCGGCGGGCTTGAAGGTGACGGCGAGTTCATTGTGCTGGTCGCGCACCAGACGGCGCTCGCCCCACGGCTGTTCCCACGTGGTGTCGCTGCTGGCGCGGGTCGATCCGGCGATGGCGAGGCCGCGTTCGAACCCGTGGTGTTCGGCAAACAGCATCCCGAGCTTGGACGGGGCAATGACCTGCTCGCCTTCGAAGCTGACCGCATAGGTCGCCTGCCCGCCATCATCCTTGACCGTGACGGTGATCTTTCCGTCAGGTGAGGCCAGTTCCAGCGTCTCGGCATAGGCAGGCGCGGCGGCCCATGCGACCACTGCCGCCGCGATCATCCGGGTCCAAAGCTTCGTCATGCGTCCTCTCCTGCGGCTATCAAGCCGCCTCACTTGGTCTCTGTGAAAATCCGGTAGCCCCAGGGGGCGAGCGCGAGTGTCTCGCCGCCCGCGAAGGTCATCGCCTCGCCGCTGAGCGCATCGGCATAGCCGCCATGATGGCGCGCGTGCTGGAAGGTCACCTGCTGCGACCTGGGGCTGAGGTTGAACACCGCAAACACCCGCTCGCCCGCCTGCCCGCGCGTGAAGGCGAAGACATCCGCCGTCGCATCGGTCGGCACTTCCACCAGCGGCGCGCCGAAGCGCCCGTTGTGGAGCGCCCGGTTGTCGGTCTTGAGCGCGATCAGCTTGGCGATCAGCGCGGCGTGCTTGCCTTCGCGCCAGACGATCGGATCGCGCTCGAAGAACTTGAGCATCCGGTCATTATCCGCCTCCTGCCCGTTATAGATCAGCGGCAGGCCCGGGCCGGTGAAGGACAGCGCCATCGCCGCCTCGTAAGCCGGGCCGTAGATTTCGCTCGCCACCCCGTCCCACGAATTCTGGTCGTGGTTTTCGGTATAGACCATGCGCATCGCGGCGTGGGGCCATGTTTCCGACTGCCCGGCGTAGTAGCCGCGCATTGCCCCTGCCCCGGTGCCGTCTTTGACAAGCCGCTGCATCGCCTCCTTCCAGCCCCAGCCATAGGTCGCATCGAAAGCGCGGGCGTGGAGATCGCGCTGCTCCCATTCGGCGAGCATGAAGACGGGCCTGACCTTGTCCAGTTCCGCGCGCGCGGTCTCCCAGAAATCGGTCGGGACATATCCGGCGACGTCCGCGCGATACCCATCGATGCCGAATTCGCGCACCCAGTAGATAAGGCTTTCGGTCATGTATTGGCGCAAACCGGCCTGCGTGTAATCGAAATCCGCCACGTCCGACCAATCCGTGCCCGCGGGCGACATCAGCGCGCCTTCGGGGGTGCGGGTGTACCATTCGGGATGGCTGAGCGTCAGCGGATTGTCATAGGCCGAATGGTTCGCGACCCAGTCGAGGATGACCTTCAGCCCCAGCCGGTGAGCTTCGTCCACGAAGGCGCGGAACTCGGCTTCCGTGCCGAACTCAGGATTGACGCCGCGGTAATCGTGCACCGCGTAGGGGCTGCCGAGGCTGCCCTTGCGGTTCGCCTCGCCAATCGGGTGGATCGGCATCAGCCAGATGATGTCGACCCCCATCGCGGCCAGCCGGGGTAGCTGCTTCTTCGCTGCGGCAAAGGTGCCCTCGCTGGTGAACTGGCGCGTGTTGAGCTGATACAGCACCGCGTCGCGCGTCCATTCGGCGTTCTGCACCTCAATCACATCGCGCGGCGTGTAATCGGGTTGGGCCAGCGCCGGGGTAGCGACCAGCGCGCCCGCCAGCAGGGCGAGAGCCAGCCGCATCACGCTTCCCCCGCCCGCAAAGCCGGAACGCCCCGCGCCTCGCCATCCGTGACGAACAGCGTCGCCGCCGCCGCCAGCACGAAGCTCACCGCCGCAATCGCCATCGCGTAGATCGGCTCGCCCCCGAACAGGTTGGTGACGAGGAAGCCGAGCAGCGTCGAAGCGAGCAGCTGCGGCACAACGATGAAGATGTTGAACACCCCCATGTAAATGCCCATTTTCTCTGCCGGGACACAGCCTGCAAGGATCGCATAGGGCAGCGCCACGATCGAGGCCCAGGCGATGCCGATGCCGATCTGCGGCACCCACAGCAGCGCCGGATCGCGCACCAATAACACCGCAGCAAAGCCCGCCGCGCCCATTAGCAGGTTGATCGCGTGCAAGCGGCAGCGGTCAATCTTGGCGGCGACCATCACAAAGCCGAGAGCGGCAGCGGCGGCCAAGCCGTTGCGCACCGATCCCATCAGGCTCCACCAGTCGGCCCCGTCCTGATAGGCTGCGCTCGCCGCGTCGGCCGCGCCGAAGTGGTATTCGGTCACGCCCGGCGTGCCGTAGATCCACAGCGCAAACATTCCGAACCAGCTGAAAAACTGCACCACGGCCAGCTGACGCATGGTCTTGGGCATGGCGAACAGATCGCTCACCACCTCCATGAAGCCGCTGTCATTGCGCCCCTGTCCGCGCAACATTGCGGCGCCGAGCTGGATCACGCCGAAGCCTGCCAGCAGGGCGGCGAGGACATAGATGTCCTTGGCCACTTCAATGTCACCGAGGAACGCCGGACGGCTCTCGCCCCGCGCAAAGGCCACCAGCACAGCAAGGGCGAGACCGGCGGCGATCCATACGAACCCGCCATTGGAAAATTGCCGCGCCGTGCGCTCCACATTGCCATGCGCTCCGCCCGCGGCGGGTCCGCGCGCGGCTTCGAACCGGGCGAGGTCTTGCGGGGAGTATTCCTTGGTCGAAAACACCGTCCAAGCGACCGCTGCCACCAGCGCCGCGCCGCCGATATAGAACGCCCAGCGCACCGTTTCCGGGATCTCGCCCGCAGGCGCAATATTGCTGAGGCCCAGCCAGTTGGTCATGACCCACGGCAACGCGCCCGCCATCACCGCGCCCGTGCCGATGAAGAAGCTCTGCATCGCATATCCCATCGTTCGCTGGCGATCAGGCAGGTTGTCACCGACAAACGCGCGGAACGGCTCCATCGTGATGTTGAGCGAGGCATCCATGATCCACAGCATCCCGGCCGCAACCCACAGCACCGGAGCATTGGGCATGACAAACAGCGCAAGGGTCGCCAGCAGCGCGCCGATGAGGAAATAGGGGCGGCGGCGGCCGAAGCGGGGGCTCCAGGTCTTGTCCGACAGATGCCCGATGATCGGCTGCACGATCAGCCCGGTCATCGGCGCGGCAATCCACAGGATCGCCAGTTCACCAACATCCGCGCCGAGGGTCTGAAAAATGCGGCTGACATTGCCGTTCTGAAGCTCGAACCCGATCTGGATTCCGAGGAAGCCGAAGCTCATGTTCCAGATTTGGCCTGCGTTCAGCGCAGGCTTTTGGCCGGCTTGCGTCATGATCGTATCATCCCTCTCCCCCGCGTCACCATCCGCCTAGAGGTGACGCAGCTCCCAGCATCGCGTAGGTTCCCGGATCTGTCGCCGGGTGACGCATTGCACGATGCCGGCCCATAGTCTGGACGCCTTGCAAAAATTTGCAAGAAACTTTCCGAAAATCTCAGGAAAATTTGCATCTCGCCTTTTGATTATGCTTCATTATGTAGGTTTCTCAGTGCATTGATGCACGATCTTTGGCCCGCTTCGACTTTTCACAAAGATTTGCAAAATCTCTTTTGAAGTGTCAGAAAAGCCCCCGGAGGGAGTTGGGTCATGACGCGAATCTTCGTGAGCTTAGCGGCTGTGCTGTGCGCGAGCACCGCCTTGGCAGGAGGGCCGGTTGCGGCCGAATCTCCCTCCCAAACATCGGGCCCCGCCCCCATTTCCGAGCGCCAGCTTGAAGACGAGATCATCTACTTCGTCTTGCCCGACCGGTTCGAAAACGGCGACCCATCGAATGATCGTGGGCAGATCAAGGGGGGGGTGTTCGATCACGGCTTCGACCCCACGCACAAAGGCTTCTACCACGGCGGCGACCTCAAGGGGCTGACCGCCAAGCTCGATTACATTCAGGGCATGGGCGTCACCGCGATCTGGTTCGCGCCGGTGTTCAAGAACAAGCCCGTGCAGGGCAAGCCGGGCGAGGAAAGCGCGGGCTATCACGGCTACTGGGTGACCGATTTCACCAGCGTCGATCCGCATTTCGGCACCAATGCCGAATTCAAGGCCTTCGTCGATGCCGCCCATGCGCGCGGGATGAAGGTCTATATGGACATCATCATCAACCACACCGCCGATGTGATCGACTATGCCGAAGGGACAGCCAACGGTTACGCCTATCGCAGCAAGGGCGACTATCCCTACGGCCGCAAAGGCGGCCCGAACGGCGCGCCGATCAACCCGGGCTTTGCGGGGGACGAAAACGCCGATCCCGCCAATTGGGCCAAGCTCACCGACCCCGGCTTCGCCTATACCCCCGTGGTGCCAGAGGCAGAAAAGAATGTGAAAGTGCCCGCGTGGCTCAATGACGTGACGCTTTACCACAACCGCGGCAACTCGCACTGGGTGGGGGAAAGCAGCGTCTATGGCGACTTTTCGGGCCTTGATGATCTGGCGACCGAGAATCCGCGCGTCGTTGAGGGCATGATCGCAATCTTCGGCCAGTGGATCGATGATTACGGAATCGACGGCTACCGCATCGACACCGCCAAGCACGTGAACCCCGAGTTCTGGCAGGCCTTCGTCCCCCCCATTCTGGCCCGCGCCAAGGCCAAGGGGATCGACCACTTCCACATCTTCGGCGAGATCGCGTACGAGGAACCGACCGCCACGCTCGCCGCGCAGGTGATGGCGGAAAGCCAGCTGCCCTATGCGCTCGACATGGGTTTCGCGAAGGCGGCGCAATTGGTTGCGAGCGGCAAGGCTGGCCCGCGGCTGATGGCGGAATTCCTCCAGCAGGACGCGATCTACCCCGGCGGGCCGAAAACCGCGCTGGGCCTGCCGACCTTCCTCGGCAATCACGATTTCGGCCGCTTTTCGATGTTCGTGCGCGACATGAGCGGGTCGGATGATGCCGAGACCCTGCTGGCGCGGGTCAAGCTTGGCCATGCGCTGATGTTCCTGCTGCGCGGCGTGCCAACGGTCTATTACGGTGACGAGCAGGGTTTCGTCTCCGACGGCAATGACCAGCTGGCGCGCGAGGACATGTTCCCCAGCAAGGTCGCGGTCTATAACGACAACAGGCTGATCGGCACCACAGCCACCACGGCGCAGAGCAACTTCGACACCGCCCATCCGCTCTATCGCCTGATCGCCGATCTCTCGCAGGCGCGCAGTGCCAGCCCGGCGCTGCGGCGCGGCCTTTCTGAAGTGCGCGCTTTCGCGGAAACCGCCCCCGGCCTGCTCGCGGTTGAGCGGCATGATCCCGAAACCGGACAGCGGGTGCTCGCGGTGTTCAATACCAGCGCATCGGCGCTTTCGCACAATGTCGAGGTAAGCTACCGGGCGAGCGGTGTCGCGCCGCTCATCGGCAATTGTCCGACCGCCCTCACCGCGCCGGGAACGGTCGGAATCGCGTTGCCTGCTTTCGGCTTTGCCGCCTGCATTCTGGAGACTGACGACTAATGGCAACCGCCCAGTCCTGCGCTGGCCCGCAAGCCGCCGTCGATACCGCCGCCAGCGACACCGATCGCTTGGGGGCCTGGTGGCGCGGAGCTGTCATCTACCAGATCTATCCGCGCAGCTTCCGTGACACCAATGGCGACGGGATCGGCGATCTGGCCGGGATTGCCGAGGGGCTGGACTACATCGCCGATCT
>DLGU01000207.1:7608-7835 GCA_002482865.1 Porphyrobacter sp. UBA7686
GATTTCGACCGGATCATCGCCAAGGCGCACGCGCTGGGCCTGAAGGTCATCATCGATCAGGTCTATTCGCACACCTCAGACGAGCACGCGTGGTTTCAGGAAAGTCGCGCCGATCGCAGCAACCCCAAGGCCGACTGGTATGTCTGGGCCGACCCCAAGCCCGATGGCTCACCGCCGTCGAACTGGCAGTCGGTGTTCGGCGGTTCGGCGTGGCAGTGGGATGGGCC
>DLGU01000207.1:7936-15741 GCA_002482865.1 Porphyrobacter sp. UBA7686
CCGAGGCGTGGACGGGTTCCGGCTCGATGCGCTCAACTTCTCGATGCATGACCCGGACCTGCGCGACAATCCACCCAGCGGGCTGCCGATGGAACTGGTGACCCGCCCGTTCGATATGCAGGTCAAGCAATACAACCAGTCGCACCCCGACATCACTGGCTTCCTCGAACGCATCCGCGCCGCGATCGACGAATTCCCCGGCCGCTTCACCGTCGCCGAAGTCGGCGGGCCGGAGCCGCTGGCGGAAATGAAGGCCTTCACCGAAGGCGGCAAGCGGCTGGACTCGGCGTACAATTTCGACTTCCTCTACGCCCCGCGCCTGACTGCGCCGTTGGTGCGCGCGAGCCTGTCGCAGTGGAGCGGCGAGCCGGGTGAAGGCTGGCCTTCATGGGCCTTCTCGAACCATGATGCCCCGCGCGCCGTCACCCGCTGGACGCTGGACGGCGACATGGCCCGCGCCGCGCGGCTCAACCTGCTGCTCCTGCTCAGCCTGCGCGGCAATCCGATCATCTATCAGGGCGAGGAACTGGGACTGCCGCAAGGCGAGGTCGCCTTTGAAGACCTGCAAGACCCCGAAGCTATCGCCAACTGGCCGCACACCTTGGGCCGCGATGGTGCGCGCACCCCGATGCCGTGGGCGGCCAATGCCCCGCAAGCGGGTTTCTCGAACGCCAACCGCACCTGGCTCAAGCTTGATCCGGTTCACACCGGCTTTGCGGTCGACAGTCAGGCGTCAGACCCCGCCTCGACCCTTGGTTACGCGCGCCAGCTGCTGCGCCTGCGGCAGACCCAGCCGGCGCTGGTGCATGGCGATATCGCGCTGATCGACAGCCAGGAGGACATCCTCGCCTTCCTGCGCCGGGACGAAGGCGGAGCGGTGCTCTGCGTCTTCAACCTCGGCGAAGCGCCTGCCCGGTGGAGTCCTCCGGCGGAACTTGGCGCCCTCAGTGTGATCGCCACCCAAAACACAGTCGACACGGCGGCCGCCTTGTCGCACGATCTCGCCCCCGGCACCGGCTATTGGGCCGTTGTGACGGACAGCTGAGGACGAATGACCGATACACTCTCCCCCGCATCCCGGCGCAGCGCGACGCTGGAGGATATCGCGCGCGAGGCAGGGGTCTCGATCTCGACCGTCAGCCGCGCGCTGAACGATAGTCCCTCGGTCAAACGCAGGACCAAGCAGCAGATCTGGCAAATCGCCCGCGCGCATGATTACGAATTTCGCGCCTCGATGCCGAGCGGGCCGATCGGCGCGGATGCGACCATCGCGGTCGTCGTCCCCGCCCCGCAGGCGCGTGATAGCCGGGTGTCCGACCCGTTCTTCCTCGAACTGCTGGCCGGGATCGCCGAAGCCGCGCGGGAACGGAACGCGGACCTGATCATCAGCCACCTCAGCCCGCGCGCGGGCCTCGATCTCGATTACGCGATGAGCACCAGCCGGGCGACCGGGGTGATCTTCATCGGCCAGAGCTCACTGCACCACGAATTCAACGCGCTCGCCGCGCGCGACAATCGCTTTGTGGTGTGGGGCGCGGAGTTTCCTGATGCGCAATATTGCGTGATCGGATCGGACAATGTCGCCGGCGGCAGGCGGGCGACCGCGCACCTGGCGCGGCTTGGCCGCCGCCGCATCCTGTTCCTCGGCGATACCGAAGCGCCCGAGGCCGAACAGCGCTTCCGTGGTTATAAGCAGGCGCTGGATCAGGCGGGGATCGCGCTGGATGACGAGTTGATCGTGCCCGCCCATTTCGAAGTCCACTCGGCCGAAGCGGCCGTGCGCAGCGCAATTGCGCGCGGGCTCAGGTTCGATGCGGTGTTTGCCGTCAGCGACCTGATCGCCATCGGTACGATCCGGGCGCTGACGCGTTCGGGAATGCGGGTACCGGAGGATGTTTCGGTCGTCGGCTACGACAATATCCCCGCCGCGCGCCTCGTCACCCCGCAGCTTACCACCATCGATCAGGACGCCAATCTGGCGGGCCGGATGCTGGTGTCGAAGCTGATCGACAAGGGCGATGGCCCGGCGATTTCGCAGCGGCTGGAAACCAGCCTGCTGATCCGCGAAAGCTGCGGGGGATGAGCCAGCCCGCCCCGCTCACAAGCATCGTGATTGTCGGCGGCGGCAGCGCGGGCTGGATGACGGCGGCGGCGCTTTCCCATGCGGTCGGACGATCCTGCGCCATCACGCTGATCGAGAGCGAGGCCATCGGCACCGTTGGCGTGGGCGAGGCGACCATTCCGCCGATCCGCACCTTCAACCAGCGCCTCGGCATCGACGAGGCAACCTTCGTGCGCGAAACGCAGGGGTCATACAAACTCGGGATCGAATTCGTCGACTGGGGGCGCAAGGGGCATTCCTACTTCCACCCCTTCGGCCAGTATGGCGCCGAATTCGACAATGTCCCATTCTATCACCACTGGATGCGCGAGAGCCTTGAGGGCCGGATCGACGGCCCGATTGACGATTTCTCGATGTGCTGGGCGATGGCCAAGGCGGGCAAGTTCAGCCACCCGTCAGCCGACCGCCGCCTGATCCAGTCGACCTTTGACTACGCCTATCACTTCGACGCGGGGCTCTATGCCGCCTACCTGCGCCGCTTCTCCGAGGCCCGGGGCGTGGTGCGCAAGGAAGGCAAGGTCGTTGAGGTGTCGTTGCGCAGTCAAGACGGGTTCGTTGACAGCGTGTTGCTCGATGATGGCACGCGCATCGCGGGCGAATTGTTCATCGATTGCAGCGGCTTCCGGGGGCTGCTGATTGAGGAGGCGCTGGAGGCGGGTTACGACAATTGGCAGCACTGGCTCCCCTGTGACCGCGCCGTGGCTGTGCCCTGCGAAAAGGGTGAGTTCACCCCCTACACCCGCTCCACCGCGCGTGAGGCTGGCTGGCAGTGGCGCATCCCGCTCCAGCACCGCACCGGTAACGGCTATGTCCATTGTAGCACCTTCATTTCCGAGGACGAGGCGGCGGCGACCCTACTCGCCAATCTCGACGGCAAGGCCCTAGCCGACCCGCGCCCCTTGCGCTTCGTCACGGGCAAGCGCCGCGAATTCTGGAAGCGCAATTGCGTTGCCATCGGATTGTCGGCAGGCTTCATGGAGCCGCTGGAATCGACCAGCCTGCACCTCATTCAATACGGCATCCTGCGGCTCATCGCCCTGCTGCCGGATAGCGCCATGTCACCGCTGCTGGCGCGTGAGTACAACGCGCAGACTGCCCGCGAATACGAGCTGATCAGGGACTTCCTGATCCTCCACTACAAGGCCACGGAACGCGACGACTCCGAGCTGTGGCGCTACTGCGCAGCGATGCCGATCCCCGACAGCCTGCAATACAAGATCGACCATTTCCGCGCCCACGGCATGCTGGTGGCAGAGGGCCCTGAACTGTTCGCTAACCCCAGCTGGATCGCGGTCTATCTGGGTCAGGGGATCGTCCCGAACCGGGCGCCCGCCCTCGCCGCGATGCGCGAAGGCGTGCCGGTGGCCGAGCGGCTTGCGCAGATTCGCGCGGCAATGAGCGAGGCCGTGGCGGCCATGCCCTCTCACAGCGAATTCGTCGCGCGGCACTGCGCCGCCGCACCTCTCGCCGCCTGACCGAACCATCGCAAACGTTCCGCAGGGAACAGTGTTCGAGCGTCCAGCCTAAGGCCGGGCAAGACGCTGCCCGCTCTCGCCCAGCGTCCCTCTAAAGCGAAAGGGCCCGCCGTTTCCGGCGAGCCCTCCCTGCAACCCTGGTAAGGCCTGTTGGCCTTGGCCTCAGAAGCTCTTGCGGATCGTGAACTGGAAGGTCCGTCCGTAGATCTCGTGCCGGCTCGGGAAGGAGGTGCCAAGGCTGGCGCCGCCCGCATCGAACAGCTCGTTCTGCGTCCTGAACGGTTGATTTGTCAGGTTGAACACTTCGGCAAGGACCTGCACCCCGTTGAGGACACTGCCTTCCTTCTCGAAGGTGTAGCCAAGCTGGGCATCGAGGATCGTTTCGCTAAGGGCTTCCGCCCCTTCGAGACCGCCCGCAAAGTTCGGCACTTCCGACAGGAAGCCACCGCGGTAACGCGCTGCCAGCTTGGCACGGAAGCCGTACTTTTCGTAGAAGATGTCGCTCGACCAGGTGAGATCCGAATAGCCGGGGATCCGGATCGGGTTCTGCCCCGGCGGATCGATCTTGGCGTCGGAATAGGTGACCGAGTAGAACCCGCCAAAGCCGTCAAGCGCATCAATGAAGTCGCCGAAGTTGACGCGTACCGTGCCTTCGATCCCGGTGATGTTGCCATCGGAGAAGTTGACCGGGCCGTCGAACGCGCCGGTAGCAAGTTGCGGCGCGTTCGTGAGGATGGAACCGAAACCGGCATTTTCGATCTGCTGCGTGAGATCGAGAATGGTCGGCTGATTGATCACCCAGTCCGACAGGTCCTTGTGGAAGGCCGCGATGATGATCGCGGTTCCCGGCGAGAAGTACTTTTCGAACGAGATGTCGAACGATGTCGACCGGTACGGCTGCAAGGTCGGGTTACCGCCGCTGAGGTTGAAGCACACCAGCGCCGGTGGGTTGAAACCGATAACCGTATCGGGGATCTGGTCAGCGTTGGTATCCGAACAGCTCAGCGGGTTGACGTTGATGTTCTGGTTCGCCGCCAGCTGATCCAACCGCGCACGGGTGATCGACTTGGCATAGGCGACGCGGATGAAGGTGTCCTCCATCACTTCAAAGCTGAGGTTCGCGCTCGGCAGCCAGTTGTCGTAGTTGGCGCTGACTTCGTTGACGAGGCCTCCGCTGATCGTGCCGGTCGAAGACTGCGAAGTATCGACGTAACGCAGGCCGATATTGCCGCGTACCGGGACCGAGCCGAGCGCGCCGTCAATATTGGCCTGAATGTAGAAATTGTGCACCTGCTCGTCCACCAGCCACTCGGTGTCGTCGGTGGCCGCCTGAAGCGTGTAGGCGCCGCTGGTCAGCAGGCTCGCCGGATTATAGGCGATGATGTCCTGCCCAATGCCCTTGGTATTGGTCGAGCCGATGATGGTGTCCGAGGGGATCGCCAACGAGCTGTTCACGAAACCCGCGCCGGGTCGCAGGAAGATGCCGTTGTTGTCGAAGTCCTTCGAACGGTCGGTGTAGAGCCAGCCCGCAACAATGCGATCAATGAAGCCCCCGTCGAACTCCCAATAGGCCTCGGCACGCAGTTGGTGCAGCTCGTCGTTGGTTTCCGGAACGCGCAGGAAGCCAACCTGGCCCCACCCTCCCGGATCGGTGAGCAGCACGTTGGCCGGGTTGGTGTAATCGATCAGCCCATCGATGCTGTATTCACCGTTCGGATTGAAATTGAACGTCAGCGTGTCGGCCGGACCCGAACCGTTCCGGCCCGTGCCGGCGTAGGATTCATAGTTCACGTCGTCGCGGTCGAGCGTGGAGTAACCGTAGTCGAGCACGAAGCCCAGGTTGTCGGTCGCCTTCCACTCCATATTGCCGCCGATGGCAAAGATCGACGAATCTGCGCCCTGGGTGTCGGTGCGCAGGATCGGGAAGACGTTGGAATAGGTCGCGGATTCCGCAAACGGGCCGGACCCGGTCACGGCGCCGACCTGCGCCCCGCCATTGGTGCTCCACGAGGCAATCGGAGTTTCGGTGCCGCGGAAGATGCCCGAATCGTCGGTGGCGGTGTAGAAGCTGTCGATGGTCAGCGAGAAGGTGTCGGTCGGCTCAAACTGCAGACTGCCTGCCACCGACGTGCGCTTGAACTCACGGCTCTGCACACCCTGACGCGGGTTGTCGCGCGGGAAGATCACGCCGGCGGGGGTGCGGGCAATTTGGCCGTTATTGGTCTTCAGCTCGCGCTGGATGATCTGGGTCGGGATCGACTGCACCGTCGCGCCGATCGACCAGCCGATGGTGCCATCGGCGTTTTGATCAATGTAGCTGCCGAAGAAGCGGTAGCCGTCAGCGCCGAAATCCGGATTGAGCGAGCCGTTGTCGTTGATCGTGTAGGTGCCCGAGAGGGTCATCTGGCGCTTCTTCGAATCGAGCGGCTTGACCGTGCGCAGGTCAACCGCGCCCGCAATCCCGATCGAGGCCAATTGCGCATCGCCGGTCTTGTAGACCACGCCCGAGCCGATCAGTTCCGAGGGAAACTGGTCAAATTCGATCCCGCGATTGTTGCCAGCCGACACCACTTCGCGGCCATTGAGCAGCGCAAGGGAGAAATCAGGGCCGAGACCGCGGATCGAGACTTGCTGCGAACGGCCGCGCACGCGCTGGGCGGTCACACCCGGCAGGCGGGCAAGCGAGTCGGCGATCGACAGATCGGGCAGCAGGCCAAGATCTTCGGAGGAGATCACTTCGACGATCGAGGTCGCGTTGCGCTTGGCATCGAGCGAGGACTGGATCGATCCGCGAATGCCGGTGACGACGATGTCTTCGCCTTCACCTTCGACGGCAGCCGGTTCTTCGACCTCCTGTGCCATGACCGGCGTGCCGGTGACGGCCAGTGCCAGGAATGTTGCGGCCCCGCACAGCAGGCGCGCGCTTGCATTGATCCCATTCGCTTTCATCAGAAATCCCCTCCCGCAAGCGCCCCTCAACGTGCGCTTTTGCAGGTTTTTTCATAGACCAACATGAACCTCAGGTAAATCGCCAAAAAGCAGATGCGCAGGAACAACTGCAATTTTCGACAAATCTGTTGTTTTTCAATTCTTTCGTCTATTTTTGGCAACGTTCACAGGGGTTTTGGAGCGCGGCTGCGGCGCGAAATGTTGCTTGTTTGACACAGTTTTGGCCGATGCCGCGGCGCAGCATCGACTTGGATCCGATCACACCGCCGCCGGATCGCGCGGGACGCCGTGTCTCACGCACTATTTCTTCAATATTTCATTGACCTAGGCTTTCAAGATGGACTGTCTGCCGGAGTTTGATAGGCTCAGCCCCATGGCCACACTGCCCCCGTCTTCCCCGCAATCGGCCCCCGAAGGTTGGGGTGTCTCCCTCGCAAAGGCGCAGGCCGGAACGGTTTCAGCGCATAATCATACGCTTATCAGCATAGACGGGTTTCTCGAAACGCCTGAACAGGTCATCTTGCAAGCCCGTTTGCAAAATTTTGCAAAGATCACGCCGCAATATCCCGGGGTGCGGGCACCGCTTGATCCGGCGATCTGCCGCGCCTGGCTCACCAAGCTGACACCGCTGCTGGATCAGTGGTTTGGGCCGTATGGCCGCCCGTGGGAGATGCAGGCGTGGTATTCGCTGGTGACCACCCCGCCCGCCGAGCTCGCGCCAATCCAGTGCCTCCCCCATGTCGACGGCACCGACCCGACGCAGATCGCGATGATGCTTTACCTCCACCGCACCGGGCACGGCGGCACGGCGTTCTTCCGCCACCGGACAACCGGGCTCGAGTCGCTGACCGCCAATGACTACCCGCGCTATGCTGCCGCGGTGCAGGCCGATGTCGCGCGCACCGGACTGCCGCGAGCCGCCTACCCCACCGATGGCGCCCCACATTTCGAGCGGGTCCGCGCGGTCCCCGGCGCGTTCAACAGCGCGGTATTCTATCGCGGCAACATTCTGCACAGCGGGGTAATCGACAATGCCGCGCCATTGAGCGCTGACCCTGCGGAGGGTCGGCTGACAATCAATGCCTTCTTCCGCCCGGCGGCGGGATAGGGCGCAACAGGGACGGGATGATGCAACCAGAGGTCAGAAAACTCGTGATTGTCGGCGGTGGGACGGCGGGCTGGATCACCGCCGCCGCCTTCAGTCGCTTGCTGGGCCAACGCCTCACCATCGAACTGGTCGAGAGCGAGGCGATCGGCAC